>CAZZWG010000114.1:1661-10630 GCA_964657685.1 Verrucomicrobia bacterium Tous-C9LFEB | reverse complement strand
CGGGGATCGGGGCTCGGGGAATCGGGGGGGCGTTTAGTGCCTTAGGTGGAGTTTGATGATGTCGTTGTACATGACCATGACGGCGACGAGGATGAGGCAGACGAAGGCTACCTGGTAGACCCGTTCCTTGATGGCGAGGTTGACGTCGCGGCGCATGATGGCTTCGATGAGGAGGAAGAGGATCATGCCGCCGTCGAGGACGGGGAAGGGCATGAGGTTGAGGATGCCGAGGTTGATCGAGATCATGCTCATGAGGCCGGCGAGGGTCCAGTAGCCGGACTGGGCGGCCATGTCGATCATCTGGGCCATGCCTACGGGGCCGCTTACGGATTTGACGGCGACTTCGCGGGTGAACATGCCTTTGAGCGTGCGGAGGATGAGGGTGGAGCTTTCTTCGCTGTCCGTGATGGCTTGCTGGACTGCCTTGCCGAAGGAGAGATTGACGATCTGGCTGGGAACGGGCGCGATCGCCAAACCGAGTTTGAACTCACTGCCACCCTTGTTGTCAGGGAACTTACGGGGGGTGATGGGAAGTGGAAAGGTCAGCGTGCCGCGATGGATGGTGAGGATGGCGGGGGCGCCGTTGCGGTCTTTGAGGTAGGCGAGCAGTGTGCCTACGGAGTGGAGGGACAGGTTATCGATGCGGAGGACCTGATCACCGGGCTGCAGGCCGGCCTGCTGGGCGGGGGTGTCGGGGGCTACCTCGCGGACGGCAATGGGGACAGACTGTTCGCGGGGGAGAAAGCCCATGTCCCCGAGCATGGTCTCGCTGGGTTCGCCGGCGGCGTCCATGGGGGGCGTGGTGAGGGTGGTCTGTACCGTCTTGCCTCCGTGGAGGAAAGAGAGTGGGACAGTTTTGTTGCTGGCGAGGGCGCTTTCTTCCATCACCTGGAGCCAGGTCGGGTTTTCTCGGCCGTTGATGCTGAGGATGGTATCGCCGGCGCTCATGCCATCGCGGGCTGCGGGGGAGCCGGCGGCGACGTAGTCGACCACAGCCGGGTCATTGAAGTATTGGCTGACCTCGTGATGGAAGCGGGCGACGAGGAAGAAGATGAAGACGGCGAGCATGAAATTGGCGACGGGCCCGGCGAGAGCGATCAGGACGCGCTGCCAGCGGGGATGGGCGTTGAAGTCGCCGGGGTCGGAGGCGAGTTCGCCGGGCTGGTCGCCTGCGAACTTGACGTAGCCGCCGAAGGGCAGGAGGTTGAGGCGGTAGTCGGTGCCGCCGTGGACGAAGCCGATGAGGCGGGTGCCGAAGCCGATGGCGAAGGCCTCTACGCGGACGCGGAAGGCTTTGGCCATGGCGAAGTGGCCGAATTCGTGAACCAGGACCATGAAGCCGAGGACAATCAGGAACTCGACGATGACTTTGAGGAGATGCATGCGGGCGGAAAGGACCTCGTGGATGACCTGATACGACGGCTAGGCGGGCGTTGCCAGGGCTTCGCGGGCAAGTTCTCGGGCGCGTTCATCCAGGGCCAGGACCTCTTTGATGGACGCGGGCGAGGCTGCCGGGGTGAGCGCCAGGACCCCTTCGATTGTACGCGGGATGCCGGGGAAAGACAGATGACCCGAAAGGAAGGCGTCTACGGCTATTTCGTCAGCCGCGTTGAGGGCGATGCAGTGGGCCTGGCTGGCGGCGGCGGCCTCGTAGGCGAGGCGGAGGCAGGGAAAGCGCTCGAAGTCGGGGGTCTGGAAGTCGAGTTGGCGGAGGGCTGTCATGTCGAAGGTGAGGTTTGAGGGAAGGCGCTCGGGCCAGCTAAGGGCGTAGAGGATGGGGAGGCGCATGTCGGTAACGGAGATTTGCGCGAGGATGCTGCCGTCGACGTACTCGACGAGGGAGTGGATGGTGGATTGGGGGTGGACGGTGACGCGGACGCGGTCTGGGGGGAGATTGAAGAGGCGGCAGGCTTCGATGATTTCGAGGCCCTTGTTGAGCATGGTGGCGGAGTCGACCGTGATGCGCTGGCCCATGGTCCAGGTGGGGTGTTTCAGGGCCTGCGCGGGGGTGATGCTGGCGAAGTCTGCGAGGGGGGTGTTGCGGAAGGGGCCACCGGAGGCGGTGAGCCAGATCTGTTTGACTTCGTTCGGTTCGCCGCCGCGTAGGCATTGGTGGATGGCGTTGTGTTCGGAGTCAATGGGGAGGAGGATCGTGCCGCGTTGGCGGGCGGCGGTGAGGAGGAGGTCGCCGGCGGCTACGAGACATTCCTTGTTGGCGAGGCCGACGGTTTTGCCGGCGAGGACGGCGGCGTAGGTGGCTTCGAGGCCGGCGACGCCGACGATGGCGGAGACGACGAAGTTGGCTTCGGGGTGGGTGGCGACGAGGACGGTGCCGGGGGTGCCGTGGACGACTTCTGTGGTCGTGTTGCCGCCTGCTTGCAGGCGCTGACGGAGCTGGTCGGCGAGCGATTCTGTGGCCATCGAGAGGATGGCGGGGCGCCAGCGCTGGGCCTGGGCGAAGGCGGCTTCCAGGTTGGTGCCGGCGGCAAGGGCAACGGGACGGAAACGGTCGGGGTAGGTTTCGCAGAGGTTGAGGGTGGATTGGCCGATGGATCCGGTTGAACCCAGGAGAGCGATGGTCTTCACTTGTTCATTGTCGCAAAGGGTGGGCGGGCCGCGGCTAGACCGCCATTCGGCTTCCTAAAGTGGCCAAGATATAGCATGGCATACAGCAGGAGGAACCGAACGCATGGCGCAGGTGGAAAGGGCAAAGGTTTTCATGAGTGGACGGAGCCAGGCGGTGCGGATTCCGGCGCCGTTCCGGTTCCAGGGCAGCGAGGTTTACATACGCCGGAACCCGCAGAACGGGGATGTGATTCTTTCGGAGTCCCCGATGAGCTTGAAGGACGTCTTCTCCGCGCTGGATGCCCTGGGCGTACCAGAGGATTTTCTGTCTTCAGCAGACCGTGTCCAGATGCCGGTGCAGGAAAGAGTGGATGAGTAGCCCATGACCTACATGCTCGACACCAATACTGTCAGCTACATCGTTAAGGGCAGGTCCCCTGCTGCCCGGGAAAAGCTTCTTGGGTTGGAGCCCGGCGATATCGCGTGTGTCTCTTCCGTCACAGAAGCCGAGATCAAATACGGACTTGCGAAAAGGCCTGCGGCTGCAGGGCTCCGGACGCTCATGGAAGCGTTCCTTGCCAGCATCCGGGTATTGAGTTGGGGACGCGATGCGGCTGATGCTTACGGTGCTTTGCGCGCCAGGCTCGAGTCTAGCGGGAGATTACTGGGCAGTATGGATCTGATGATCGCGGCTCACGCCATTGCGGCGGAAGCAGCGCTCGTCACGCGAGATGGCGCGTTTCAAGCGGTGGAGGAACTTTCCGTCATTGAGAACTGGGCGACTGATCTGTAGGAGACGGCGTCCCGACCAGGCGCGGAGAGTAGCCTGTCTCACGATCTCGAGAGAAAGCGAGCCCGATACCGAGAGGCGGTTGCGCATGGCGCGGATTGTACGGTCAAGTACGTTTGGCGCGATCTTCGAGGACGGCCAAGCGTTCGCGAACTTCCATCAGGGTTCCCATTTTCTCGGAGAGGACGTTGAACGCCTGAGTTTGTCTTTCAGAAAGGGCGTAAAGCGCTTGGGTCTGTTTCTCATCCCTGAGGCGCAACTCGACGCGCAGGGACTCCGTCTCGGCCTTCTGCGCCGCCGAAGTAATTTTCACTTCATTGCGGATGGCGGCGGATTCAGAGCGGATACCCGCGAAGTGGGTCTCATTCTCCCGGCGTTGCGAGTCAAGTTCGGTCTTGATGGCCTTCAGTTCCGGCACGAGGAGGTCCTGCACGATGTCGCGGAGGGACTCTGCCGCGTTCCTGGGCTTGAGTGCAGCGACGGCCATGAAGTGAGGATACGCCCGCCCGTTGGTAACCAGGCTACAACGTTGCGTGTAGTACAAGGACGAGCCAGAGGACGGGGGCGGCGAAGAGGAGAGCATCGATGCGGTCGAGGATGCCGCCGTGGCCGGGGAGGATGGTGCCGGAGTCTTTGACGCCGACGCCGCGTTTCAGGGCGGATTCGGCGAGGTCGCCGATCTGGGCGGCGAGGTTGAGGAGGATGGCGAGGAGGGCGAAGGTCCACCAGGGCCAGGCGGTGTGGAGGCGGGTGAAGGTGGAGTTGTGTTTGCTGAACCAGTCGCCGAGGAAGATGAGGGCCATGCCGAAGAGGAGGCTGCCGGCGACGGAGGCCAGGGAGCCTTCCCAGGTTTTGTTGGGGGAGATGGCGGGGGCGAGTTTGCGGCGGCCAAAGGCGCGGCCGACGTAGAGGGCGGCGATGTCACCGCACCAGACGCAGAGGAACAGGAAGAGAAGAAGGGCGGTGCCGTCCTCGGCGGCGAGGATGCGGGGGATGAGGGTAAGGGGGTAGACGACGTACAGGAGAAGGAGGAGACCGGCGCCGGTTTCGGGGAGGACGCGGGGGAGGGGGGAGCGGAAGGTATTCCAGGTGAAGAGGATGAGGGTGAGGAGGGAGACGGCGATGAGGGGGTCGAGGAGGACGACGGAGGAGACCGTGAAGAGGGCTGCGATGGCGAGGACAGTCCACCAGAGGGGGATGGGGGCTGCGGCTTCGCGGGTGAGGTTGCGGAACTCGGCGGCGGCGAGCAGGGCCAGGAGGGCGCTGACGGCGGTGATGAGCCAGGTGTTATTGAGGTAGATAAGGGCCAGAACCAGAAGGATCATGGCGGCCCCGGTGAGGACTCGTTTCATGCGTCCGTTTGAGGATACATGGAGGGAGGGGGACCGGCGTTTTGTTCCGGTCCCGAATGTCCGGGGCGTTGCGGGACGCTAGGCGCCGGGGCAGGGGTTGAGGTTGTGCTGCTGGCAGAAGCTTGCGGCGTTTTGCTGAGCGGCGTGGCGGGAGATGAAGAAGAGGCCGAGTGTCAGTGCGAGGCCTCCGGCGCCCAACAGAAGGAATCCTCCCAGGTGGGAGTTAGAGGCTTCCTTGAGTTGCGCCTGCTCCCCGCGGGAGAGAGGATCTCCGGCGAGGAGTTTGAGCTGGCTTACGGCGTTCTGACCGGTGGCGGTGACGTTGCGGTTGCGGGTTTTTGCGCGGAGGGCGGCCTGCACGGGGATGCTGACCTCCCAGACAGGCGCGAGGGTGTGGGGGTCGGCGACGGTGAGGTGCAGGACGGAGGCGTAGGAGACAGAGCCGCCGGGATCGTTGTGGGTGCCTCCGGTGGTGGTGGCGAGGGCAACGCCGTGGAGCTGGAGGACGAGGTCGGCCTGAGAGGCGTCGGTGGCGAGGCGGTAGCGGCCCCACTGGTTGAGGGCGTTCAGGACGGTGTTGTAGGTGTCGGTTGCGGAGAGCGCGAAGTAGGGGTCGTTGCCGGTCTGGGTGAGGAAGATGGTGTGGGCGACCTGCATGCGCTCGCGCGCGCCGAGCGGCTGGGCGGGGGGCGTCGGCTGTTGGGGTGGGGCAGCCGGCTGGGATGCTGCTTGCAGCAGGGCGAGTCTGTGGGAGGGTTTGGCGGCGTGAGCAAAGCCATTCCAGGTGAGGGTAAGGGCAAGGAGAGCGGCGATGGTGCGTGTGTGACGAAGTGCCTGCTGCATGGGAGACCTCCGCGGAGAGCAGCGATGTGCCTGCTTCCTGGAGAGACAAACGCCGCCCGGTTCAACAAAGACGCGGTGGAGGGAATAAATCTTTTGTTGCGGTGAGTTAGCGAAATATTTCTGTGAGTTCAGTCACCGAGGGACGATGGTTCGGGTTGCCGGTCCTAGAGCGCGGGGTCCTCGAGAGTCCTGGTCCGGAGGGCCGGGTAAAGGGGGAGCCAGATGGAGAAGACGGTGCCCTGGCCCATGCGGGAGCGCAGGGCAATGGAGCCGCCGTGCTTGTCGATGATGCCTTTGGATATCCAGAGACCGAGGCCTGTGCCGGTGGTGTCCTTGGAGGTGTAGAAGGGCTCGAAGAGGTGCTCGCGCATGGCGGGGAGGAAGCCGGTGCCGGTGTCGGCGATGGTGAGCCGAAGGCCGGGTGTCTCGTCGGCGAGGGAGGTTGCCGGGCGCAGGCGAAGGTGGAGTTCGCCGCCGTGGGGCATGGCGTCGTAGGCATTGCGGATGAGGTTGTTGAGGACCTGGCGGAGGCCGCCTTCGAAGACAACGGCGGGCGGGGTGTCGCGGCACTTGAGGCGGAGGGTGATGGTGCGCTGGCGGAAGCGGGTCTGGTACATGCGGGCGATCTGGGGCAGGATGTCGGAGAGCTGCACGAGCGCGGCGTCTGTGTGTTGACGGTGAAAGCGCAGGGTTTGCAGGACGATGTCGGTGACGCGGGCGAGTTCGGCCTCCGCCTGTGCGGCGAAGTCGACGGCTTCCTGCAGGCTGGGGGAATGGCGCACGAGGAAGAGCAGGTTCGTGATGGCCTCGAGAGGGTTGTTGATCTCATGGGCGATGGACGACGCGAGTTGGCCGACAGCGGCGAGCTTTTCACTGCGGCGGAGGGCCTGTTCGGCCAGGCGAGCCTTTGTGATGTCGCGGAAAGTGACGACGGCGCCGCGGGTTTCGCCATCATGCAGGATGGGCTGGGCAGACATCTCCGCGTAGAACATGGAGCCGTCTTTGCGGAAGAGATGATCGATCTGGTTGGTGAAGAAGACACCTTGCCGGAAGACGTTGTACACGATGCATTCCGAACCTGGATAGGGCCGGCCGTCCGGGTAGTGGTGGTGCACGATTTCATGCATGTTGCGGCCGACCAGATCGTCCGCGGCATAGTCGAGGGCGGCACAGGCGGCACGGTTGATGAAGGTACAGCGGCCTTCGAGGTCTACGCCCCAGATACCTTCACCGGCGGAGTCCAGGAGAGCCTGCAGGAGTTGATCTGTTGGGCGGGGCGGGGCCACACTGGCCGTTCGTTCAGTCACACCTGTATGGATGCAAAGTTTCGGCGGTTTAGCGCGGCGCCAGGGCAGCTTCGGTGGAAGCGGGAAGAATCGTCGAGAGATCTTCATCGCTGGCTTCGCCGAGACCGCCAAAACGGCGTTCGCGGAGCTGGTAGGCGGCGAGGGCCTCCAGCAGATGCGGGCCGCGGAAGTCGGGCCAGAGGCGGTCGGTGACGAAGATTTCGGCGTAGGCGATCTGCCACAGGAGGAAGTTGGAGATGCGTTGTTCGCCGGAGGTGCGGATGACGAGGTCGGGGTCGGGCATGCCGGCGGTGTAGAGGGCGGTGTTGATCTGGGTTTCGCAGAAGCGGGTGTTGATGGCGTCGTCCACGCCTTCGGCGGCGAGCATGTCTTCGACGCTGATGCCGCGTTTTGCGGCTTCGGCGAGCATGTTGTGGGCGAGGGTGCGGGCGGCGTCGACGATTTCGGAGCGGGAGCCGTAGTTGAGGGCGAGGGTGAGGGTGGTGCCGGTGTTTTTGGCGGTCTCGGCTTCGGCCCAGCGCATGGTGTCCTGGACTTCGGCGGGGAGCTCGTGGGTGCGGCCGATGTAGGCCATGCGGATGTTGTTGTCCTGCATGCGCTGGAGATTGCTGACGAGGTAGGTCTTGAGGAGCTTCATGAGGAAGCTGACTTCGGACTTGGGGCGGCGGAGGTTGTTTTCGAGCGAGAAGGCGTAGAGGGTGAGCCAGGGGAGGTCGATGCGGGAGGCGGTTTCTACGACGAACTGCACGCTTTCGGCGCCTTGCTGGTGGCCGAGGAAGCGTTTGAGGGCGCGTTTGCCGGCCCAGCGGCCGTTGCCGTCCATGATGATGGCGACGTGCTGGGGGATGCGGGCGGGGTCAAGGGTGTCGTAGAGAGCGCGCTCTTCGGGGGAGAGCTCGTGGGCGCGGTGGGACCGGGTGTAGGGGTGATTTTTTACGGCTTCGCGCACGGCGGTTGGGCTCAGGTACTGAGGGTACCGGAAAGGACGTGCGGTGGGAATAGCGGGGTCTTTGGGGCGGGTTGCAAGGCGCTCACGCCAAGGGCGCGAAGGTTGCGCAAAGGGCGCCAAGGCATTTCGGAGGGCCGCAGGGCTCTTTGAGGTTGCGAGAGCCCTGCGGTTTGGAGAGGAGGAGGGGGAGCGCGCGGAGGTTAGGCCGAGCGGCGGCTGCGGTTCTGGGCCATGTCGCGGACGTGGTTGAGGAAGATGCTCTTCTGCGTCGGCGTGAGATGGGGGGCGAACTTGGCCATCTCGGCGAGGAACGGGTCGGCGGTGAGCATGTCGGCTTCGGTCTGGTGACGCTTGGGGGCGTCGCGCAGGAGAGCGGACATATCGACCTGGAGAGCCCGGGCGAGGCGATCAAGGGAGTTGAGGGTCGGCATGGCTTTGCCGTTCTCGATTTTGGAGATATAGGTGCGCGGCACGCCCATGCGACCGGCGAGCTGGCGCTGGGAGAGGTTGCGGATCTTGCGAAGATCGCGGACCGCGGTGGCCACCTGGAGGGTGTCATCCTTGGGCTCAGCCGCCGGGGGCTGGTTGGGGACGAGGGCGATGCTGAGCTGGGGGCGGGGCTGCTCTTTGAGCAGCGACTGCTTGCAGCGGCGGCAGATGTTTTGGGGGGTGCTGAACTGTACGAGCTTGCAGTGCTCGCACTTGAGGACCTCGCGTTCCGTGTTGGCGGGGACGCTGACCGGTGCCAGAGTTGCTTCCATGTTGTGTGGTGCGGGCGGCTGCCAGAGCGGGCACCGCAGCACTTGTCCAGTAAAGAAACAGGTGATGTGCCTACAATGACACCCCGTACACAAAGGGTCAAGGGGTATTCCGGGTGATTCCGGCAGGCAACCCGGAAAAATAACGGAGAGAACCAGAGTAGTAAACAGGGGTTGAGGGATTGGTTTAAGTTTTGGGCCGGGAGAGTGTGTTTGTGGGTGGGTTGGCGGGTGGTTGACTGGAGACTCATGAAGAGCTCACCTGGCTTGACTCAACGTTGGGACTGGCGCGCGGGTCTTGCGGCAATGAACCCGCCGTGCTTTGTTGCTCGAGTCGCTAGGGAAGGGCGATTGTGCCTTCGGCGAAGCCGAGCCAAGAGGCGGGTTCGGTCGAGAGTCCCTGCA
>CAZZWG010000114.1:0-1561 GCA_964657685.1 Verrucomicrobia bacterium Tous-C9LFEB | reverse complement strand
ATGGGCGAGCACAATGCAGCGGCAGCTGAGGCGTTATTGCGGGAGTGGACGAAAAGCGATTCTCTGGTGAAGCATGGGCTGGCGGTGGCGGCGTGCGTGGAGAGCTATGGGGTGCGGGAGGCGGAGCGGTTGGGGCTTAGCGGGGAAGAGGCTGGGGCACTCGTGGAGCGGTACCGGTGTGCCGGGTTGTTGCATGACATGGACTATGAGCGGCATCCGTCGGTGGAGGAGCACCCGTTTGTGGGGGTGAAGTACTTGCGGGAGCAGGGGTGGCCGGAGGAGATTCTGCAGGCGATTTTGGCGCATGCGGATTACTCGGGCGTGGTGCCGGAGACGTACATGGAGCGGGCGCTGTTTGCGTGTGATGAGTTGGCGGGGTTTTTGACGGCTTGTGCGCTGGTGAAACCTTCCCGGTCGATCAGCGAGGTGGAGGTTGCGGGGGTGCGGAAGAAGATGAAGGATAAGGCGTTTGCGCGGGCGGTGAAGCGGGAGGACATGGTGCGCGGGGCGGAGTTGTTGGGGTTGACGGTGGAGGAGCATATTGGGAACTGTTTGGCGGCGATGCAGGCGCGGGCTGGGGAGTTAGGGTTGTAGGGGAGTGAGTTGGAAGAGAGCAGGTTGCTGTGGAGGGATGGGCGAATCGGTTTGCTTTGGCGGCGTTGGTGGGGTTCTTTGCGGGGCTAGTTTCCTTGCCGGTGGCTTGTGGTGGGTTTGTATTGGTGAATGAGCACCGGTATGGGGATGTGCAAAGTGGCGGGCCGGGGGCGGTGTTGGGTGGGATGGCGGTGGGGGCTTTGGTGGGGGTTGGGGTGATGGTGTTGGTGTTGCGGAAGACGCGGCCTCGGTAGGAAGGCAAGGGCAAATGCGAAAGCTGACGCGGAGGGCGCTAAGGTTGCGCGAAGGTTCGCGACGGCTTTTGTTGTGGGGCTGGAGTTTGCCTAGTGTTGGCAACCGTGGAGGAAGAGAAGCCAGCCGAGGGAAAAGATGACTGAGCCCGCTATGCCCAGAGCGATGCGGAACGCGCGCGGGTTGGGTCCGGCGTTGGCGTGATGGCTCCTGTGGGGTTGTTCGGGGTTGTAGCGGATGGGGAAGAGGGTGCCCTGGGGTATGGGTTTCTCGGTGTAGATGTCGGCGGTGTGGAGTTGGTCGTTGGCCCAGTAGTTATAGGTAATGTGGAAGTGTTTAGAAGACGGATAGCCGAAGGCGATGGCGAGGCCGGCACGGCTCTCGTAGGTGCAGGTGAGCACGGTGGCGAGGGTTTCTGGCCAGGCGTCTGGATCCTTTGGAGCACCTGGCGTGTTGATGGGGGTCGTCATGCGTGGGCGGGGACGCGCTTTTCTGTGATGGAGGCTGACGTGCAGGTGCGGATGTTGTGATGCGCGAAGGCCTGCCTGGTGTGGGCGATAGAGCCGGGCGTGGTGAGGGTGGCGGGTAGGTCGACGGCGCGGGTGAGGTCTTCGAGGACGATGGGTTCGAAGCCCATGCGGTGGGCGTCGAGGGCGCTGAAGGCTACGCAGAAGTCAAAGGCGAGGCCGGCGATGAAGAGGCGGTGGAGTTCGCG
>CAZZWG010000113.1:0-10874 GCA_964657685.1 Verrucomicrobia bacterium Tous-C9LFEB | reverse complement strand
CTGGTGGAGGGTTGTGAATTCCTACCCCAGCCTGGTGTGGGTGGGGATGGTGTGTCGATTTAGTTCGTAGTTGGATGTGGGGTTGAGAGTTACTGGTGGAGGGTTGTGAATTCCCACATCTCACGACGTGTCGCAAACATTTAAATCCACACACCATCCCTACCCACAACAGGCTAGGGTGCCCCATATCTCACGGCGTTTTCCAGCCGGGAGATGTGGGAATTCACGGCTGTCGGATCTGCAGTCGTCTACCTGTCGATAAGTTTTCGGAAAGAAGAATCTACCTATGAGTGAAGTTACGATTACCGCGCCGGCTGCTCCGGCGGCGGCTCCTGCGCCTGCGCCTGCTCCGGTGACCGCTCCTGCTCCTGCAACTGCTCCTGTATCTTCTGTTGATCCCGGGAAGTTCCCTATCCGTGAGGATTATGCGGCTGCCCTGCTAACGGAAAAACTGGCCGCGATCGAGCCGACGCCTGAGACAGCCCCGGTATTCGTCGAGGAAACCACCGCGGTTACCGATTTTCCGCCGCCTTCGCTTGAGCCGGAAGCAGCGCCCGCAATCGCAGCTCCCGCCGAGGACGACTTTCAGCTCGAACCGGAAACATCCGTCACCCCCGAGCTCCTGAGCCAGATGGCGACCGACAACCCCGAGTTCGGCAAGCTGCTCGAGGCCGATGCCCAGCTCAAAGCGCAGCTCTACAAAACAGCCCGCGAAGCAGCCGAGCTCACGCCCTACCGCGCGCTGTTCCCGGATCTGGATTCGGCGCAGGCGGCCCAAACCCACTCGGCTACCTGGATGGATGTGCGGGAAACGTTTCTCGGTTCCACCACGCGCGACGGCACACTGGCCTCCCTGAGCAAGATTGCGGAGCTGTCGTACGAACGCGATGCGGAGGGCCAGGTAGTGCTGCGGCATGGCAAGCCGGTCATTGGGGAAGACTTTTTCGGCTTCGTCAGCAACGTGGCCGCGCTCGATCTGGAACACCGCGCCGGGGATGTGGCCGCACGCCTGAAAGCCAACCAGTATCGCCACGAAGACGAGCGGGTGCGCGACCAGCAGGTACACGACGCACTGTCGTTGTTGCGTGACGACGCTCCGAAAGAGACGGCCCGGCCAGACACCCTGGCGCGGCGGGCAGAAGAATTGGACCAGCGCGAACGCGCGTTGAATGCGCGGCAGCACGGCGAGAAGGTGGAAGAACGGCGTACCTTTGAAACCGGCCTGCAGACCGAGGCGCAGACACGTATCCACGACGGTATCACTAAGATCCTGGCCAACGTGGAGAAGCAGGGTGGCGCGGTGAGCCCATACCTGAAAACACTTTTGCCGAAAGCGATTGGCGCGAAGCTGATTGCGAAGATCCAGGCAAACCCGGCCCTGCAGGAGCAAATGCACTCCCTGCAGCGGCTGCCCATCGGCGATGCCTCGCGGCAGCGCCGTCTCGCGGCCATCGATCGTGCCGTGCAGCAGTTTCTCCCCGAGGTCGCACGGGCAGAGTTACGCGAAGCAGGCGTGCAGATCGCCAACGCTTCCGCAGCCCGGCGTGCCAAGGTTGACGCCCAGATTGACAGCACCTTGAAGACGGAACCGAAGGGTTCTACCGGACCGGCCAGCGGCGGCGCAGCGATGAACTCGAGCGCAGCCTTTGACCATGCGCAGGCCAGTGGCAACGCGCCAATCCAGGCAGGCCCTTCGATAAAGTCGCGCGGGAGAATATTCTGCCGCGCGTGCTGCAGTTGATGACCGGGCGATGAGGTATCACGCTCTTGAGTAAGCGGCGCGCACTCACCGCGCCTTAGGGATCATCCATGTCGAACGCAATTGGTACAGCCGCCACTACGCAGCAGTTGCAGCTTGAGGCGCTGAACGAAGTGATCAAGTTGCTCATTGAGAAAGAAGCCAAGCTCGACGCTCGTATTTCTGAGCGCGGCTCGATCACGCCGGTTTCACTGCGCAGCTTTCGTCTGCGCTTTCAGACGGCTTTTCCCGGCAACGTTTCGCTGTTCAACCTGGACGGCGGTATTTTGCCGGCGGGTGGTTTCAGCGGATGGGACCAGGGTACGTTGACTCCTCTGGCCACGGTCATTCCGGTCGAGTACTCGCGACTGGTGGACATTATTGGCGAGAGCGGGCCCAAGGTAGTTTCGGAAAGCCCGGTGACGAAAACGCTGGCCGATGTTGCAGTGCAGATGGCGAAGAATCGCGATCAGTTTCTGCAGCAGGCGGGCGATGGCAAAATCGGCCAGGTGGATACGAGTTATGCCGGCGGCGGTGCGAATCCCATCGTGCTGGCGTCGTCTCCCTGGGGCGCGCGGTTGATTTCGCAGGGCCAGCAGGTGCAGGTGATGTCGAACACCTACACGCTGCGCGGCACCTGCTACGTCAACAACGTGAACAACAAGCTGGGCGGGGCCCAGTCCATTACGGTGGATACGGTGCCGTCGGGTACGGTGGCGGGCGACTTCATCATGGTGGCGGGTGTGGCAGCGACCACGCCGGTGTTCCTGTACGGCATTCCTTACTTTCACAACACGTCGACGACTGGCACTTTCCTCGGCATCAACCGGACGCAGAATTACGTGGTGGCGAACGGTGTGGCTGCGGGTGGCGCACCGTTGTCGTTACCGATGTTGCGGGCGGCGTTGTCGCGGGTCGAGCAGTCGCTCGGCACGGATGCGCTGAAGTCGCAGGTGTGGCATGCGCATCCTTCGCAGATCCAGGCCTATGAGGAGATGGGCTTTGCCAAGCAGGAAATCATGATGACCAACGGTAAGATGCCCGGGTTCGATGGGCTGACGGCCAATGTTGGTCAGTTCACGATTGCCGGCCGTGAGGTGGTGAGGAATATTCACGCCGATCAGACGCGCATCGACTTCATGGAGTTCGGCAGCTGGTTGAAGGTGGTGTGGGGCAAGGCTCCGTTCTGGTTCAAGAACCGCAGCGGACAGTGGGTGTTTCAGATCTACGATCCTGCCAGCGGTAATCCCACGGCGAACGAAGGTTGCTACTACGTGGATGCCCGGCAGTATGCCGTGGATAATCCGCAGGCGATTAGTAGCGTGACCGGGTTGAAGGTGCCGGTTTACAACTAATGGCCGGGCCCAGGCCTCGTGAGAGGCCTGGGTATTTTTGGTGGACCGTTACCCAAGCCGGGTGCCCCATATCTCGCTCGTTTTTCGCGAGATGTGGGATACCACCAACGGTGGCTGTTCTCTTTGTTTCCGTGACAAATACAGGAACAAGCAGTGGAGGTTCGTGGTATCCCATATCTCGCGAAGTACGAGCGAGATATGGGGCACCCGGCAGTTGTGGACAGTGACAAATGCGGGAAAAGCAGTGGAGGTTCGTGGTATCCCACATCTCGCGAAATACGAGCGAGATGTGGGGCACCCGGCAGTTGTGGACAGTGACCGTCGTTGTTGCAGGAGCTTGCTATGTCTTATGAATGCCCTTGCCCTCCGGGGCCGGTGAGGCCTCCTGTGGCGGGGTTTCGGTTGGAAGCGGTGGTGGTGTGCGATCACTACTCGGATTTTTTGCGGTGTACACTGCCGGCCAATAAACACCTGTTCGATCGCATCGTCGTGGTCACGTCGCCGGAAGACCGCGACACCCAGCGCATCTGCGAGTTCCACCATGTCGAATGCCTGCAGACCGATGCGCTCAACGCGCGTTGGCGCAAGTTCTGCAAGGGCGACGGCATCAACGAAGGCCTGGCGCTGCTCGATCACGATGCCTGGGTGGTTCACCTGGATGCGGACGTATGGCTGCCGCCACAGACACGCCTGCTGTTACAAAACGCCGAGCTCGACCGCACCATGCTCTACGGCATCGACCGCTTCTGCGTCAAGGGCTACGCACAGTGGGACCGCTTTCTCGAGAAGCCCATCCTGCAACACGAGTGCGATGCCTACGTGCACATGAACGCCTTCCCCCTGGGCACACGCGTCACCAGCAAAGACGGCGGGGGCTACATCCCGATCGGCTTCTTCCAGATGTGGTGCCCGTGCGCTTCCGGCCGATTCACTTACCCGGAGGCCCACAGCGACGCCGGCCGCGGTGACATGGTCTTTGCCAAGCAATGGCCGCGGGCGAAGCGCGCCCTGATCCCGGAGGTGGTGGGCTATCACCTGGAAAGCACAGACGCCACCATGTCTGCCAATTGGTTCGGCCGCACTACGGCCCCCTTTACCCACAACGGCGGTGCGCAATGAACCATGTCGTTCCCCGGGCACTGCAACAGTGTCTTACCAGCTTTGGCGGCAGCAATCCCTACCGCCAGCCACAGTGGCGATTACTGATTGCCAGCGATCGCCGGGTGAAGGAGTCGGGCGTCTACCGCGACTGGGCCACCGGCCTGTCAACCGCGGAAAAGGGCGGCTTGAATTTCCAACCCAACCCAAACGCCCCCGGCTGCAACTTCTCGCGGCATGACAACCGCCCGCTGCGCGTGGTCACCGAGATGCGCGAAGTCAGGAAATATCCGCAGGCCGAAGGCTGGGTCCTGGAGAAATGGTTTCCGGCATCGAGCTACGGCACGCAGGCGGAGTGGTCCTCCTACAAAGCCGTCGATGGCTACACCCCGATGCTGGGGCCCTACCCCGAACGCGGCGACTATGAAATGGTGTTCGGCCCCTGGTTCAAGGCGCCTTCGAGCGATGTGCTGCAGCGGCTGATCGCACAGTACAGCGCGGGGATCAACGCACGCCGCGGCACAGCCGCCGGGCGCGCGCAGGAGTATCTGCTGCGCTACCAGTATGAGGAAGAGCAGGCCGAGGCCAAGCGCAAGCAGGAGTACGACGCGATGATGCAGGACCACCTTTCTCCCCTGCACAGTGGCAGCCTGGCGGCCAGTCGCTGGCGGCAGGACCTCGCCCGCCGCACCGGCAATGGCAACGAACACATCGGGATTCTTTAAGGAGCAGCACACATGGCAACAGTCGTCATTACACCGGAAATGCAGCGCGCCAACGCAGAGGCTTTGCTGGGGCAGGATCCTGGCAAGTTTCGCGATCCCGGCCAGCGTTGGACCGTGAAACGGTTCTCGGAGATCCAGCGGCTGCTCAAGCAGGCAGAAGCCGATCGGCCGGTCACGATCCTCAACCTCAATCCCTTCCCCCTCAAAATCAATGGCGGTGTCTTTTTCCCGGATGAGATTGCTGCCTGCCCGCCGGGCAAGCCGTACACCATCCACGTGATTCGCGAAACCCGGTGGGGGCATAAGGATCTGGGCTGCGACGCGCAGAACACCATGCAGATGGAGCCGGTGCCGGCCATCCCCCTGGTGCTGGCCGCGGAGTACATCCGTGAGTACGTGCAGCAGGATGGCGGCTTTGGCGGCGTGTTGTGCTACGTGGGCGATCATGACCCGGCCAGCATCAAGAAGGGTGGCACCATCCGCGTGCCGGAAGTGGCCTACAGCGACAAGGGCGAGTTTTATGTGGAGGTGCGCGAGCGCGACTTTCATGCATCGCTGGCCACCATCCGGACCAAACGCAACACCTCGATACTGCAGCGGTTGCAATCCGCCAATGCCTGGTACGAGAACGATTCGCAGCGCATGAATGTGAACGATACACATCGTGACCTGGCGCGGCTTGCAGTGGAGGAAGGGCTGATCCCCGAGCTGCCGCGTTGGGTGATGCAGGCCAACACGCTCATGGAGAAGCAACCGCAGCCTTGCCCCAGCTGCGCGGCTGCCCCCAAACATGGCGCCATCCTGTGTACCAACTGCGGGCACATTTACAACGTGGTGCAGGCATACAGGAACACCCGCATTGCCTATGGCGCGGTGGAGATGGATCGCCTCACTGCCGAGGAGTGGCGCCTGGTGAACCAGATCAAGGCCGATCGCGATAAGGCGAAGAGCAAGGCCAGCGCGCAATGAGCTGGACGCTGGGGCAGGTCAAGGCGCGGGTCCGCTCGCTGCTCGATGATCCCGATGGCACTTACCTGAACGACAGTTTTCTGGTGCCGTTGATCAGCGAGGTCTATGACGATGCCAATTCGCAGTTGGCCGCGACGCAGTCTTCGTGGGATATCGCAGTGGTGGAAGCGCCGGGGATTGCGCCGGGCACGCCGAACCTGGCTGCCCTGCAAACCGGCGCAGGCCCGCTCGCCGCGCTGACCGATCAACCGTTGCGCATCGATTGGAAGCCGGCCGGGGAGGACCCGTCCTACTACCGTTTGGTGCGCAACTACGAAGTGCTGCCTGATCTGCAGCCGCGTGCGGCCGTAGCCGGGTGGGAGTTTCGCCGGGAGGTGATCTGGCTGACTCCCTGCTCGATCGCCGTCGATTTGCGGGTGCGGGGCGAGTTTGCGCCGCCTCCGTTGACGGACGAGAGCAGTGTGTTGTCGTCGCATCCGCGCATTGGGTATGTGGTGGCGTATGGTGCGGCGGCGCTGGTGGCCACTGTGCGGGGCAACGACCCGTGGGTGCGGCAGTACGGGCAGAAGGCGCTCGAAGGCATGGACGAGATTTTGGAGCAGCTGGTCCGCGCAGAACAGGGCCAGGTACGGCGAGCCGGGCGGCAGAGCCGGCGATCTTAAGTATTACCAAGGAGAAACCATGGCGGTTACAGGTGCGATTATTGACTATTCGGGTGGCGGCGGGGCGCGCAATCTCACGGTCTTCGTCCAGCTTACGTTCAGCGGCAGTTTCGTTACGGGCGGGGATCCTCTGAATCTCGCTACTCTGAGTAATCCGGCGGGGCTGGATGTGGAGGGGTTCTTTGAGCTGCCGCTTACGCTGGCGCCTTCGGTGTATGTGGAGGATATCGGCGGGTATTATGTGCAGCCGAAGGTGACGGGGTCTACGGTGAATGCGTTTTTGATTAATGTGTATGCGCCTGCGGGGGGTATTGTGACTGGGGCGTATAACGGCGCGGTGACGGGCGGTACGGTGATTCTCACCATGCAGAAGCGGCGGGTTTAGGTAGTTCAGCACTACATTCCAGCGAGGTGACGTTTGTCACTCTCCCTGGAGGTTTGTCATCTTTCCCCCTTTGTCATCGGGTCTTCCTTTGTTATTGGGTGCGCCTTTTGTCATCGAGTCCCTTTTTTTGTCATCCCTAGCCCCCCCTTTTTTGTCATCCCGAGCGCAGTCGATGGATCTGCTTTGCGCCCTTTCCTGCTCTACAAATGTTCGAGGTAACCACCCATGCGGGTCTTCACCGTCACACTTATGTTGAGGGAACCAGAGGGTAAAAGCCCTCCCACATCTCCCCGGATTTCCTGTTGAAGATGGTGGCCTTGGCGACCTTCATGCGGTTTTCCTCAATGAAAACCGCACGCGTAGATATGTCCGGTGCAGCGTAACAGGAAATCCGGTCCCGACGGAAAAACGTCGTGAGATATGGGGCACCCGCATGGGTGGCTAAGTCGAATATTGGAAGGCGCACAGCAGATTGCTTGACTGCGCTCGGGATGACAACAGAAATGGTTGACGAGAACGAATGAATTTTGATGGATTCACTCCCCATGAGTTCACGCGGTTCGGTGGGCTGGTGGACAATGATGATCCCACGGTGTTGCCGATGGGTGTGGCCGCCGTCTGCCGGAATTGCCGGTTCCAGCTGACTACCGTGGCCACGCGGTATGGGCTGCAAACTGCCCTGCAAGGGCCTAACCAGGCCCCGATCACAGGGTTGGCTTCGCTGATCTATACGCCAGAGACCGTGGGGGAAACGCTGTTCCAGGTGCCCCTGCTGTTCGATAGCGACGGCTTCGTGCTGGTGGAACAGCCGGCGGGCAGCGGCCGTCTCGTGCGTGTGCAGGGTCCGCTGGTCAACCCTCCCGCGGCGGCACACGCCACCGTCACGGAGGCGTATAACCGGGCACTGCTTGCCTACTCTGACCTGCGCACCCCCCTTGCGCCGCTCAATGTGTACAGTCTCCGTACACAGAAGCTCGATCCCTATGGGCAAAAGCCACTCGGCGGTGCGTGGCTGCCGGGCACGGCTTACGTTGTGGGCGAATACGTGCAGCCTGCCGCTACCGGCGGCAACGGACATTTGTATCGCTGCACAGCGGCAGGCACCACCCTCTCCGCGGAGCCGGCTTGGCCGCTCACGGAAAACGGCACAGTCACGGAGGGCGGCGTCACCTGGGTGGAAGCGACTCCCGTATTAGTGAACCGGCTGCCCTCCCCGGCGGGGCCGCAGCCCACACGACAGCCCGGCGCGGGCACGTTTGCCGCGGGCCGCGATCTCTACCTATCGATGACGTTCGTGAATGCACAGGGGGAGTCGATCGCGTCGGCCCCGGGCATCCTGCTCAACACGGTGCTGCAAGATGCAGCCCGGTTTTCCGTGCCGGCGCTGGCTTCCTTGGCAGGGTGGATGCGGGGTTTGCCATCTGCCTATCAGCCGCTCTCGGTCAATGTATATGAGGCCGATGTCCCCAGCGGCTCGGCCGCTCCGGCAGCAGGCAGCTATGCCCGCTTCGGTAACTTCGCTCTGGGCGCCACTGTCACGGTCACAAACACGGGCGCCGGAGTACCACCGCCCGCGGCCAACACGGCACGCGTCACGCCCGGCGGCTTTGCGCCGCCAGCCACTCCTAGCGTGGAGCGCGCTTCCAACTCCGGCAGCTTCCCCGCCGGGCGCGACGTATATGTGATCGCTACCTTTACGAGCGCTTCGGGAGAAACACTCCCTTCGCTCGCCGGCGTGCTGATCGATACCGTGCTGAACGATGCGGTGCAGGTGCCGATTGCCTCCACCCTGTATCAGGTGACGGGCGTGAACCTGTACACCGCCGATGTGCCCACGGGCACCGCCGCGCCCGCTACCAGCAGCTATGCCCAGGCTGGTGGCTTTCTCACGCTCAGCACGGCCACCATTGTCACGCGGGCGAGCGGCCCGCCACCGCCGCTGGCGAACACCACGGGCGCCACCGGCAACATCGCGCCTGATAACGGCAATGGCCTGCGCTACGCCAGCCTGGCGTTCACCAATCGCAATGGCAATCTGAGCCCTACGGTGTTGTCATTCACCTCGATCAGTGTCGATGTGCCTGGCGACTCGCTCTACATGGCCAACCTGCCGATCGGCCCGGAGAATACGCTCAACCGCACCATCGGCTTTACGGTAGCCGACGGCACCAGCGCAGGGCCGTTCTTTTACATTCCCTCGGCCACGATCAGCGCCGGCACGCCGATGACGGCTACAGTGCTTCCTGACAACGTCACTACCACGGCGCTCTTCAACTTTACGGATGAGTTTCTGCAGGCAGAGACCGCGACCGATATGACGGACCGGCTGCGCTGCGTGCTGCCCCCGGCGGCGGTCGATGTGTACTACTCCCCTTCGAATGATCGCGTGGTGCTGAGCGGGGTGGATGGCTATGCCTCCGGCCACTATATTTCGCTGGCTGCGGATGCGGAGTCGTACTACGGCGACACCAGCCCGATCCAGGTAGCCAATGGCAACGGCCAGCGTTGCATTTGCGCCCGCGAGTTTCAGGGCACGCTGTTCTCGCTCAAGGAGCGGTCGGGTTTCACCATCTCCCCCACGGCGACGGACCCCTCCACCTGGTCGGTGCAGCAGCGCTGGGAAGGCGTGGGCCCGTGTGGGCCGCGGGCCGTGTGTGTGACGAATGAGTTTCTGTTTTTTGTGCATCGCAGCGGGGCCTACGCTTACCTGCCCAGTGGCTCGCAGCCCCAGTTGATGAGCAAAGAAATCTCCACCGTCTGGCAGACCATCAACTGGGATTATCAGCACCTGATCTGGTGTTGCGTGGATGAGGAGGCGAAGGAAATTCGCATCGGTGTGCCAGTGGGGCAGGCAGTCGTGCCCAACCAGACGCTCACGCTGAATTACATGGAAGGCCTGTCGGGGCCGATGCACTTTAACGAGTATGCGGGGCGGGAAGTGTCGAGCGGCTCCGCCCGCAAGTGGAGTGTGGATGACGTGGCGGGCATGGTCGCGGTGCGCTGCGAACGGCCCCTGCCGGTGAATGCTTCGCCCTTCAGTACGCAACGGCAGTCACAGATACTGATCGGCTCCTCGGCGCCCGATGGCACGGTGCAGATGATTGCTCCCGGGGTTTACAACGACAATGGCGGTGGCATCGTTTGCGCGTACGAAACCACCAGCACGCAGGACATGATGAATGTCGCGATGCTGGGCGGGGTGAGTGTGAATGCGCTGGGCGAGGGGTCCCTGGCAGTTTCTGTCATGGTGGCGCGCACGGCGATCGATTCGCCAGGCGACCATCGCGAGATCCGCATCGCTTCGTTCCCACTCACGCCGGAGAACTGGCGTGGATTCGACGGCGGGGCACGGGGACAGAATGAGCGCTTTCGCCTGCGCTTTACCAATGCAGCGCAGCCCAATGCCTGGTTTGCGTTGAAGTATTGCAGCCTGTTCACGCGGCCCCTGTTTACTGGCCGGAGCGGCCATGGCGCTTAAGATCAACCTGGCGCAGATCAACGCGGCGGCCCAGGGCAATAACGATCTGCGCGAAACCCTCACGGGCATTCACCTGGCACTGCAGTCGCTGTATGCGCAGACCGGTTCGTCTCCGTTGAACAAGGTGGATACCGCGACGGTGGCGTTTACCCCGCCGCCTGCCACTTCGCCGCTGGTGGTGACCGGGGCCAATGGCAGTTTTACGGTTTCGCTGACTGCGCCGCGCGGTGCTCCGGTGTACCACGAGATTTCCAGCGCTCCGGTGGCCACATTTGCTTCAGGCGTGGTCACGTATCCGGTCAGCACGAGTACGCATATCGTGTTGCCCAACCCGGGCGCCAGCCTGTATTGGCGGGTGCGATCGAGCTACAACCAGGGCAATTGGAGCCAGTACTTCACCCTGCCTGGCCTGGTGAGCGCCGGGTACCTCAGCTCGGCTGCCGCCGCCAGCAATCTGTCACTGA
>CAZZWG010000112.1:0-11097 GCA_964657685.1 Verrucomicrobia bacterium Tous-C9LFEB | reverse complement strand
TGGTCTTCAAAGGTGGTCAGGTAGCCGAGCAGATTGTTGGATTCGTGCCGAAGGCTCAGATTGACCAGAAGCTGCAGAAGGTTGTTGCCGTTAACGTTGCGTAATGTTCATGATGGGGCCCGATCTCGACAGGAGATCGGGTCCTTTTCTGTTTGCGAAGACGCTTACTGGCGGAAACTCATACTATCGATTCCGGTTGGCGAGCTCTGCGTTGATTGTGCAGGCGGTCTTGTGGCGAAGGGTGGCTTCGTTCTTGACGATTGCCGCGGGACGCCCGTCCTCGGGTGAAGTCATCGAGGGCAGGGCGGTTGTAAACTAGAGGGACATGGTGGATTGGCTGCTGCTCCGGGGGAGTTTGATCGCCTTTTGCATTTTGGCGAACAGCTTTTTTGTGGCTGCTGAATTTGCCCTTGTGAGCGTCCGCGAGACACGGATGCAGCACCTGGCAGCACGCAACCGGCCGGCGGCACGGACCGCGTTGCGCCTGAAACAACAGATCGACCAGGTGTTGCCGGCCGTGCAACTAGGGGTGACGCTGGCAAACCTGGTGTTGGGTGGGGTAGGTGAGCCGACGGTGGCGGCGGCTTTGGAGCGCCGGCTGGCGAGTGTCTCGCCCACAACGGCTCTAGGCGCGTGGGAAGTTGCGCACCCGGCGCTGGTGGCCCACGGGATCGCGGTACCACTCGCTTTCTGCCTGATCACGTTTCTGGAAGTCGTTCTGGGGGAACTAGTCCCGAAGTCGCTGGCCCTGCAGCGTACCGAGCGGATTGCGCTGGCGGTCGCGGGGCCGGTTGACATCTTCATCCGCATTGCGCGTCCGGTCGTGGGAGTGTTGAACGCGAGTGCGGGGCTGGTGTTGCGTTTGTTTAAGGCGCCATTATCGAGCGATACGACAGGGGCCCATTCACCGGAGGAGCTGAAGATGATGACTTCGGCGACGCGGCGGCTGGGATTGTTGCCGGTCTACCAGGAAGAGATTGTCCACCGGGCCCTGGAGCTGGCCGACGTTTCGGCGAGCGCGGTCATGACGCCGCGGACACGTATTTTTGCGCTCCCGGCCGATATGCCTCTGGAGGAGGCAACGGCGCGCATTGTGGAGGAGGAACACTCCCGTGTGCCGGTCTACGAACCGGGGCGGGGCGTTGATGCTTTTATTGGCGTGGTGTACGCGAAGGATCTGTTTCGTCTGACCCACTTTCGCGGCGTGGCCTTGCGGATGGGGCACCGCGGAAGTTCGGGGCTGACCCTGCGGCAGGTGATGCGGGATGTGCTGGTGGTTCCGGAGACGAAGCCTGTCCTCGAGTTGCTGGAGGAGTTTCGGGCGCGGCGGCGGCAATTGGCCATTGTGGTGGATGAGTATGGGTCGACGCTGGGCCTGGTGACGGCCGAGGACGCGGTGGAGCAGCTGGTAGGCGAACTGGAGGACGAGTTCGATACGAACAAGCCGGTGGTGACGCTTCCTAACGGGAGCCTGGTGCTCGAAGGCAGTGTGACGTTGCGGGATCTTACGACGCAGCTTCGATGGGACCTGCCGCGCACGCCGGGAGTGGAGACATTGGCGGGATTGCTGCTGGCACGGCTGGGGCATATACCGGCGGTGGGCGAGGCGGTGGAGATCGAGCGGCGACGTTTTGAGGTAGTCGGGATGGAGCGGCACCGGATAGCGCGCGTACGAGTGGATCCTGTACAGGCGGGCGTTGCGGAGCATGAGGCGGCGCTGGCGAGCGGTGTGGCGGGGTGAGTGGGCGGGTGCTTGCGGGCGTAGTGGGGCGGGGATTGCGGAGGATGTTGATCGCTCTGCCGGCACTCTGGCTGGTGGTGACGGTCGTTTTCCTCCTGATTCACCTGGTGCCGGGCGATCCGATCGTGCTGATGCTGGGGGAAGGGGCGTCGGCGGGTGACGTCGCGGCGATGAGACACAGCTATGGGATGGACCGACCGCTGGGCGAGCAGTACTTCGGGTACTGGCGGGGGCTGGTTCGTGGCGATCTGGGACAGAGTTTGCGGTTGCATGACTCGGTTGTGCACTTGATTCTTCAGCGGTATCCCTACACGATGGCTTTAACGGTGGCGGCGATGGTGTTGGGGATGGCAGTGGCGATTCCGGCGGGGGTCATGGCGGCGCAGGCGCGTGGTCGCTGGGCGGACCGGACGTTGAGTTTCGGCAGCCTGGTGGGTTTGAGTCTGCCGAACTTCGCGCTGGGGCCGGTGTTGATCCTGGTGTTCTCGATTGGGCTGGGATGGTTGCCGGTGTCGGGAGCGGGGAGTGGGTTTGCTGATTTCTGGCCGCATGTGCTCTTGCCGGCGGCGACGCTGGGGCTGGGCGTGGCGGCGATTCTGACGCGGATGGTGCGGAGCGCGATGCTGGATGAGCTGGGGCAAGATTACGTTCGTACCGCGAGGGCGAAGGGTTTGCCGGAGCGAACGGTGGTGTACCGGCATGCTTTGCGCAACGCATTGAACCCTGTGCTGACGGTGGTTGGATTGCAGTTTGGTTCTTTGTTGGCGGGCGCAATCGTCACGGAGACGATCTTCAGCTGGCCCGGTTTAGGGCGCCTGACTTTGTCCGCGGTTGCCAATCGGGACTACGCCCTGGCGCAGGGCTGTATTTTGGCGATCGGGGTTACTTATGTGATGGTGAATTTCATCACCGATTCGATGTACGCTTTAGCGGATCCACGAATGCGTCCTTAGAGGTGCGCTATGACCTTCCGTTATGGATGGGTTTCGCTGTTGCATTGCTTGATGATGTCGGGTTCGATTGCCGCGGGGGCACAGGTCGTCGTGCCGGAAGAGCCGCCTGTTACCGCCAAGCCTTCCGTGTTTCACGACGGGCATTTTGGCGTGCAGTTCGAGGTGCCAGGGGGATGGAGCCTGGCGCGCAAGGATGGGCAGGTGAGCACGTTTCATCTCGACGCACGGAGCGCCCCGCCCAAGGCGCAGATGCGCAGCGTGGTGGCCATTCAGTTCAATCCCTTTCCGTACACGACGTTCAGCGGAGCGATGGTGTACTACAGCGTCACTTCGCATGTATCGGATGAGGACTGTGCGCGGCAGGCGACGGGCGTGATGCCGCCGGTAAAGGACGTTCAGGACATTGGCGGGATGGGGTTTGTGCATGGGCATGACGAGCATGGGAAGGTGTGCGTGGAGGCGCGGGACGAGGTGTATACGGCGTACCGGAAAGGGTCGTGTTACCGCTTTGATCTGGCGATGAACAATTTCTGTTCGGTGTCGAGTGGGATCGCGGACATGACGGAGTCGCAACTGGAGGAGATCGACCAGCGGATGGCCGATATTTTGTCGACGGTGAAGCTGGATTGGGAAAAGACGGGACCGCACCCGGTTACGGCGCCCAAGGTGGTTCCTAATGCTCCGATCCTGCCGGAGGGTCAGCGGACGGCTATGCTGCGGAGCGGGCAGTAGGAACTGCGAACGCTGAGTAGGCGGAGAACGCGGTGTTTGCGCAGCGGATGGCTTGCTCAGGGGAGGAGGGTAAGGAGTTCAGCACGGAAGGATGGTTCGCCCGGATGGAGGGACCGCTGGTCTGGATGCAAGGACCGCTGGTCCAGATGGAGGTAGGCGAGGGTAATTGGAAGAGAGAAGCGTCGGGGGCCGGCGCTGCCTGGGTTGAGGTAGAGAACGTTGTTTCTGGTCTCGATCACGGGCTTGTGGCTATGGCCGTAGATCACGGCGCTGATGCCGGCGGCCGTGGGGTTGAGGTCCAGGTCGGCGATGTTGTGGACGAGATAGAGGAGACTGCCGGCGAGTTCGACGGCTTCGGTTGCGGAAAGTTGCGCGCAAGGGCCAGAGCGGTCGATGTTGCCGCGGATGGCGGTGAGTGGAGCGATGGCGGCGAGGCGGTCGAGGATGGTGGGGTCGCCGACGTCGCCGGCGTGGAGGATGTGGTCAACGCCCACGAGGGCGATGAGGGCTTCGGGGCGGAGGAGGCCGTGGGTGTCGGAGATTACGCCTATGCGCATGGTTTGGAGGTTACCGGGGGCGTTTGCCGTTGAGTTGAGGATACCGGGGAGAAACTGGAGAGATGAACAGCTCGTGCAAAGAGGCTGGCAGTCCGGGCTCTGAAAGCTGTGCTTGCAGGCCTCCATGCTGTAACGGCCAAGGTTTCGGGAAGAGCGATCCTGCGCGGCTCACGAAGTTCTGAGGCTTTTACTGGCCGGGTATTGGATTTTCAAGGAAGACGACAAACCCACGGAAGCATGGGTTGGACGCGAGGCTTGCAGGCTGCTGCCACTCGGCGTTTTCGAGTAGACCGATGCGGAACGGAATGTGGAGCCGATCGAGCCGGAGGAGGTACTGTTGGTATCCGGGGATGACATGACGGCCCTGGTAGATCTGCAGCACGACTTCATCGACGGCGCTCCCCAGGGCGTCGAGTTCCTTTGGATCACCGTGACTGCTCCAGTCGAGCAGGCCCGTGATCCCCAATTTGCAGTCTTGCGGCAGACGCCGGCGCAGGTCACCGAGGAAGAGTGCGTAATTTTCAAGATGGTGCGTTTGCGCGTCGAAGTCGATCTGCACCCCTACAACGTGGTTTCCCGCCTGCCGCCAGCGTGCTAGATCAAGCAGTACTTGTGGGTAGAGTGTTGCAGGCCAGTCGAGCGTTTCAACACGAATCACCATCCAGACTTCAGCGCGCTGCACGTGCGGGAGTGCGGGGCGTTGCGAGATGAGGATGGCCCTGCCTGGCCTGACCTCCGCATCGAGCAGATAGAGGGTGTGGGCATGCGCGAGGGCAGGCTGCGGTGCGACTCCTGCCCAGAGCCAGAAGGCGTCATAGTGGATGGCGTTTACGACAGAGGTCTGCGCACAGGATGTGCTGGAGAGTCCGAGTCCCAGACCGACCAGTGGCAGCCCAAGCCATCGTTGCGATCTACCAGTAATATTGCAGCTCATTGGCCCACCGCGTACCGGCATAGTCTTTCTTGAGGGTGGTGAACCAGAGTTTGCGCTGTGCTTTCGGCACATCCTTTCCGCCGCAATGGTTGTAGCCGGAGGAAGCGTAGCAGTTCACGGCCCGAAAGAGGGCGAAGGCTTTGTCATTTCTGCTGGATTTTGGATCGGCGAGCACGGCGGTATACACATCCATGCGCACGAAGTTGCTTCCGGGAAAGAGCGAGGGGGTACCGCCCAGCTCATCCGCCCGGGACGTGCTTTCCATAAGGTAGGTGACGGAGGGATTGAGGCGCAGGAAGTCAGCGAGACAGAGCTGCGCTGTAGGGTTATCCGGATCGCGCGTCAGTTGCAGCTCTGTAGAGCGCAGGCCAGGACATCCAAAGCCCGCATTGGTGGTGTCAGTTTTGTCGTGAAGGAAGATGCCGAGCGGTATGGCTGAGGGCGGCTGGCTTCCTTCGGGGACATAGTAGCTTTCCGAAGGCGCATCAAGCGCAAAATCGCCGTCCACGGATGCGTTTGGCGGAACCAGGGCGAGGTCCTTCAGGAAGTCCGCGGCCTTGCCGCTAGTCGCCTCTTTGTAGAGCAGCGTAAAGAGGGCAATATCGCGCTCGCGCGGCGCAGCGCTGGTGTTTTGTGCCTGGGTGCGAAGCAGGGTGGCGTCGGCCACGTGGGCGAGGAGGATCTCGCGCAGATAGGGGTAGCGCACCGACGAAGCAGGTGCAAAGACATTGCGGATTTCGCCTGCGCGCTCCTCGTGCCAGGCGATCGCAAGCTGGAGGGCAGGTCCCTCGTACGGGGCCTTCGCGCCGGGCAGCATTTGCGTCCAGAAGCCGAGCGCGTTGCGATCCTTTTGGGCTTCGAGGGCCATGCCGCGGAGGATCTGGCGGCTGAACTGCAGGTAGTTGAATGAACTCTGGCGGGCTGCGTCGGGAAGGAGGCGCAGCGCTTCCGCAGGCTGGTTGTCGACATAGAAGGCATGCACCGCGAGGAGGTACTCGAAGAGCGGCATCGCCTGGGCGAAGAAGGGCTTTTGCGCCTGCAGAGTGGTGACCGGGAGAGGGTCGTCGTGGCGTGTTCCGAGGTCTGCCTGCCCGGCCCCGGTTTCGGGTGTTCGCATGGCCTGGAGATCGAGCATGGCGAGCAGCAGCGGATTGTGCGTGGCTTGTAGGAGCCGATCATCCGAGGCGCTGTTCCGCGTAGTTCCGTCGGTATCCAAGGGGTTGGCGACTTTGTTGTCGATCTCCTGCACGAGTTCGACATCACTGAGATTGCGCTGGTCAGGCGGCAGCAACAGGAGGGCGCCATATTCTTCTTCGAGCCTGGCGGTGTCGTGTGCGAGCCAATAGCCGCGGCGCTTGAGCCCACGTGCAGACAGCGTATAGGCGCCATCCGGGTATTGCTGCAGGTATTTGTCGAGCGCAGCCTCGGCCTGCCCGACGGTGTCGGGATCGGCGTGCCAGTCCCTGGTGAAGGAGCCATACTGATCGAAGGCTCCAACCTGCGCGCGGTTGAGGAGGGAACGCGCGGTCATGTAGGTTGCGGTTTCACGGACCCAGGCGGGCTTCGCCCCCTGAAGTGAAGCGAAGGCCGTAGCTGCCTTGTCGAAGTCGGATCGCCAGAAGGCGGCCGCGCCCTCGAGGTACAGGGCATAGGCCTCGGTGGGCATACCGCTGGTGAGCTTCTGCGCGGCCTCAATGGCTTCCTCGGCTGCCTCGGGGTTGCATCCGCTCTGGGTGCGGACTCGCGCGGCAAAGAGTGCGTCGCGCTGGTTGGGTTTGAGCGTGTTGTCCGCCGCCATGGCGTGGACGAACGAGTCGTCTGGGGGCAATGTGCCCGGGCAGGGAAGGGAACTCCGCTCCGCTCCCGTTCCGCTGACTTTTAGTGCAGCCTGGTCTGCGGGCGATCCGAGCCGGTCAACCAATTGCGCCCATAAGAACAGGGGCGGGTCGGCGGAGGGCGCTGGGCTTCTCGCCAGCGGGGTGTTGAACTTAGCCGCTCTCAGGTCAGCGAGGAGGAGCAGGAGATTGACGCGCGAATCGTTCGAAGGCGACAAGAAGGCCATATTGCTGCAGCCTTCGTAGCTATGATGCATTAGCCGCCAGATCTCTGAACATCCGCTGTCTCCGCTCGCCAGCGCCTGGCTGCAGATTCCGAAAGAGGCAGAAAGAAGAAGGAGAACGAGGAGGAGGTATCTGCGACGCGCGGAGAAGTTCATGGTTTTGGATACAGGATCCCTGGCTTGGTTTCAGGCACGGAAAGCTTTGGAAGATTTGTATCATCCCCGGCGGGCAGCTTTTCTCCAGAGGCGTTTTGCCGTCCGGGCTGCCTGGCGTTGAACGGCTTCCGGGATGTATTTGCGGGTTGGTCAGGGAGTTTGGCGGGGGTCGAGGGCGTCGCGGAGGCCGTCGCCGAGGAGGTTGAAGGCGAGGACGCAGAGGGCTACGGCGAGGGCGGGGAAGAAGACGAGGTGGGGGGCTTCGAAGAGGTGGGAGCGGGCGGCGTTGAGCATGGCGCCCCAGGTGGCTGTGGGGGGTTGGACGCCGAGGCCGAGGAAGCTGAGGGTGGCTTCGGCGAGGACGGCGGCGGCCATGCCTACGGCGGCCTGGACGAGGACGGGTTGGAGGGCGTGGGGGAGGATGGAGCGGAAGAGAAGGCGGGCGTCTGAGGCGCCGAGGGAGCGAGCGGCCTGGACGAACTCGCGCTCGCGGAGGGCGAGAACCTGGGCGCGGGTGAGGCGAGCGTAGCCGACCCAGGCGGGAAGGGCCAGGGCGAGGATGAGGTCGGGGAGGCTGGGGCCGAGGAAGGCGACGATGGCGACGGCGAGGAGGATGCCGGGGAGGGCGAGGAAGGCGTTGGCGAGGTAGGTGGTGATGAGGGTGTCGAGCCAGCCTCGGTGGAAGCCGGCGATTGCGCCCAAAATGATGCCGAGGGTGAGGGAGAGGGCGACAACAGCGACGGCGATGCCGAGGGAGATGCGTGCGCCGAAGAGGACGCGGGCGAGGATATCGCGGCCGAGTTCGTCGGTGCCGAAGGGATGGGGAAGCGAGGGAGCGGCGAGGCGATGGGCAAGGTCAATCGCTGCTGGGTCCTGAGGGGAAAGGAGGGGCGCGAAGAGGGCGAGTGCGGCGAAGAGTACAACCATGCCAAGGCCTGCGAGGGCGAGCCTCTGGGCTAACAAGCGGCGCAGCACCGAGTTGGGCTCCGGAGCAGGAGGTGCAGGATGGGGCACACCGGGCTGGTGCATGACGGACATCGAGGATGATCGTCTCACGCAGATTTGTAGATCGGCTCGGGATGCGGCACGCAATTGCACTTTTGTGCAGTTGCGCTTCCTTGACAGGCCATCGGGGTACAAGGACACTTGAAGGGTGGCCGCGAGGCAAGAGAGCTATGCGGGGCTGCTTCCGATACGTTTGCCCCTCTTGCCTTGGAAGGTTTGGAGTTCTGGATGGATTTGAGAGGCGAGCGCGCCGTGGTTTGCGGCGCGGGCGGGTTTATCGGGGGTCATCTTGTCAGAGGTCTGCTGGCCAGGGGAATAGAGGTCGTGCGGGCGGTTGACGTGAAGCCCCGGGAAGAGTGGTACCAGGTGACCGAGGGCGTCGAGAACCTGAGCCTGGATTTGAAGGATCAACACGCCTGCATGCGCGCTGCGGAGGGAGTGTCGCTGGTGTACCAGCTGGCTGCGGACATGGGCGGGATGGGCTTTATCGAGAACAATAAAGCGCTGTGCATGTTGAGCGTGCTGACCAATACGCACATGTTGATGGCGGCGAAGGAGCAGGGTGCCCAGCGGTTCTTCTTTTCGTCGTCGGCGTGCGTGTACAACGGCGAGAAGCAGACCAGCCCAGACGTGGTGCCGCTGAAAGAGTCCGACGCGTACCCTGCCCTGCCGGAGGATGGGTACGGTTGGGAGAAGCTGTTCAGCGAACGGATGTGCCGGCATTTTGAAGAAGATTTCGGGTTAGTGGCGCGCGTGGCGCGGTACCACAACGTGTACGGGCCATACGGAACGTGGGCGGGCGGGCGAGAGAAGGCACCGGCCGCGATTTGCAGGAAGGTCATTGCGGCGAAGTTGAGCGGAAAGCACGAGATTGACATCTGGGGGGACGGGCATCAGACGCGCTCGTTCATGTATATCGACGATTGTGTGCAGGGAACGCAGATGTTGATGGAGAGCGATGTGGATGAGCCAATCAACCTGGGGTCGAGTGAGCTGGTGACGATCAATCAGCTGGTAGACATCGCGGAGGAGATTGGCGGCATCAAGCTGGAGCGGACGTATGATCTGTCCGCACCGAAAGGCGTGAACGGGCGAAACAGTGACAACAGCATGATTTTAGAGCGGATGGGCTGGGAGCCGTCGATTCGGCTGCGCGACGGGCTGGAGAAAACGTATCGTTGGATCGAGAGCGAGATGCGGGCCGGGGCCAAGGGCTGAGTTGTGGTCGTGAATGCCTGACGTGGATCGGTATGTGACGCGGATACTCGGAATCGAATTTTTCCATGGGACGGCCCGCGCGGCGGTTGAGCGCATGCGCCGGGGTGGTTTGCTGGTGGTGCCTGCTGCGCCGGCGTTGAAGGATCTGGACCGGCGGCCGGAATATCGTGAGGCGTTACTGTCGGCTGATATGGCGCTGACAGATTCGGCGTTCATGGTCATGATCTGGAATTATCTGCAGAGGGACAAGGTTCGGCGGTTGAGCGGATTAGAGTACCTGCGGGAGTTGCTGGCGCATGAAGATGTGCGGCGGCCGGGAAGTACGCTGTGGGTGATGGCCAGCCCGGCAAGTTCGGCGTGCAACCTGGAATGGCTTCGGCGGGAAGGGGTAGAGGTGCCGGCGGAGTGTGTTTACCTGGCGCCGATGTATGACGAGCAGATGGAAGATGTACTGCTTCTGGAACGGCTGGAGCGTCTGCGTCCGCAGCATGTCATTGTGACGATCGGCGGGGGGACGCAGGAGCGGCTAGGGCTGTATCTGCGGCGCAACCTGGCGTATTTGCCGGCGATTCATTGCATTGGGGCGGCGATTGCGTTCTTGAGCGGGGACCAGGTGCACATTCCCATGTGGGCTGACCGCTTTTATATGGGATGGCTCTTTCGGTCCATATCCGAACCGAAGCGGTATGTGCCGCGCTATTGGGACGCCCGGAAGCTTTTCCGGCTGATGGTGCGGTACCGTGACCAGTTGCCGGATCTTGTGACGGCTGCGGAGCGATGACACTTTTGTTCGATTGCAGAGCGCAGCTTTTCGGGTAGGTTTGTGTCTGCATGGGAATGCTGAGTCGATTCGCAGGGATAGCGATGTTGTGCCTGGGCGTGGACGCGGTGTGTGCGCAGGCCCCGCACAATGTGGCGGAGCAGTACCTTTTCCGGGCGGCGAATGCGGAGCGGCAGGCGCGGGGGCTCGTGGCTTTGCGGTGGGACGAGACGCTGTACCGCGCGGCATGGATGCACGCGCGAGAGATGGCTGGGCGGGAAGAAATTTCGCATCAATTTGCGGGAGAGCCGGAATTGGCCGAGCGGGTGCAGACTTCCGGGGCAAAGTTCAGCGTGGTGGCGGAGAACGTCGCCGAAGCGCCGACGGCGGTGATGATCCACGAGGGGTGGATGGAGAGTGAGCATCACCGGGACAATGTGCTGGACGCGCGGCTAGACCGGATCGCAATCAGCGTGTTCTCACGGGACGGGCAGCTTTACGCCGTAGAGGATTTCGATCGTGGGGTGGCCGTGATGTCGTTCGCCGAGCAGGAGAGTGCGGTTGCGAACCTGTTGGCGGAGGCGGCCTCCTTGGATGTACGAGCCGGGAGTGAAGAGGCGCGGCAGACCTGCGCGATGAACACGGGGTTTGCGGGAGCGCGACGGCCATGGTTCGTGATGCGGTTTACGGCGGCGGAACTGGATGCTTTGCCAGACGAACTGAAGAGCCGGTTGGCCACCGGGAAATACCGGCAGGCGGTGGTGGGCGCGTGTCCGGCACGGGGTGTTGGCCGCTTCTCGAGCTACAACCTCGCGGTGCTGCTCTACCCTTGAGTTGCAGGCGGGGCCTTTGACCGGCGGGTTAGGCTTTGCTATAACTGGGTGAGCGCGGCCGCTGGCGAGGTGTGCGGCGCTTTGATGTTCATTCGATCCTGAGTAGCTCAATGGCAGAGCATTCGGCTGTTAACCGAAGGGTTGTAGGT
>CAZZWG010000111.1:6529-11129 GCA_964657685.1 Verrucomicrobia bacterium Tous-C9LFEB | reverse complement strand
GAGGTCCGCATCCTGTATGTGTGGCCGGAAGCGGGGGAGATGATCCCGATGACGACCCTGGTGCGGATGGGGCGGGGGATGATGATGGGGGTAGATCATAACCGGGATCAGACCTGGGTGGGCGGAACGGCGGGGCTGTTCCTTCCCACGTCTGGGTGACGCGATATGTGCCCTTCGTGACACACTTTGGGTATAGTCTTCGGTAACCCTTCGGATAGAATCGGGGGAAAGCAGGAGAGACTACCGTCTGGTGAAGAATGACATGCCCGCCGAAGAGGTAACAAAAGCTGAACCTGTACGGACCGCCGTGCGGTTTCCTTTGCACCTGGAGTTGGTGCTGTTTGCTGACCAGCGGGAGTACCACGCGGTGACCGAGGATGTTTCGGCCAGTGGTGTGCTTTTCGCGGCGGACGAGGTTCCTCCCCTGGGGAGTTCTGTCGAATTTCAGTTGATCATGCCGGCCAAGGTAATGGGCGGCGCTGAAGATGTGACGTTACATTGTGTAGGCCGCATCGTTCGCCACGCAGCGAACGGGGGCAAGAGAATGGCTGCCGCGGTGATCGACGAATACGTGTTGAAGGCTGAGCAGGTATGACTATGGACGGACCTAAACATGCGAACGGCGATTTAACGACGAACGGTGATGGTGCCGCCAGTCAGATTCGCGTTCTGCTAGCTGACTCCCAGGCAATTTACCGCGTGGGCATGCGAAAGATTTTTGCGCTGGAAGACGACATCCGGGTGGTAGCCCAGGCGGAGACGCTGGACAACCTGTTTGCGGCTTTGGCGCGTTTTCCGACCGATGTAGTGCTGCTGGAAGGCGCGCTGATCACCGGAACCATTGATGCGATACCAGAATTTGTTCGACGGGCCCCGGAAGCGAAGTTGATTGTGCAGGTGACGGAGGCGGACGAGAGCAATACGGTGGAGCTGTATCGTCGCGGGGTTCGAGGGGTCGTGCCACGATCTATCTCGCCGGATCTGCTGGTAAAGTGTGTCCGGAAGATTGCGCTGGGCGAGACCTGGATCGATAACCAGTCGATCAGCTGGGTGATTGAGGCGTATCGGGCGCAGGCCCAGGCGCTGACGAATCCACGCACGCAGCCTCGGCTGTCGGAAAAGGAACTGGCGATCATCGGGTGTATTACCCGCGGGATGCGCAACAAGGAAATCGCGTACCAGATTGGGACGACGGAGCAGGTGATCAAGAATTATCTGCGGAAGGTGTATGACAAGCTGGGCGTTTCCGACCGTCTGGAGTTGGCGCTCTATTGTCTGCATCACCAGATCCTGAAGAACGAGACGAACGGGGCGGAGATGGCCTTCGTGGATCCGGGTATGCCGTTGCGGGCGAAGATGTAAGAAGTTGGGCTGAGCCTGTAGACTGCGCTTCAGGCATGCCCTCCTTTCTTGGACCCTTTCGCGGACTCCTTCCGGCCCAACGCCGGGTGTTTACGGCCTGTTTTCTGGGCTGGACGCTGGATGCGTTTGACTTCTTTCTGCTGACGTTCTGCCTTGATTCAGTGGCAGCGACTTTCCATGTGGAACTGCCGGTGGTGGCGACGGCGATCTTCTGGACGCTGTGCATGCGGCCGGTGGGGGCGCTGCTGTTTGGCTGGCTGGCAGAGCGGTATGGACGCCGGCCGACGCTGATGGCGAACATCATTTGCTTCTCGGTGCTGGAGCTTTGTTCGGCGTTTGCGCCCACGTTTCGACTGTTTCTGTGGAGTCGCGCGCTGTTCGGCATCGCCATGGGTGGGGAGTGGGGCGTGGGGGCGGCGCTGGCGCTGGAGAGCTTGCCGCCGGAAAACCGGGGCTTCTTTGCGGGGCTGCTGCAGGAGGGGTATGCGGCGGGGAATCTGCTGGCGGCGGCGGTCTATGGGGTGGTGGTGACGATGTACCACGGCCATCAGTTTGCGCAGTGGCGATTGTTGTTTGTGATCGGGGCGTTGCCGTCGTTACTGGTGGTGTATGTGCGGATGCATGTGCAGGAGTCGCCGGCGTGGAAGGCGCGGGAGAGACGCCAGGCGGGTGGCGGGAGGTCGTCTTTTGCGGAGCTTGGGCGTCATGCGGGTACGTTTGCGGTGCTGGTGCTGCTGATGACAGGGTTGAACTCGTTCAGCCACGGGACGCAGGATTTGTATCCGACGTTTTTGAAGACGGTGCACCGGTTATCGGCGCGAGAGACGTCGATGATTGCCATGGTGGCGACGGTCGGGGCACTTTGTGGAGGGCCGGCGTGGGGTGCGTTGTCGGAGAGGTGGGGGAGGCGAAGAGCCCTGGCGACGGCGGCGCTGCTGGCGATGCCTGTGGTGCCGTTGTGGATGTGGAGTCATTCCCTTTTGCTGCTGGGACTTGGCGGGTTTCTGATGCAGTTCATTGTGCAGGGGGCGTGGGGGATTGTGCCGGCGCATTTGAATGAGCTTTCGCCGAGCTCACTGCGGGCTCTGATGCCGGGGCTGGCGTACCAGATGGGGAATCTGATCTCTTCTCGCAATGGGGTGCTGCAGGCGAAGCTGGCGCAGCGGTATGCGGGCGGGAGTCTGGCGCCGGTGATGGCGTGGACGGTGGTTGGTGTGAGTATTTTTGTTGCGGTGGTTGCGATGTTGGGACGAGAGGCCAAGGGGGTGGACCTCCGGGCATCCTCGGAAGGGTAGCGACATCCAAAAGGCAGGGGTCTGAGAGTTTGCCTGCGTTTGGCGATCCCGCTAACCTTAGTTTGTGAGGCCTTGCCGCGTCCTCGTTGCTTGTTGACGACGTTTGAGAGAGGAACGCGCCTTTTCGCGATTTAGTTTAGCCAGCGCCGGTGAGTCTCCGGCTGCGGCTCTTTTTAGAATTCCGGAGATCCGTTTGAGCACAGAATCAGTCCCACCTATTGCGTTGGCGACCCCGCCTGCGAAGCCTATCAAAGAGACCAAGGCGCAGAAGGTCGAGCGTCTCAAGCTGGAGAAGAATCCTTGGGAGGCGTGGGAAGAGGTGCGGCGGTATGCCCGTGAAGGGCGCGAGGCGGTCTTGCCGGAGTGGGCGGGGGTGTACTTCAAGTGGTGGGGCATTTACACGCAGGGCGATGGTGTAGGGGCTACGGGCGGCGTCGGTGGAGAGGGGAAGGCGACGGAATACTTTATGCTGCGCATCGGCATACCGAATGGTCTGCTGACGTCGCACCAGGCGCGGGAGATTGCGGCGATTGCGGCCGAACATGGGCGTGGGCTGGCGGATGTAACGACGCGGCAGAACATTCAGCTGCATTGGCTGACGATTGAAGCGCTGCCGGAGATTGTGGACCGGCTGACGGCGATCGGGCTGAGTCCAAAGGGGGCGTGCGGGGATGTGGTGCGCAATGTGACGGGGTGCCCGCTGGCGGGGCTGGATCACGAAGAGTTGCTGGATGCGTCGCCGCTGGCGATGGAGATCACGCAGGCGTTGACGGGGAATCCGGACTTCGTCAATTTGCCGAGGAAGTTCAAGATTTCAGTGACGGGATGCCCGGTGTGGTGTTCGTATCCGGAGATCAATGATGTGGGGCTGACGGGGATCAAGCGGGTGAAGGATGGGCGCGAGGAGGTGGGCTACAGCCTGCGCGTGGGGGGCGGTCTGTCGACGGAGCCGCACATGGCGGTGCGACTGAATGCGTTTGTGCCCCAGGACAAGGCACTGGCGACGGTGACGGCAGTTTGTGAGATTTTTCGCGAGCAGCAGGAATTGCGGGACAATCGGACGCGGGCGAGGCTGAAGTACCTGTTTATGCGGCATGGGTGGACGGCGGAGACGATGCTGGCAGCGATTGAGGAGAAGCTTGGCTTCCGGTTCGACCCATGCGAAGAGGGACCGATTGCAGATGATGTGTATCGCGATCACGGAGGAGTGCGACGGCAGAAGCAGGCGGGTTTGAGCTCGGTAGGGGCGACGGTGCTGCGTGGCAGATTAAATGCGGACATCGTTAAAGCTTTGGCGGATCTTGCCGATAAGTACGGTGACGGGCATCTGCGGACGACGATTATGCAGAACGTGGTGCTGGTGAATGTGCGGAACGAAAGCGTACAGGAGCTTGTAGCGGAGCTGGGCGCGCTTGGACTGCAGGTGGAGCCGTCGGTATTCTTCCGCGGTGCGGTGGCGTGTACCGGAACGGAGTTTTGCAAGCTGGCGATTGCGGAGACCAAGGGCTTCGCCAAGTGGCTGGTGGACGAGATGGAAGAGCGGCTGCCGCAGTTCGATCAGCAGATCAAGCTGCATGTAACCGGATGTACGAACAGTTGTGGGCAGCACTGGATTGCGGATATCGGGCTGGAAGGAAAGAAGATCAAGAAGGATGGCGCGCTGGTGGATGCGTTTTACTTCTGTGTAGGCGGCGCCGTGGGCGAACATGCGCGGGCGGCGCGGCCGATCGGGTATCGGGCTGCCGCGGAGGACTGCCCTGAGGCGATCGAGAGGCTTCTGCGCGGCTATATGGACAACCGGTTTCAGGGTGAGAATCTGCGCGGCTACTTCAACAGGACGGGTGATGAGGAGTTGCGGAACCTGATTGCCGGGGCCGTGGTGGCGCCTGTAGATCGTGACCCGGCGCCAGGGCGGCATGCGGCGCCGAACATCGATATGTAGG
>CAZZWG010000111.1:3027-6429 GCA_964657685.1 Verrucomicrobia bacterium Tous-C9LFEB | reverse complement strand
TTGCGCAAGGAGATCAATGCGGCCCTGCCGGCTGATATGAGCGAGTGGCTGATGGAGCTGGGACGGCTGCGGCGAGAGGTGGTGGCTGTGGAGCCGATCGGGGAGCCACGGAAGGCGTTGCTGCATGAGCTGGCGCAGCGGGATGTTTGCGGTTATGAGGGGTGCCCGGCGAGGATGCGGGCGCGGCAGCATGCGCGGGAGTGGGGCTTTGCTCCACTCGAGCCTCGTGCTGAGTTGAATGAGGGTGTGAAGCCGGCCGGCACTACGGAGCATGGAACGTCAGAGGCGCATGAGAGCTGGAATTTGGAGGCGCCTGAGGAGTCAGTGCTTTGAAGGGGGAGACACCACAATCCGGTGTGGGCTCCCGCGCCCTGAGCGGCATGGTGTATCTGGTGGGAGCGGGACCGGGTGACCCTGAGTTGCTGACGGTGCGGGCGCTGCGGTTGCTTTCGAGTGCGGACCTGGTGCTGCACGATGATCTTGTGCCGGATGAGGTGGTGTCTTTGGCCGGGGCTGGGGCGGAGGTGGTGAGCGTGGGCAAGCGCTGCGGTCAGGCGCGGATCACGCAGGCCGGTATCCACGAGTTGATGATCGCGGCGGCGCTGGGTGGCCGCTCGGTGGTGCGGCTTAAGTCCGGGGATCCGATGATTTTTGGGCGCGCAGGGGAGGAGATCGAGGCGCTGCGGAGGGCAGGGGTGCCGTTTGCTGTTGTGCCTGGGGTGACGGCGGCCATGGCGGCGGGGGCATCGCTTGCTTTGCCGCTGACCGACCGGTCGAGCGCGTCGAAACTGGTGCTGATTACGGGGCATCATGCTTTGGGGAAAGATGCGGACAAGGCTATCTGGGAGGGTGCTCTGCCAAGTGATGCGACGCTGGCGGTGTATATGCCCGGACGTGACCTGGAGGGGCTTGGGCGGGAATTGATCGCTGCTGGAATTGGGGCAGATGTTCCTGTGGCTGTGGTCTCCAACGCTGCCACTGAGCGACAAACTTATGCCGCGGGACGGCTGGTGGACCTCGGTGGGCTGGTGTGCGGGCCTGCGCCGCTGCTGGTGCTGGCTGGATGGGCCGTGGAGCGGTTGTTGGAGCAGCCGGAGTTGGTGGGAACTGCGATTCCCGATCTTATCCATCAGCTAGAACGTCAGTAAGGGTAGTGGATCAGGAGTCTGCCAAGGAGGGGCTGGCCCGGTGTGCGCTAACGCCCCGTTCCGCTCATGTAAATAGTTCTCGAATTGAGCGATGGGCAGGGGCCGGCTGTAGAGATAGCCCTGGAAGTTGGAGCAGCCCTGCTCGAGCAGAAGGTTGCGCTCTCCTTCAGTTTCCACGCCTTCCGCGATGACGTTGAGGCCAAGTTCGCGGGCGAGCGTGATGATGGCTTTGGCGATGGACGCGTTCTTGGAGTCTGCGGCGAGGTCAGTGACGAAGCTTTTATCGACCTTGAGTTCATCCAGGGGAAGACGCTGCAATCGCGACAGCGAAGAGTAGCCGGTGCCGAAGTCGTCGAGTGAGAAGCTGACGCCCAGGCACTTGATTTCCCGCATCTTGCCGATGCAGTCCTCGACCATTTCCATGATGGTGCTTTCGGTGAGTTCGAGTTTCAGCAGGCGCGGTGTGGCGTGGGTGGAGTTCAGGGCAGCGGCTACAGTGCCAACGAAGTCGCTTTCGAGGAGCTGGCGCATGCTGATGTTCGCGGAAAGGCACAGGTGCCGGGTTAGGGGCGAGCTTTGCCATAGTGCGAGCTGTTTGCAGGCTGTGCAGAGAACCCAATGGCCGATTTCGAGGATAAGGGACCGATTCCTCAGCAACGGAGATGAATTCGGCAGGGGGAACAAGGCCACGGGTTGGGTGGTGCCAGCGGAGCAGCGCTTCAGCACCGATCACCTGACCTGCGGCATTGACTTGAGGCTGGTACACGAGATGAAATTCGTCATTGCGAAGAGCTGTGCGGAGGTCGGCTTCGAGCGCGGCTCGCTCGGCGACATAGGTTTGCATTTGCGGATCGAATAAGCAGTGGCTGTTACGTCCGAGCGCCTTTGCGCGGTACATGGCGAGGTCTGCGCGTTTCAGCAGATCGTCGACCGAATCGAGAGCTTCCGGAAAGAGTGCGATGCCGATGCTGGGCGTGGTGGTGCATTCATAGCCGCGGACGTGGTACTGCGGACGGAGGGTTAGGAGCACTTGTTCGGCTGCGGATTGAGCTGCGAGGGCAGCCTGGCCGCGCTCCGTGGCGAGATTTCCGAGGAGGACCACGAACTCGTCGCCACCGAGCCGGGCGACCATTTGGCCGGGCTGCAGCGTGGTGAGCAGCCGCCCGGCGACGGCCTGGAGAAGACCGTCACCGAACTGATGGCCGAGTGTATCGTTCAGGGTTTTGAAGTTGTCGAGATCGAGAAAGAAGATTGCACCGAAGGACTTTTCCCGACGGGCGGCTGCCAGGGTGTCCTCGAGACGACGGCGGATCAAAGCGCGATTGGGCAGCCCGGTGAGTTGGTCATAGAAGGCAAGCCGTTCGGTGACGACGGCTTCGGCGCGCATGGCTTCCCCGCGTTCGCGCTCGACGATGTAGGCCTCACGATAGCGCGTGACCATGGTGAGCATGGCCGCGTAGAGCAGGTAGCTGAGTTGTGTGCAGAGAACGACAATGAGCTGATTTCTCGTGAAGTTCCGGCCCAATGCCGGGAGCATGCACAGCAGAATGGCGGTGGGCGCCCCGGCGACGAAGAAACCGAGAGTGCGCGCGGCCGTGTTGAAGTTGACCAGTCGATTAAGGATCAGCAGAGGGAAGAACCAGATGAGAAAGATGAAGAGGTCGAGCTGACGGGCGTCACTGCGAATGGCGAGGACGATCCCTGCTGATAGATGGATAGTGAAGTAAACAACGCCGGCCGCGGCCGCCAGTGTTGCCCTGGACCGGGCGAAGAAAGCGAGGGTGAACAGAAGGCTCTCGAAGACCAGACTTAACCGGATGAGCAATGCTTCCGCCCCGGTGATCGCTCCTCGATGCACTTCGCCGAACCCTGCTGTGGAACCGAGCAGGGCAAAAAACAGCGCCAACAAAATGCAGCGGCGGGCAAGCACCCGAGACCGGAACTCCGGAGCAGCGTCTATCGGGGAGAGAAGCTCTGTGTCCATAGGGCCTGCCACTGCATCCTGGAACGGGAGAGTTATCTTCTCAGTATCGGCGAACTTTGACGAACCTTTAGTGCTTCACCTGCAGATTGCAACAGTTGTGGTATGTGGCTCCTCAAGGGTGGTAGGGATTCGCGCTATGAACGGACAACAGCCGATGGATAGCGGTGGTTAGTGCGGCAACGGGGCTGGCGGGGTCACTGGCGCGGCGGGGGGCGCGGGTTGTGAGGCGGCGGCTGCGGGAGCTTCGCCCGCAGGGGAAGGTGTTGGCGT
>CAZZWG010000111.1:0-2927 GCA_964657685.1 Verrucomicrobia bacterium Tous-C9LFEB | reverse complement strand
ACGGCAGTGACGTGCGGGGTGCGGACGAGAGTTCCGAGCGGCGTCCAGTTGCCGGGGGTCCCGTCAGCCGCGACGGGGCGCATCTGGAGTTTGCCAAAGGCTGATTCGCCGAAGGCCTGGAGGGGGTCGAGGGTGGCTATGGCGGTGTGGGGGTCCTGGAGGATGAGGCTGTTCTTCGCGAGGGACAGGGTGGTTTGGACGGAGTTGTCCTGCGTGGCGACCTCGATGGTTTGATTACGCGGGAAGGCTTCGTTGGTGTGGACGACGAAGGTGAGCTTGCCGTTCAGCGGGATTTCATCCTTGCCGGTCAGGGTGATCGGCAGGGAGTTGTTGGCCTGAGCCTGGGTGGCGTTGAAGGATACGAGTTCGAGGCCTGGGCGCGGGGCCTCGGTCTGGATTTTGACGGGCATGGTGCGGCCGTCTTTTAGCTTTACGGAGGCCTCGGCGCCGTCAGATGGGGAGGCGGGCACTTTGGAGCTTAGTTTCAGGGTGGCATCGTCGCTGCCGTCTGCAGTGGGGGTGAAGGTCTGGTTGGCGATCTCGACTTGCGCGACGTTGCCCAGGCCGTGGCCGGTGAGGATGGCTGTGTTGTCGCCGGTGTGGAGTTTTACAGCGTCGAGGTGGATGTCGCTGGTGTAGGCGGTCAAGGCGACGTTGTCCTTTTTCGGATCGCCGTATTGCTGAATGCTAAGGGCGTAGCCGCCGGGTTGGACCTGCTTGAGCGAGACATCGAGGGCGAGGGTGTTCTTTGTGGCGGGGCTGTCTTTGGCGTCTGTGCCGGCGGGCTTGAAGGTGACGTCCTGACCCTTGTCCTTGCTGCTGGTTAGCTCGATTTGTTGGACGCAGGCGGTGCCGTCGCCTTTCAGGGTGAGCTTGTTGTCCTGGCCGGCGAGAAGTTGGGTGTTTCCGACGATCTGCCAGTCCTTGCCGTTAGCTTGCTGGAGGGTGAGGGTTGGGCCGTCGAAGGGGTCGAAGCCCCAGTAGCCCTTGACCGTGCCGGTGACGGTGAGGTCGGAAGATGTGTGAGGTTCGGACGCCGGCGTAGTGAGGGATTTCTCGTCCTTGAGAGGCTGGCGAGCGTCGGCTTTCGTGACGACGAGGCCGCCTTCGAAGGCATCCGGGGTGAGGGGGATGTCCGTTGGGATGCCGGGGCTGTTGACGTGGAGGACAAGGTCATGGGCGAAGCTGGTGGCGAAGACGAGGGGGGCGCCCTGGAGGAGCAGGGGCATTTTGGGTTGCAGCAGGCAGGCGACCTGGTCGGGGTGTTGCGGGCGGAGGGGAGGGAGATTGGCCTTCTGGATAGCGGGCAGGCCGATGACGATGACGGACTTGGGGTTGATGAAGGAAACGGGGGTGTTGAGCTTGAGGTTTAGGGTGTCGTTCTGGGGGAAGCTGAGGCCTGGGATGTACTGGTACTTGGCGGTCTTGAGGGTGCTGACGAGGTGGACGAGGTCGACGATGGCGCCGACGTAGGCGGAGTAGATGCCGGCGCCTGCTGCGCCGGTGTAGGAGGCGGCGTTGATGAAGTCAGAGGAAGGGCCTGAGGAGAGGGATTCGGCGATGGTGGAGCCGTGGCCGTCGTCGAGCAGGACGGGGGCGCTGGCCTGGGTGAGGCAGGTGACCTGGTTTTCGACGGGCTGCTTGAAGCAGTCGGCGTTGGGCTTTAGGGCGAGGGTGGCGGCGAGCTTGGCGGAGTGATCCTGGATGGCTTTTGGGTCGCTTGCCGGGACGGTTCTCATGGCGGCGAGGTAGCGTTCGATGCGCTGCTGCTCGAAGGAGGCCTCGTTGAGGTCGGAGTCGGCGCGGATGAAGAGGCCGGGGCGGCCTTTGACGGCGGAGCGGAGGGTTTTAAAGTCACCGCCGGTTTCGGGGGCGACGAAGAGGAGGGCTTGCTGGGCGTCGGCGGGGACGGTGACGGTGGTGCCTTCAGAGGTGTGCTTCTTGTCCCAGGTGTCGATCTCGGTGAACCAGTTATCGGGCGGCTCGTTGGTGGTGCCGCGGAGGAAGGCGACGATGAGGAGGAGGTGGTTGGACTGGTCGTTGGGGAGGTCGGCTTTGACCCAGAGTTTGTCGCCGGGCTGGAGGTTGGGGACCTGGGCGATGGGGAGGGTTTTGTCGCCGCGGGTGACTTTGACCTGGATTTTGGGGCCGGTGAGGTCGAAGCGGGCGTTGTCGGCGCGGAGGGCGGCTGCGGGGGCGAGCAGGGTGAGGAGGCTGGCGAGGACGTGCGAGGGCTTCACAGTGGGTTGGACGCTGGGGTTGGCTGGGGTGTTGCGGGAGGTGTTATTGGGAGGGGACTACCCCTCTGGGTGTTTTGGTGCAAAGTCTTCAAAGAAGAGGCTTTAGCCTTGGACTTTACAACAAAAGTGGTAGGTGGACCTGCACTACGAAACAGGGATCCAGGAGTACCCGGTGTTGTGCCTGGATGCATGGACCAGGGTCAGTTTTGGTGTGCGGGTCGTGCGGCGGACGAGAGCGTCGAGTTGGTTGTCGAGCCGGGGTTACTTGCGCTTGCAGTCGCGCGGCGGACCAGACATTCTCGGTACCTATGAAGCCCCGCGGAAGAACCATTCGACTCCATACCGGTCTGTGAGACGTCCGTAGATGCCGAACGGCATCTGCCGCAGTTCGATCAAAAATTCCGGGTCTGCACCCATGCGGAGTTTGTGGAATATCGGCAGAAGCTCGTCGATGCTGTCTCCTAAGACATACATCGCCGTGTTGTTGCCTTGTTGTCGCTGACGCACCGGGTGAAGCCAGTCCGTGGCTGAGATCTCGACCGCTTCACTTTGAAGGAGAGCGTAGGTGATCTTGTGATGTTGCTCCGGAAGGAACTGCGCCTTCATGGGCGTGTCCGCGAGCCGTGTCAGGGTTAGCGAACCACCGAAGCATGTGCGGTAGAACTCCATCGCTTCAGCACAGTTACC
>CAZZWG010000110.1:3301-11197 GCA_964657685.1 Verrucomicrobia bacterium Tous-C9LFEB | reverse complement strand
AACCTGGTCACTACAGGTGCGTATACCTGGTCGCACACGATGGATGATCTTTGTGGGACGCTCTGCCTGTACTACGCCCCGCATGCCAGCTACGGTAATTCAGGGCAGGATCAACGGAATGCGTTCAGCTTCTCGAGCATCTACACTCTGCCATTCGGGCGCGGCCAGGCCTTCGGCACCAATGTGCCTCGTCCGGTTGACTGGGCGATCGGTGGCTGGAACCTGAATGTGATTGCCATCTTGCAGACGGGTCAGCCGTTTGATCTAAGCACCGGCGGCGCGGAAAACACCGGCAACGAGCCTGATCTGGTTGGTACGCTCAGCTATCCGAAAACGCTGAATCACTGGTTCAATACAGCTGCTTTCTCGGGCAATATTCCGAACCATTATGCAGCGAATGGGCAATATGTTTACGACAGGCTCGGTACAGCCCATCGCGATCAGGTCTACGGCCCAGGGTATCGTCCTGTGAACTTCGGTGTGCAGAAGGATATCCACGTGACGGAACGCTACTCACTCAATCTGCGTGGGGATGCCTTCAACGTCTTCAATACGCCTCAGTTCACCAATCCAGGTAGTTCGCTCACCGGCAACTTCGGGCAGATTACCGGTGTTCGCTACCAGAGCAATCGCCAGATGCAGCTGGAAGCGCGCTTCGATTTCTAACCACAATTCTGCAGACCGGGGCGACTCGGTCTGCAGCAGAAGTGTTGTTCTCTCCTCAAGCGCCGCTACCCTCCAAGGTGCGGCGCTCTTTTTTCTGGCCCTGGCTTATAGGAAAAATTACATGCGTAAGTTTGCCTTCGTCCTTTTGGTCGCGGCTCATGCTTTGCTCGCTCAGTCGAGTTCGCTCAGCGTGACCAAGATCGACCCACCTAACTGGTACAGCACACTGCCTGCGCCCATGCTCCTGGTGCATGGAACAGGACTCAAAGATGCGCACTTCGCACTAAGCGATAAGGCTCTGCGGATTGAGCGTATGGTGTTCTCGGAGAACGGGCATTGGGCGCAGCTTACGCTGTCGGCTTCCCCTGCGCGGCCGGAGAGTGTGCTGTTGCATGTTGTGCAGGGGACGGAGCAGATGGATGTGCCGTATACGTTTGCTGCGCCGCGGCGGGCGGGTGAGGGCATGGCGGGCTTCAACCCGCGTGATGTGATCTACCTAATTATGACGGACCGCTTTGCGGATGGGGACCTCGGCAATGACGGTCTCGACGGCCATAGCTCTGCTTCCAGCGCCGAAGCGCTAGCAGAGCGCGCCAAGCCGCGAGGATGGCATGGCGGGGATCTGCGCGGGGTGATGGGTCACCTGGATTACCTGCAGGGACTTGGCGTCACGACGGTGTGGATTACACCGGTGTATGTGAATGGGGAAGCGAACTCCTACCATGGGTATGGCGCAACGGATTTGTATGGTGTCGATCCGCACTATGGCTCAAGTGCTGACTTAACGGCATTGGGAAAGGCGCTGCATGCGCGGGGGATGAAGCTTGTTCTGGATACGGTGCCGAATCATGTAGGGCCTGCGCACCCGTGGGTCAGCGATGAGCCTACGCCGGAGTGGTTTCATGGCACTGCTGCACATCATGTGAAGGCGGAGTATAACTTTCATGCGTTGATCGATCCGCATGCGCCAGAACGCGATCGGTCCGCTACGCTGCATGGCTGGTTTGCGGATGCGCTGCCGGATATGGACACCGACGATCCAGCGGTGGCGCAGTACCTGCGGCAGAACGCGGTGTGGTGGATTGAGCAGACGGGGGCTGACGGGCTGCGGATCGACACGTTCGCGTATGTGAACCGCGGGTTTTGGAATGGGTTTGATGGCGAGTTAAAGACGCTGTTTCCTCGGCTTACGGAGGTGGGGGAGGTGTTCGATGGAGACCCGGTGATTACTTCTGCTTTTGCGGATGGGAACACGCTTGCAGGCGAAGATACAAAGCTCTACACGCCCTTCGATTTCCCAACGTACTTCGCGATACGGGATGTGTTTGCGAAAGGCGCGCCGATGAGCAAACTTGCGACTGTGCTGGCGGCTGATGAACTCTACCCGCATCCGGAGCGGCTGGTTCCGTTTGCCGGCAACCATGACACGACGCGGCTGGCGGAAGAGGTTCCTTCAGCGGAGCTGCGTGCGCTTGCTTTTGATTTCTTGATGACGACACGGGGCACGCCGCAGATCTATTCCGGCGATGAACTGGCGATGCGGGGTGGAGGCGATCCGGACGACCGGCATGACTTCCCCGGTGGATTTCCAGGGGCATCGGTAAATGCTTTTGAGGCAAGCGGACGCACGCCGGAACAGCAGGCGATGTTCACTACCATTCAGCAGCTTGCAAAGCTGCGTCGTGAACATCCGACACTTGCCTGCGGTGCGGAACAGGTTCTGCTGGCGGGAACGGATACGCTGGTGATTGGACGCTACGGCAGTTCTGGTTGCGCGGATGGAACACCCGGCAAAGCGCCGGAGCGCTTGCTGGTGCTGCTGAAGCGCGATGCGCTCGGCACCGTGCAGGTGAACCTGAATGACACGGCGTTTGCGGGCTGCGAACCTGGGCCCGCTTTGGCAGGGGAGAGCAAGGCAGAGATGGGGGCAGGGCAGTTGACTCTGCTTCCGAAGACGGCCTTTGTTGTTTTGCCGTGCCGATAGTTTTGCACCATGACCGCCGCGCGTACCGCGGGGCCGAAGGCAAGGAGCTACTTATGCGTACACGAACTTTCTCTGCGTTGCTGCTGTGTGGTGTTCTGTTGGCGCATGCCATGGGACGCGCTTCCGCGCAGGCCATGCAGCACCTTCCCAACGGCGTCCGGGCGGAGCATGGGGACGAGGTTGTCGAGGTCACGGCTTCGCGTGATGAGGTTGTGCGTGTGCGCGTGTGGAATGCCGGCCATGAGCCGGAAGATGCGTCGTGGGCTGTACTTCCCTCCGCGCTGCATGCGCGTGTTGCGGTGACGCCGGAGCCGGAGGGCTTCCGTACGGGAAGGTTACACATCGCCATTGCGCCGAACCTTTCTTTGACGGTGTCGGATATGGACGGGCACGTTCTTCAGCAGGACGCGGAACCCGTTGCCTATCGCGGCAAAGACTTCCGTGTTCGCCTGCGAGCGACGGAGGACGATCACTTCTTTGGGCTGGGCGACAAGCCGGGTCCGCTTGACCGGCGCGGTGAGGCGTTCACGCTCTGGAATACGGACCAGTTTGGATGGCAGGAATCGACGGATCCGATCTACAAAAGTATTCCGTTCTTTCTCCATCTTCGGCAGGGTCGAACGCTGGGGGTTCTGTTCAACAATACGTACCGCAGCTTCTTCGATTTCGGACGGGAGAAGAGGGACGAATACAGCTTTGGCGCGGAAGCGGGGGCACTGGACTACTTCCTGCTCTACGGACCGGAGCCCCGCCAGGTGTTGTCCCTTTATGCGTGGCTTACGGGGCCGACACCGCTGCCACCGCTGTGGTCGCTCGGATTTCAGCAGTCGCGCTATACGTACTCGCCAGAGTCGCAGCTACTGGATGTGGAGCATCGTCTACGTGCTGACAAGATCCCCTCGGATGCACTTTGGCTGGACATCGATTTTCAGAAGAACAACATGCCCTTCACGGTTGACCCGGAGAGATTTCCAAATTTCAAAGGTATGGTCAAGGATCTTGCGGCCGACAGGTTTCACCTGGTGGTGATCACGGATCTGCACATCGCGCGACAGCCGGGAACAGGGTATGCGCCGTATGATTCCGGCGTTGCGGGAGACCACTTCGTCAAGCTGCCGGATGGATCGACCTACGTGGGTACGGTGTGGCCTGGAGCATCCGTGTTTCCGGACTTCACGCAGCAGCGTACCGTTGCCTGGTGGGGTTCGCTCTATAAAGAATTCGTTGGCGATGGGGTTGCCGGTTTTTGGAATGACATGAACGAACCTGCCACATTCGGGACGCCTACGAAGACGATGCCGGATGATGTGCAGCACCGCATCGAGATGCCTGGGTTTGTGAAGCGCACTACAGATCATCGCGAGATTCACAACGTGTACGGCATGTTGAATACTGAAGGGACGTACGCGGGCGCGTTGGCTTTGCGGCCCAACGAGCGACCGTTTGTGATGACGCGCGCAAGCTTCGCGGGTGGGCAGCGGTATGCGGTCACGTGGACCGGCGATAACAGCGCGACGTGGAATCACCTGCGGATGACGGTGCCGCAATTGATGAATCTGGGGCTGAGTGGCTTCTCGATGGCGGGCGCGGATGTGGGTGGTTTTGCGGGATCGCCGCCGCCGGATCTACTGACGAAGTGGCTGGAGGTTGCAGCATTTCAGCCTATCGATCGGGACCACTCGGCGAAGGGCACCCGGCCCCATGAGGTGTGGGTGGATGGGCCGGAGCAGGAGGCGATCCGGCGCCACTTTATCGAAGAGCGTTACCGGTTGTTGCCGTATCTGTACACAACGGTTGAGCACACATCGCATGATGGCGTACCGATGATGCGTCCTTTGTTTGTGGAGTTTCCGCATGCGACGGTGGATGATCATCCGCTGGATCTGGACGCGGGTGGAAGTGAGTTTCTTGTAGGTTCTGACCTGCTGGTGGCGCCGAATCCATCGCCGGAGGAGGTTGCGCCATACGAGGTTCATTTACCGCCCGGCACATGGTACGACTACTGGACTGGAGCACCATACGAGCGCGTGAAGGAGATGCAGGTGCGTGATCTGGAGCAGCGCGATACGTTGCACCCGGTGAAACCCTTGATGATTGAGCCGAAGCTGGACACGCTGCCTGTCTATGTGCGCGGAGGTTCGATCCTTCCCCTTGAGCCGTTGACGCAAAGCACCGAAGAGAAGCCATCAGGACCGCTGACGTTGCGCGTGTACCCGGCGAGTGATGCGGCTGTCGCCTGCGCCGGGGAGGTTTATACGGACGATGGACACAGCTTTGATTTCAGGCAAGGCAAGTATGCGCGCATTCGCTTCTCCTGCAGCACTGGAGCTGATGGTTCGATGACGGTCAAGGTGGAGCCGCAGGAAGGCGACTTCAAGCCATGGTGGGACTCCTACCAGGTGGAGGTCTTTGGGTGGGAGCCGAAGACACGGTCTGCGCAGGTAGGTACGCACAAGCAAGCGCTGCAGCAGATTGCGGGAGGATGGAGCGCGTCGGTACCGGCGGATCGGCATGGACAGACGCTGCGCATGTTTTGAGATCTCCGATGCCTCTTCCTTCGAAGAGCTACCAACGGATGGTGATTGTCTCCTGTACGTAGAGCGGCTCACCCGTGATGCCTCCGTGCGCTTCGGGAAAGTCGACCGCCAGCGTTCCGAGGCCGTTCCGCATCCCGGGTTGCAGCACAGCGCCCTCAATAGACGGATGGAGGGACGCGCCATTGATGCGGAAGGATAGTGTCTGTTTCGATCCTTGCGGAGCCGCGATGGTGAGATCCAGCGAATGCGCGCTGCGGTCTTCGCGCACCACTTTGAGATGCCGTGTCTGCGATCCGAAGTCAGGCAACTCCTCTACCGTGCCGACTTCCACTGGGGGCAAGGGGATGCGCAGGCTCTCGACCGATGCCCTGGATCCCGGGAGCGTCGAAAGCAACTTGACTGCTGCGGCGCCGGGACCGGATGCTCTCACCATCCATGCTGCACCCTGGCGCTGCAGGGTGAGATCCACGGTGGAGTTCGCAAGCGGCAAGCGGCGTATCGTTGCCTCGGTCCAGCTCGCGGGCAGATGGGGATTGAGGGTGAGCGTCTTGCCGGCCGCATTCCACTCCACGCCAAACATGCCGCGCAGGATCGGGGAGATCACCATGGCGGAAGACCACAGCTGATGGGCAGTGCTGCGGCCGAGCACCTGGTAGAACTGGCCGGAGAGCAGTTCCGTTACGGTGCCGGGATCCTGTGCCCAGGTCAGGTTTACGTTCTGCATCAGGTGCGCATAGCCGGAGAGCGGATGGCCCGCGCGGTACTCGGCGACCGAGACCCAGCCTGTAAACAAGGGCCAAACGGTGCCCTGGTGGTAGCTGATGGGGTCGTAGAAGGACGTCTTCTCGCTGAGCAGGCGAGTGCCCCAATCCGTGGAGAACTCGCTGGACGCCCAGCGCTGCATCATGGCCTCGGGCTGTTGGAGTTTATAGCTGCCGTCCCACCAGGCGACGGACGGAAAGATGGTGGCGGTGTTGTCGGTGGAGCCATCGTCGTTATGGCTGAAAGCATAGAAGTGGGCGTCAGGGAGGTAGTACTCCTTCTCGATCACGGGCGCCACGCGCAGGGCGCGTGCCTCCGCATCCTTGGCTGCATCGGCGTGCCCGGTCACCTGCGCGAGATGTGCAAACGCGGTGCTGGCCTGCTCATCGAGCGCGGCAAGGTAGATTTCCTGGTGCGGCATGGAAGGGATCCAGGACTCCACCCAGCCGGTGCCCTGACGGTTGTTGTAGAGACCGTCGGGAGAGTTGTGGGTGGTCTGAAATTGCCACGCACGCGCGAGCTGTTCCCAGTGCGCTGCGACGAAGGCCGTGTCGCCGGTGATTTTCAAATAGTCGTCCATGGCCATCGGCAACAGAAGGGTCGAGTCCGCGGAGGCGTACTCGTAGGCCGCTGACTTCCAGTCGACGAGGTTGGCGGTTTGCGACCACTCGTGCATGATCTGACCCTGGGGAGATTGGCGCGCAAGCAGGAACTCGATCTCAGAGCGGAAGGTTTCCTGGTCGCCGTAGCTGTTGATTGCATAGAGCGACCACAGGGAGTCACGTCCGAAGAACCAGCCGAAGCCCGGACGTGCGGCATCACCCGAAGCGACGAAGCCCGCGGTGAGGGCCTCTTCTTTCAGATCCGGTGTGGTCTTCACCTTCAGCTGATCGATCGCCGCAATCGCCCAGGTGAATGCCTGGTTCAATTTGCCATCGGGCGTCTCAATGCTGGTGTGCGTGTTCAGTAGATTGCGGTAGTAGGTTTGGTTGGCCTCAAAGAGGTCTCTTGCAGACGCGTTCAGCGTAGTGAGGCTGTCATGCATCGCTGCCTTGGATGTGAACTGAGCGCCATCGGCAAAGGACATCAGCAGAGGGAAGAGCGTATTGCGATCGCTCCCGGGGTCGAAATGAAGGACGAACTGCAGCGGATAGGAATGGGCCCGCTCCTGGTAGGGCGCAAGAATGCCGGGGCCGCTTCCGGGGAGTGCCAGCGCTGCGGCGTGATCGGGAAAGTTAAGGTGAAGGAGGTAGAAACCGGAGTGGCCCTCGGTATCGGGCACCCATTCCGGCGAGGGCTGATCATCCGATGCCGCAGGCCACATGCGCTGCATCTTTGGTTCGAAGCTGAAGGTGAGATCCATGGGCCGCACGGCTTCGATCTGAAAAAAGATCATGGCTCCCACGTTGGCGGGGGCGCGTTTGGGCGCGATCATGATCTGCCGGACGGTGAAGTTCGCATGCGAGTAGGTGATGATCGTGGCGTCCGGCTGCACTTCAATCTGCGCCGCATGCTCATTCACGTTGATGGGCACGGGATAGTTTTGCATGTTGGCCGTGATGCGTAGACCGCTGAGGATCTTCCACGGGAAGATCCACGCTTCCAGGGTTCCATCCTGCTGGCCGAGCACGGCACCACGGGGACCGATGACGGAGAACGGCTTGGAAGCGATCGTCTCCTGAGAGATCGATGGAAGATCGACGGCGTGCGGCGAGAAATAGGGCAAGGCCGCGAGGGGCGCGGCCGTATAGGGCAGAGTGGCGCTTTGCGCACTCGCCATGGTCGTGCAGAAAGCGAAGAGCAGGGCAAGAGATCTCATCTGGCCTCTTGACTGAGCGGCGAGGGTACGAAGCAGCGAGTGGACACGCAAAAGGAGATTCGGGGCACGCGGCATTCTATCGCCTGCTTCCATCTCCTGCCAGATGGACCGGCGATCCAGCGGAAACA
>CAZZWG010000110.1:0-3201 GCA_964657685.1 Verrucomicrobia bacterium Tous-C9LFEB | reverse complement strand
ACGCACGAGGCCCGCGAGGATGGTCAGTCCTGCTGCTTATGCTGATGAGCAGCGCCTTACGACTTTTTGCGCTGCCGGTCGGTCTGCGTGTGGATTCGCGAACGGATCCGCTTGGGATGGACAATGCGAGGCCTGCGCTGTCGTGGCGAAGCGACGATACAGGGAAGAACTGGGTGCAGACTGCTTACCGGATTGAGGTGGCAAGCGACCCATCGCTCTTGAGAGCGAACAAGCCGGATGTCTGGGATAGCGGCAAAATTAGCTCCAACGAGTCCGTTGGGATTCCGTATCGGGGACCGGCGCTCCTGGCCACCAAGCGTTATTTCTGGTGCGTTCGCACGTGGGACAGCGGCGGAAGGGAAGAGGTGTCTGCGGAGCCGGCGTGGTGGGAGATGGGCCTTATCGCAAAGGATTCCTGGAAGGCAAAGTGGATCGGTTACACGGATGTTGCGGAGGCGCAGGCCCTGGGTCGGGCGCGCTGGTTGTGGGTGCCGGGCGGGGATGCGCGCCATGTACCAGGCCGGCAAACCGCGGAGTTCCACTACACGCTGCACCTTGATGCGAAGCCGGCGTCGGCCGTTCTGCATTGCTTGACGGGCGGCGATTTTTCTACGCAGGTGAATGGACAGGAGACGGGGCGCAAGGAGGAGTGGAGTGCGTTTGATAGAGAAGATGTGCGCGGTCAGTTGCATGCCGGTCCGGGTGCCGGCGGAGACAACGACATCGTGGTGCGGACCACGGCACGGGGGGCAGAGAAGGGCAGCACGGTTGCGAATGGCTTTGCTGCGGTGCTGGAATTGCGTGACGCGCAAGGCCGTGTTCAACAGCTTGTCAGCGATGGATCCTGGACCGCGCGAACGAATGCGGAGACGCCGTGGCAACCGGCACAGGTAATCGGACCGCTGAGCGATCTGCGGGTGAATGTGGGATCGGACCGGCAGCAGATGATAGCGGCGCCTGACCGCGTGTCAACAGAGGTCTCTTTGCTGCGAACCACGTTTGCTGTTCACGGCGGCATACGCTCGGCGCGCCTCTATATCACTGCAATGGGAAGCTATCGCGCCTTTCTGAATGGCCAGCGCGTGGGCCAGAACGAGTTGACGCCGGGCTTCACGGACTTCCGTAAGCGCGTGCTGTATCAGACCTACGACGTGACGGGGCAAGTGAAAGCAGGGTCCAATGCGTTCGGCGTAAAGCTTGGTGGAGGGTGGCATGGCAGCCCTCTGCTGTGGGCCGGTGTGCGGGAGTTCAGCGGGCCTGACCTGCTGCGTGCGCAGCTTGTCATCACGCTGCGCGATGGGACGCAGAAGGTGGTTGTCACCGATGAGACATGGAAGGCCATGCGCGATGCAACGGACTCCGCGGAGATCTATGGCGGAGAGAGTTACGACGCCCGTCTTGCGCAGAGTGGATGGGAGACCGCGGGTTTCGTGCCGGGTGCTGCCTGGACGCCGGTGAAGGAGGGCACGGTGGCGAGGGAAGTACGCATGGGCGCCGAGCCGGATGCCGCGCCGCATGTCTCGCAGACGTTGAAGCCGGTCTCAATGCAACCCGTGAATGCAGCGGGAGTGGAACCCGGTACGCAGCTCTTCGACATGGGCCAGAATATGGTGGGCGTGGTGCGCCTTCGTGTGCGTGGGGAGCGTGGCAGCACGGTAAGTCTGCGTTTCGCAGAGCGGCTGAAGGCGGATGGCAGTATCTACACAGAGAACCTGCGCAACGCCGATGCCATGGATGAATACACGTTGCGGGGCGGCGGCGTTGAGGAGTGGTCTCCGGCGTTCACCTTCCATGGGTTTCGCTACGTGCAGGTGCAAGGGCTTCCGCCCGGAGCGGGGCTGGACACGCTGGTGGGCGAGGTAGAGAACAGCCTGCCGGATCAGCCCTCCATGCGCTTCAGCACGTCCAGCGCCTTGCTGAACAGCATGTTTGAGCTGGGTCTCTGGGGGCAGCGGGGGAACTTCGTGTCGGTACCCACGGATTGTCCGCAGCGCGATGAGCGGATGGGGTGGATGGGTGATGCCGGTGTGTTCTGGCGGACGGGTTCTTACAACTTCGATATCGATGCGTTCACGCATAAGTTCATGGACGACGTGACGGACGGTCAGAACGAACGCGGCAGCTTCGCCAACATCTCGCCGAACCTGCTGCTGGTCGGGGCGGAAGAGACGGGTGCCCCTGGGTGGGGTGACGCCGGTGTGCTTGTGCCTTACGCCACCTGGATGCAGTATGGCGACCGAAGCGTAATCGATAGGAATTGGGAGGCGATGGAGCGGTGGATGCGCTTTATCGAAGCCTCCAACCCGGATGCCTTGCGGCAGCATGATCTCGGACCCAACTACGCTGACTGGTTGGCGCCGGATCCACGGACGCCCAAGGATCTCGTGGCGACGGCCTATTGGGCACTGGTCGCGCAACAGATGCAAACGATGGCGGCAGCGTCCGGTCGTGACGACGCGGCGAAAGGATACGGGCAGCTTTACGAGAAGATCCGTAGGGCCTATCGCAAAGCGTACGTCCATGCGGATGGGAGCGTAGAGGGTGAAACGCAGACGGCCTATGTGCTGACGCTCTATACGGGCATGGCTACGATGAAGGAGCGCAGCGTCCTTACGGACCATCTGGTCGCAGACATCGCATCGCACGGTGATCATCTGACCACGGGTTTCCTGGGCACGCCGTTTCTGCTTACCGTGCTGGACGAGGAGGGCCGAAGCGATGTTGCTTTCCGGCTGCTGCTGAGTGACACCTACCCGTCCTGGGGGTACATGGTGAGCAAAGGGGCAACTACGTGGTGGGAGCGGTGGAACGGCGACACGGGCGACCCGGCCATGAACTCGTACAACCACTATGCGTTTGGTTCGGTGATGGCCTGGGTGTATCGGCGAGTTTCCGGGATCGACACGGACGCGACTGGGCCGGGCTTTCATCATCTGGTGATCGCCCCGCACACCGACGAGCACCTGACCCATGCACGAACTTTGTACACGTCGGTATATGGCGACGTGTCGACAGACTGGACACGGTCCGCAGCGGGAGGCTTGCATCTGACCGTGCAGCTTCCAGCCAATACGACGGCCACCGTGCAGTTGCCCACGGGAGCTCGTGGCGAGGTTCTACAGGACGGCGTGCTGGTGAAAGGTGGCAATCTTCAGATAGGGTCAGGGCAAACGGTCTTTGACGTGCGGTGAGAACATTTTC
>CAZZWG010000109.1:0-11214 GCA_964657685.1 Verrucomicrobia bacterium Tous-C9LFEB | reverse complement strand
ACCGTCGCACCAAAGCCTCTGGCGATAGCCGCAGAATCGTCAGTCGATCCATCGTCCACGACGATGACCTCTGCCGCAGGCAGCGTCTGGGAATAGACTGATGCTAGAGACCGCGGCAGGAACTGTGCAGCGTTGTACGCCGGAATGACCACGCTGATGTTGATGGGACAGGTCATCCTACGCACGCACCCTTGCGGCGTAAAAGTGCGATCTGCTGCGGCAGAGGCCCCCCAACCCATCAGAGAAAGAGGTGCACCGTGAGCTAAGCATTGCTCGGAGTCGCATCGGCCAGTTGAGGGCGGATCAGGACAGCCACAAGCTTCTCCGCGGGCCTGGCGATCGCGCGTGGAAGCATACCGGTGAGTACATTGAAGCGCGCCCGATCCTCTGGTTCCAGAACACGCAACACAAAGAAGAGGGCAACCACCACAGCGCAAGCTGCGGTCCCACCCAGCAGAATGCCCCAAAGGGGACGGAGCGGCGCGGCAATAAAGTGTGCCGTCAGCCCGGCGGCGGTGCTGATCATTGTTGTCTTGGTGATCTGCAGCCAGGGCAGCTTGACACCATATAGGTGAATCCCAACCGCCCACATCCCCGCGACCGCGATGACCTGCGCGACGCCGCTGCCGATGCACGCGCCGACCGCACCATGCGACGGAATCAGCAGCCAGGCCACACCGATGTCAGCGATACCCGCGATTACGGTCGCTCCAATCACGTAGCTCTGCCGCTCCGTGCTCTGAAGCAGGCTCTGGACGGGGCCCATGAAAGCCTTGGGCAAGCAGAGCAGAGGTGCCAAAGTGACCACCATGGCTGCTCCCTGGTACTGCTTCCCGTAGAGCAGAAGCAACGCAGGAAACGCCAGAGACGCTGCAATAAAGTGGACCGGAATGGAAGAAAGAGCGAGGTACCGAAAGGTGGCGGCAGTGATCGCGGGCAGCTTCGACTTATCGCGGCCATACTGGGCGAAGATAGTCGCTCCGGTCGCAGATCCAAACACAGCGGATGTAATCAGCAGGCGCTCAGCCATGCTGAACGCAACGGAGTAGTACGCCACCTGACGGATGTCTGCGCACAGGTGCTTCAGCAGAAAGAACTCGGAGCGGTCCCACACGATCATCGCCACGATCATGCTTGCAACACTTTGCCAGGCGAAGACGACCATTCTTCGACGCAGCCCCTCCGGGTGAACATGGTGTACATCCCAGGCCATGATCCGAAACGTGGTCGGGAAAAAGCGCACTGCACAGTCCACCAATCGAGTGACCAGGACCGCTACCCCGACGCCCACCACACCCAACTTGAATACGACCGTTGCCAGGATGGCGACAAAGAAAATCAGGATCGAAATGACGGATGCCGGCAGGTTCTTGGAGAGTTCTTCCGTGGCCACGTTCGCCTGAGCCGCAATCGAGTTGATCATGGCGGGCCAGATGCTCAGAACGATCAGAACGGAAGCGAGCTTATAGCCTGAGCCCGCGTCCTGCAGCACCCAGAAGATGATTCCTGCGGTCGTCAGGGTGGCCAGCCCGATTTGCAGCCACAAGGTACTCAGATAAATGTGCCGCGCAGTTCCCTTGTCACCCATGCCAAGGAACTCCGCCATGTACTTCTGCGTGGTCGCGGGAATGCCAAGGCCACCCAGGCTGGTGACAACCGACGAGATCCACGACACATAGATGATGTAGCCCATCTTGGATGGGCCAAGTGTTCGGGCGATCGCAATCGACGTAAACAGTGTGACCAGGGCGCTGACCAGGTTTTCAAGCCCGTACCAACCTGTGTTCCGCGCTATGGTTTTCGTATTCGACATCAGGCAATAACTCGACGTACTCGTGAAACGATTGCGGGGGGACGATTGCAGGAACGACAGAAATAGCCGAAGGTCCCGCAGACGGAACAGGGCTCGCGCATATGCGTAACCGAAGCCATGGTAGCACTCGTAGAGCAGCAGACGAGCCCCCCGGACCTACCACCTTCGTCACTCAATACGGGCATTGACACGCGCCATTCGAGAGGGGAGCATTCGGGTGAGAGATCCGTTGCACACCGCACTTACCATGGGATGAACTGGGTGATCGCGACAAGATCTGCAGTGAAGTCGGCCAGTTCGCAACCGCGGAGTGTTGCGCGGGAGACCCGCCTTTGGCAGCATCACCCTGCTCGGACCAGAGAATGGCGGACACTGAGGATGAAGCCCGGCTGCACCGCCAACCGGGCGAGCAAATGAGCACACGATGAAAATTGCACATGTGGTCGACAGCATGGCCGTTGGCGGGGCTGAAACCCTCGTTCTGCAACTGTGCCGGCTGCAACGGGACGAAGGTCATGAGCCCTCGATCTATGCTGTCGGGGCGCTCGGGGCGCTTGGGCAGCAAGCGATGGACGAGGGTTTCCCGATGCATTACGGGATCGGGAAGCACCTTATCGATTCCGCTCTCAACTTCTATTCGCTGTTTCGCGCGACGACTCCCGATGTTGTGCATTTGCATAATCCAACGCCCAGCATCTACGCAGGTCCTGCCGCCAGGCTGGCCGGTGTGGCGAGCATCGTTTCCACCCGCCACAGCCTGGTGGGTCCGCCGCGGAATCTCACCATGGAGCGCAAGTATGCACTTGCCTCCAGGTTGTCCGACTGGGTTGTCGGTATCTGCGATGCAACCACCGCGAACCTCCGCGAGATCCGCAGCGCTCCGGATCGCAAGATTGTTCGCGTCTATAACGGCACCCTCCCTTTGCGGCCATCCACGCGTGCCGACGTGCAGAAAAGGACCTTTACCTTTCTTTATGTTGGCCGCATGGAGGCAGTGAAAAACCATGGCTTTCTTCTGCGGGCGTTTCAGGGCGCGTTAGCCGAACTCCCCGGACTTCAGCTGTGGATGGTGGGCGACGGCACCGAGCGAAGCCGCATGGAAGAGCTGAGCCGCACATTGGGCATCCAGGCGAATGTCACGTTTTGGGGCCAGCATCTTGATGTCGCGCCATTCTTTTCAAGCTCGGACGCCTTTGTCATGTCGTCAGTTTCGGAAGGCCTGCCCATGTCGCTGCTGCAGGCCTTTTCTGCGGGGATCCCTGCCATCGTTACGGACGCTGGCGGCATGGCCGAAGTAGTCCAACTGGCGCACGGCGGCCTCACGGTGCCTCTCACAGACGTATCTTCGATGAAAGATGCGTTGGTTCGCTTCGCCAGCCAGAGCACGGAGCGAATGAGGTTCGCGCAGAACGCTGAAGCTGCCTTTCATGAGCTATTCACATTGCAGGCGATGGCGGCCGCGTACATGGAGCTCTACAAAAACACGCCCCGGTACCGCTCCCGGCACGGCATCAAGGCTGCGCGCTAACAGGCCGGACAGGCTTCGGATCGTACACCGTGCGGGACAACAGGCGGCCAGGGTTTCCCACGCAAATATGGCCTGCGGGCACGTCCTTCGTGACCACGGAGCCGGCGCCGATCACAGCGCCTTCGCCGATGGTCACGCCGGGGAGAATCCTCGCACCTCGTCCGAGCCACGCCTTGTTCCCTATCCTGACAGGCCGCACGTCTTCCGGATCGGTCTGCTCGCCAGCGGCCCGTCGATCCGGGTCCAACGGATGTCCGGAGTAGTCCGAAACCGAGCAGTCTCCGGCGATCAGAACGTCATCACCAATTTCGATCAGCTTGCCGACTGTGAGGTAGCAGTTGCTGCCGATAAAGGTGCGATTGCCGATGCGCAGAGTGGGGTCGGGAAAGATCCTGCCTGCGGCAACGGATAGATACCCTGACAGGTACACGTCGTCGCCGATATAGATCCTGGGCGCGCCGGCGATCTTGGGAACCTGCTCGATGCGCAGACGCTCGCCCACGGACGTGCAGACCGCCCGGGTCGCGGGGTACCGGAAAAGGGCGACACTTACCTTTTCCTCAAACTCCCAGCGGAGATGCCGGAAATGAACAATTGCTCTATAGACCGGGTCCAGGCCACGCGGTATGGGAAGCTGCCACGTCACGGCCGCCTTGCCGAGCCGTTTGAGGGAAGCGTAGAACGGCGTTTCCGCGCGCTTGATCTTTAATATGAACTGGTTCATCGGCATGCGACGGTGTCGCCGGTCTCCATCTTCGTAATCTTCAACCCGGCCGACTAACGTGCCGATGGAAAAAGGACGACCCCTCGCATCCTCCCTCTACAGCGAAGACGTGTCAAGCCCAGATCTGGTTACAAGATGGTACGACCGGGGGATGGGTCAGCCGAAAGGCATGATGCTAGGATTGAGCTTCGGTTGCGTGGGTGCAGGTCTCTGTTCCAATCTCTAAAAACACCGTGGCACCTGTGTCGCGACTGCAGAATGGTCTACCGCAATTACTTAATACAGCAGTGAGTCACTAGCTCGATGTCGAACACAAAGATCATGGAGCGGAATACAGGCTGGTACGGGCTGGAGAACCTGGCCGGCGCCCTGGTCCCACTGTTCACCTCAATTGCGATCGCCAGAACGCTCCGCCCATCCAGCATGGGCTACATCATCTACGCTGCGTGAATAACACCAAACGGCCGATCTCGATCACCCCCGGCACCAACGTCCTGATCGGGCGCGACGGGGAAGCGCTGCGCCGGGAGATCAAGATGGCCGTGCAGAGTCCGTTAGGGCCAGGCAACAGCATTCCTTTCTTGAACGGAAAAGCGTTGGAGCGCATCGCGAACATCCTTCTTCAGCAGCCCTCGCTCCGCGGAAACCCAGAGAATTCGTCTCTACTCCCGGTCCACTTCAATCCTCGCTCCCAAACGCCTCGTGCGGAAAGCTGCTCATGAACCTCCCTCGACATGCAGAGCTGTGGCTTCTTCCGTACCTGAAGGAACGGCTGCGACGCCGCACCCTCGCACGGAAACCCAAGCGCGTTTGGCTCGCCATTACGGACCACTATGAGCCGCTGGGCATGGGCGTTTCCGTGGAAACAGCGCTTGGGCGCGTGGGGCGATGGCGCGACCGCTGGCCCCGGATCGCGGCCGAAGCACCGCGCGACTCTGCCGGGCAAACCCCGCAGTACAGCTTCTTCTATCCGCAGGAGGAGTATCGTCATGACCTCCTTGAGGGCATCGCGGACATGGTTCGCCAGGGTGTTGGCGATGTCGAAGTCCACCTCCACCACAGCGACGAGCATGCCGACAGCTTTCAGCAAAAAGTCACAGAGTTCTGCCTCCGCCTTCGCAACGATCACGGCCTCTTGCGCGAGCACAAGGGCAAAACAGCGTTTGGTTTCATTCACGGCAACTGGGCGCTGGACAACTCACGGCCGGACGGCCGCTGGTGCGGACTGAACGGGGAGATCGCGCTCTTACGCGATCTAGGCTGCTACGCCGACTTCACCATGCCGTCGTTACCCTCCCCAACCCAGGGCCACGTCGTAAACCAGATCTACTGGTGTAAGGCGAACAGAAACAATCAGCCAAAGTCATTCGACACGGGGATGGAAGCCGAAGTCAACGGCGGGCGGCAAGGCGATCTCCTGATGATCACGGGCCCTGTAGGGCTACGGTTCAGAAACCGGGCGCTGCCCCGGGTGGAAGCCGGAGAGATCGCAGGCTACGACATGCCGACGCCGGAGCGCGTCCGGCAATGGTTCGATGTGGCTCCGGTAGTCGGGGAAGACCTGTTCCTCAAGCTCTATACGCACGGCGCCGTGGAACGCAATCTTGAGCCTTTGCTGAACCAGGGTCTGGGCCAGCTCTTTCAGTGGGTTGCCGAAGAAGCTAACCGCCGCGGCATGAATTTTCACTGGGCCACGGCATGGCAAATGTACCTTGCGGTGCAGGCCTTAGTTGACGGTCAGGAATCGATTCCCACACCACGCATTTCGTAGAGGCAAGCTCATGGAAAAGCTGAACGTCCTGTTGATTAGTTACATCTTCCCCCCCGTCGGCGGCACGGGTGGAATGCGCGCGGCCAGCCTGGCGCGCTACTTTCCATCCGAAGGCATTCGGCTGGATGTGCTCACGACGCGCAACCCCGCCACGGTCGGCACCGATCCCACGCAGTTGAAAGACATCCCGTCCTCCGTGACCGTGCACCGTACGTTCACACTGGATCTGCCATTCAAATACAAAAAGGCCATCAAGCGCTTCGTGATGAGAGGTGGCAGCAAGCCGGCCGCCTCCGCACCAGCCAGCTCTACAGAGCCCGCAGGGACGGCAAAGAAGAGCCAGAAGCCCGGGCTGCTGAAGCGGTTGCTGGACAACATCCTTCTGCCGGATCCACAGGTGACGTGGTTCCCGGTCTTATGGCATGTGGCTCCGCGCATCATTCGCAAACGCAGGATCGACCTTGTGCTGATCACCGTGCCAACCTTTTCGAACCTTCTGCTGGTGAAGTCACTGCGCAAGCGCTTCCCCTTGTTGCCCATCGTTGTCGATTTTCGCGATGAATGGATTGCGACCTCGTTCGAAAATGTGAGTTTCTCCTTCACCGACAGCGCCCGTGCCCAGCGGATCGCGCGCAAAATCGAAGCAGCCGCCGTCAGGAATGCCACGGCCGTTGTGACCGTCACGGAATCCGCGCGACTGCTCATCCATTCCAGGTATCCGGACCAACTCGCAGCGAAATTTCATCTGATCCCGAATGGCTACGATGCGACCAAGATGACGCGGCTGGCGACTCCGGCCCAACCCCGCGGCGACGGCAAAATCCTGCTCACGCATGTGGGCAGCATCTATGCGTCCACGTCGCCCACGAGCCTCATCGAGGCCATTCAGCGACTTCCGGATGAGGTCCGCAACCGCCTGAGGTTCAAGTTCGTCGGTCATATCGAAGATCCGAGCTTTCGCGAAGCCTTGGTTCAACTGGGGGACGGGGTGGAACTGTATGGATTCCTCCCGCAGCGCGAAGCCCTGGCCGCCATCAACGATACGGATTACCTTCTGCTGCTGAACCATGACCCCTTGAATGTGGGCAACAAGTTCTATGACTACGTGGGGGGTGGGAAGCCCATCCTGGGAGCCATTCATCCGGACGGCGAAACGAAACGATTGCTGGAGGTGATGCATGCTGGCTGGTGGGCGGGCATTGAGGACGTGGCCGGCATCCAGAAGCTGCTGACCGAGGCCGTCAACCGGGGAAGTGCGCTGCTGCGAGAAGACTTCCAACCTGACCAGGCAGTCATCGCGCAGTACGAACGGGCCGTCCTCGCGAAGCGGTACGCCGTGCTGCTACGCTCGATCTCTTCTGAAAGGGACAACAGCGGCGCCGATGCGCAAGCCCTGTTGCTCCAGAACGGCTGAGCGATGCTGCGGATTGCAGTCATCACCCGTTATTTCCCAAGCTCCGGAGAGCCCTGGCAGGGGCGTTCGGCCTACCAGACCCTGCGGGCGCTCGCACATCAGGCCCACGTGCACGTGTTCTATCCCAATGCCGAATACCCGGCCTTTCTAAGGCCACGCACCCGGTTGTACAAAGCGCTGGACCCCGGCTACAAACCGGAAGGCGTGCCCGTCACGTATCTCCAGTATCCCGCTGTGCCGCTCTTGTCTCGCCCCTTCAATGGCAGCCTCGCGGCGAGAGAGCTCTTGCAACCTGTTCAGGAGTTTCGTCCTGACCTCCTCTTCAGCATCTTTGTCTATCCCGAAGGCTATGCGGCGGTGAAGCTCGGGAAGAAGCTTGGCATTCCCGTTATCGTGATGGGCATTGGTTCCGACATCCACAGCATCGCCGATCCGATCTCGGCCATGCACACAAGGAAGGTCTTGCGGACAACAGATTTCCTTGTCACAGTCAGTGAGGATCTACGGCAAAAAGCCCTGGCAATGGGGGCCTCGCCAGCCAAATCCCGGGCGGTCGTAAATGGCTGCGATCTGGCGGTCTTTCACCCACGTGATCAAGCGGAGGCGAGAAGGCAACTTAAGCTCGATCTGCACGCGCCCACCGTGGTCTACATCGGTCGAATGGACCTCCGCAAAGGGCTTCGTGAGCTGGTCGATGCTTCAGCGCGCCTGCGCGTGGAGCGGCCGGACTTGCAGGTCTACATGGTGGGGGCCGGGCCAGACCGGGACCACCTCAGCCGCGCGGTGCAGGAGGCCGGCGTGGGTGGATCGGTACACCTGCTTCCCCCCTGTGCGCCGGATGAGGTCGCGACCTGGATGACGGCTGCCGATGTGGTCACGTTGCCCAGCTACATGGAAGGCTGCCCCAACGTGGTTCTGGAGGCTCTGGCCTGTGGGCGCCCGGTCGTCGCCACGCGCGTCGGAGGCATCCCCGAGATCATGAGCGCGGATTGCGGGCAACTGATCCCTCCGCACGATGCCGGTGCGCTTGCCGAGGCCTTAAATACAGCGCTCGGCCGTACCTGGGATCCGGCCGAGATCTCGCAACACCACAGCCGAAGCTGGACGGCCGTTTCGGCAGAGTTGCTCGACATCTTCCAATCAGTTGCCGCGCAGGGCAAGACGCCGGTCCATGCGCACTGACGTCCGCACTCGCTTTACGACAGCACTGGGACGCCTCCGTCGCTGGCTGTTCCGGCTCCTTGCTGCAGGGGGGCTTCTTGTCGTGCTTGTGATGGCCACCCCTGTCGACATCTGGTGGGCTCATGCGTATGCCGGCTCCATCGATCAGCCGAAGGGCGATGTGCTTATCCTGCTTAGCGCTGCCAGGGATGACCAGGGCGCGATCTCCTATAGCTCTTACTGGAGAGCACGCTACGCGCTACTCGCGTGGCGGCGCGGCGGCTTCCGCAACATCGTGGTAAGCGGTGGAGGAGGCGAAGGCATTCGGGATTTTCTTATCGCGGAGGGCATTCCATCGCAGGCTATCGTTTCCGATCCGGCAGCAAACAGCACACGGGAAAACGGCATGGACACCGTCCGCCTCTTCAGCACGATGCCCGGAACGAAGGTACTCCTTACCAGTGACTTCCACATGTACCGCGCCCAGCGCGTCTTTCGCCATCTCGGGATGCAGGTAGTCCCCTATCCCGTGCCCGACGTGATGAAGCTCGGTCAGCACCCGTACGGGCGATTGTCGGGATTCCAGACTCTTGTTATAGAAACAGGGAAAATCTTCTACTATCGGCTTCGAGGCTGGATGTGATCTGCGAGGCTGCCCGTGCTTAAGAACCTGTTTTCCGGCTCGCTCAAGGAGTTGAAGCGGCCCCCGCGCGGGCAGATTTCTTTTCTCGACGGCCTGCGCTCGATTGCCATCCTCCTGGTCGTTAGCGGTCACCTCAGCGCCAGCTTTTCCAAGACGTACGGGCCGACAGCCTATTCGCGATTGCCCTTCGTCCAGAACGGATGGGTAGGCGTCGACCTGTTCTTCGTGCTCAGCGGATTCTTTATCGGCGGTCAACTATGGAAGGAACTCCGCCGCCGGCACACCATCGATGTACGCAGATTCGTGATCCGGCGTGGGCTTAGGATTTGGCCGCTCTACTTCTTCATTTACTTGTGCGTCCTCACGGTGGCTGTGACTCTTGGGGGCGGAGCCGCTGCGCACGAGTACGGCTGGTCAGACCTCCTCTTCGTCACGAATTACCACAACCGCGGCATCGTCGAGGGAAGCTGGTCGCTGTGCACAGAGGAGCAGTTCTACATCATCGCCCCCATCGTGCTCTACCTCATGGCTCGGAAACCTGGCGGCCTGCAACGGTGCAGACCATGGCTGTGGTTAGCGTTTTGCTCGTTGCCTCTGTTGCGCGCTGCGCTTTGGGTGCACGGCACAGGACACTTTTTCACGCATGACCCGGCTCTGTTTCAGCCGATCTATTACATGTCGATCACGCACTGCGACGGATTAATTCTTGGCCTGATCATCGCAAATTGCTGGGAAACCCAGACGACCGCAACGGCAAAGATCGCAAATCCATGGTCCATCGTCGTTGTCGCAGGCTTGGTCGCAGGCATACTGCATGGTTTTCAAAAAGAGATCTTTGACTTCACGGCGTTGGCCCTCCTGTTCGGAGCTTTGGTCTGGCTGGGCCTTCAGCATCAGTTCCGGATCTTCAACTCGCGCGTCTTCTACTGGATCTCACGGCTGTCGTTTGGGATGTACCTCAATCACGAGTACCTTGCGCCGTGGGTCGTGGGAGCGGTGTTGCCGCACCTGAGCCACATCCGGCTCGTGTCCAACCTGCTGGGAGTGGTTATCCTTGTTGCTCTTTCATCCTCCGTGGCTCTCGTGACCTACTGCCTGGTCGAGCATCCATTCCTGCAGCTTAGAAAACTGATTCTTGGAACCGCCGAGACGCCTGCTTCCGCCGCACCCGACCTGCAACCCGTGACGCAATAGACTCTTCTGCAAACGGAGAACGGACTGCCATATGATCCGGGGCGCCAATTACAGCGGTACGCAAGGCAACCCTGCCAAAGCAAAATCGCCGGATGCCAAGACACACCCGGGTAAGCTGGCGCGATGAGGTTCAAATGAATCCACGGATAGAACGCCGGGAGTGACTACCAGTGAAATAGCACCACGAATCTTCTCGTGCCTGCCTCAACCTCCCGCTACCTTAGCCGACCCTGCACCACAACGACGTGAAGGTATCGGAGTTCGGAAGGGTCTTCCCTGCTCGATCCAACGTCGGCCGGACCCTCCCCCTTCGCTCGCCGCCGCCAGGCTGAAATCTACTGCCGCCCGGCATCCTCCCCACCCGCCCCCATCAACACCAGCGACCGCTGCGCAAACGGCGAATACACCAGCACCGTCACACACGCCAAAGCCAACCCAAAGCTGATGTGGTGCAGCAACAGGAAAGGCGACACCGCCCACAGCAGATCCATCACCACCACCCCCCACCACACCCGCAAAAACCGCCCCCGAAACCCCGGCGCCCGAAACATCACCGCACACCCCAGAAACACCCGCACCGGAATCAACAACGCCGCCGAGGCAATCACCCCCACAAACACCACTTCCGTTCCCGGCACCGCGGCCAGCAGCTCATGCACCTCCGCCAGATTCGCCAAAGCACCCACATAAAACCCCAGATACATGCCCTGCAACAACAGAAAAAGCGTCCGCACCACCGCATGAGAACTCCGCGGCAAATCCTCCGGCCGCGCCAGGAACCGCCCCAGCCCCCCACTCTCCTTATGCCCAGCCGGGGAACCCACCCCGGCTTCGTTCTGCTCCCCACCAGAAGAACTGTTATCTCGACCGGAAGCGCTTTGCGACGGAGTGGAGAGACCTGCGTTGCTGCCCGGCCCGCTTTTCCCGTCAGCTCCGCGTTCCTTCTCGATCTCCGCCCCCGGGGCC
>CAZZWG010000108.1:0-11369 GCA_964657685.1 Verrucomicrobia bacterium Tous-C9LFEB | reverse complement strand
CTGACGAGGTAAACGTCGGGCTGGGATGGGGCGTGAGTTGAGGTCTGACGAGACGGGAGCGGGGTTTATGCCCCGGCTTTGAATAAAGAGCGGATTGCCGGTGTGATGGCGGCGTCGAGGAGGTCGAGGTTTTGCGGATCAGCTAGGGAGATGTTGGGGACGAGGTTCCAGTCTTCGATGAGGGTGAGCGAGTCGCCTGGGGACACGACGCGATGCGGGCCCAGCAGCTCCAGTTCCTGGAAGCGGCCTTCGGTGTAGACCTCGGTGTTGACGCCGTAGTCGGGGTAGATGGCGTGCTCGTCATGCGTGAAGCGTTTGACGAAGAGAAGGTCTTCGACGAGGTGAGCGCACCAGTTTTCCTTGTTGCGCAGGCCGAGTTTCTGGGAGGTGGGGCGGGTGGGGTCGCCGCGGAGGAGGAGGTATTTGAGGCCGAGGGTGAAGCGGGGGTCCTCGAGGTCAGTGAAGGCGCAGAGGGCTACGGGTTGCGAGACGGGGACGTAGTCGTCGTGTGATTGGAAGGGGACGCGGGGGACGATGGAGGTGCCTGGATCGACGATGCTGACGCCCCAGGCGGCGATGTCGACGGGCCAGAGATTGTGGCTGGTGACTGTTTGCTCGAGGCGGACCGAGGTGCCTTCGGGTGACATGGTGACTCGGATTTGTTTGGCTATGTTGGCCTTGTCGACGGGCTGTTGCAGGAGGAGGCTGAAGTCGCCCTCCCGGGTGTGCTGGATGGGGTCGTTGTCGGGGGCGTAGGTTGCGGGAAAGACCTCCGGCCAGACCCAGAGACGATGACCGCCGTAGGGCTTCCAGGTACCGAGTGCGGTCTCTTTGGAGGCGTCGGGGAAGTGGCCGAAGATGTTCCGGCCGCCGGTGGGACCGTAGAACAGGAGGCGTGGACCGACGGTGGTGGAGGCGATGATGTCGACGGTGCCGTTGGACAGTTTGAGGCAGTGGGGCAGGCCCATGTAGGTCAGGGTTTCGAGGCTCATCAGGTGGGGCTCCGGGGCGTTTGGGGGCTAGATGGCGGTCCAGCCACCGTCGATAAGGAGGGTGTGGCCGGTGATGAGCGAGGCGGCGGGTGAGGCGAGAAAGACTATGGCGCCGGCGACTTCGGGGGGTTCGCCGATGCGATGGAGGGCGGCGATGTTCTTTACGGTTTCGGCGTGGAAGTCCGGCGAGGAGAGGGCGGGCGCCGTTCCGGGGGTGTGGATGAAGGTGGGCGCGACGGCGTTGACGTTGATGCCGAAGGGGCCCCACTCGATGGCGAGGCACTTGGTGAGGTGGGCGATGCCGGCCTTGGTCATGCAGTAGATGGACTCGGTGGGAGGCGCGACGAAGCCGGCTTGCGAACTCATGTTGATGATGCGTCCGCCCCCTTGTTCCTTCATGATTTTGGCGGCGGCCTGGCAGGCGAAGAAGGTGCCTTTGAGGTTGATGTTGAGGGTGCGGTCGAAGTCTTCTTCGGTGACGTTGAGCGCGAGATTGGTGGGGGCGACGCCGGTGTTGTTGACGAGGATGTCGAGTCTGCCCCAATTTTTGGCGACGGATTGGATGGCGTGCCGGACCTGTTCGAGGTTGCTCATGTCCATCTGGAGGGGAAGGGCCTTGCGGCCGAGCGCCTCCATTTCAGCGGCTACTCCGGCGTCCTGCTTTGCGTCGCGGAGGCCGAGGGCTACATCGGCGCCGGCTTCGGCGAGGGCTAGAGCGATGGCGCGGCCGAGGCCCCGGGCGGCTCCTGTGACGAGCGCGGTTTGACCTGCAAGACTGAAGGACGGCAAGGATCCCATGAGCTTTTTCTCTCCGGAGGGTGGCTCGTCTGCCCGGAGGCAGCGCGACCCAACCTTTATACCCGTTGAGGCGGTGGGATGGCCGGAGACGGGGGGCGCGGTAGGCTGCTGTGATGGAAGTGCTGCTGATTGATGGGACGTATGAGCTGTTTCGGCACTTTTACGCGATGCCGCCGGCGAAGGACAGCGACGGTTGCGAGGTGGCGGCGGTGCGTGGGGTGCTGGGGTCGCTGCTGGGGATGATGCAGGCGGGGACGACGCGCATTGGGGTGGCTACGGACCATGTGATTGAGTCTTTCCGCAACCGGATGTGGCCGGGGTACAAGAACGGCGAGGGGATTGACCCGGCGCTGCTTTCGCAGTTTGGGTTGCTGGAGGAGGCGTTGCGGGCGCTGGGCGTGACGGTGTGGGCGATGGAGGAGTATGAGGCGGATGATGCGCTGGCGTCGGCGGCGGCGTTGGCGGCGGCGGACCGGCGTGTGACGCGGGTGGTGATTTGTACGCCGGACAAGGATCTTGCGCAGTGCGTTGTGGGGACGCGGGTGGTGCAGCGGGACCGGCGCAGGCGTGAGGAGCGCGATGAAGAGGGTGTGGTGAAGAAGTTCGGGGTGAGGCCGGCGTCGATCCCGGACTACCTGGCACTGGTGGGCGATGCGGCGGACGGGTATCCGGGGCTGCCGGGGTGGGGTGCGAAGTCGGCGGCGGCGGTGCTGGCGAAGTTCGGGAAGATGGAGGCGATTCCGGCGGCTGCGGAGGAGTGGGGGGTGAATGTGAGTAGTCCGCGGGGGCTGGCGGAGGTGCTGCTTGCGCAGCGGGACCGGGCGTACCTGTTCCGAAATCTGGCGACGCTGCGGACGGATCTGCCGCTGTTTGCGGATGTGGATGAGCTGCTGTGGAAGGGGCCTACGGAGGCTTTCCGAGCGATGGGGGACCGGCTGGACAAGGCCAGGGTGGAGAAGAAGCCGGGGGCGGAGGGGAAGCGAAAGAGGTAAGTGGGCGGGACGACTGGATTCGCACCGGCGACCTCACTCACCGCCAATCAGGGTTCGGCGAAGAGCGAGGCGCGGTGTTTAGTCCTGGTGACCCGGATGTGCGATCGCCTGGTCCTCCTTGGCGACGCCTCCGGTTGGGAAGACGACTTCCTGCACCGAGGTGGATGTCGTGCCGAACTGGGGGTTGAGATAGTGGTTGAAGAAGGCTAGTTCCTTGCCCCAGGCGTCGAGGCGGTGCGCAGGCTGGGCGAAGCCATGAAGCTCGCCGGGGTAGGTGAAGTAGAAGACCGTCTTGCCCCCCTTGCGTAGTGCTTTCACGAAGGACTCGGACTCGGCGGGTGGAACCTGGGGATCGTTTTCGCCGTGCATGACGAGGAGTGGTGTGCGGATTTTGTCGATGGAGAGCAGGACGTTGGCGCGGCGGTAGATGTCGGGTTTTTCCGAGGGGCTTCCGCCCATTTTCATCATCCAGCGGGTTGCTGACGGGGGATTGGTGCGATAGACGAAAAGCTCGCGGTCGACGACGCCGTAGAGTTCTTCGGCAGCCGCAAAGAGTTCCGGGTAGCGTGTGACTGCGTAGGCCACCATGGTGCCTCCGTGGCTGCCGCCGCCGATGCCGATCCGTGCGGGGTCGGCGTTCCTGTTGGCGATGAGGAACTGTGCCCCGGCCGCGACGTCGTCGACCTCACCGCCGTTGGAGTCTTCGACGTTCAGGTTGCGGAAGGCCTCGCCGTAGCCGGTGCTACCGCGGTAGTTGGGTTCGAGCACAAGATAGCCGGCCTGCGCGAGAAACTGCGCCCAGCCATCCAGGCGATAGATGTCCTGGCCTTCGGGGCCGCCATGGATCCAAAGTACGGCGGGGAGTTTCGCGCCTGGCTCTTTGGCCTTGTTGCCGGCCGTGTGGGGCTTATAGAGCAGGCCTGCGATTTCGCGGCCATCGCGGCTCTTCCAGGTGACGCGCTCGGGCACCTGAAAGGCGTGGCTGAGGGTCTGGGGCGTGGTGTGGGTGAGGGCCATGGGCTCCTCCCCGTGGTGTGAGGTGACGGTGAAGAGATCTGTGGCCTCCGTGGCCGAGCCATGGTGGAAGAGGATAGAGCCGCCGTCGGGTGACCAGGCAGGGTCTGAGGTGATACCGGGTGTATTGAAGGTGGCAGCCTGACGGGGTTCACCGCCTGCGACCGGAACTGTCCAAAGGCCGGTGCTTTCCGGCAGGCCGCGATTGGAGGTGAAGACGATTGTTTTGCCGTCCGGGGAGAAACGCGGTTCACTGTCCTCGGCGTCGCCCTTTGTGAGCTGCTTTGGCTCCCCGACGCCCGTCGCAGGCAGCAGATAGAGGTGATCCCAACCTCCCTTCTGCAGAACGGCGACGAGGGTACGACCGTCGGGAGACCAGTCGGCGCCGCGGAGAGACCAGCCGCCTCCACGGTCGACGGGGGCGGTAAAGATCACGGTGGGCTCGGCTTCGGCGGCCCCGGTGTGCGGATCGAAGTGGGCGACCTCCAGGCGTCCGCTGAAGAAGGTGTCCGAGCGGCCGACGAAGACGATGCGGCGTCCGTCCGGCGACCAGCGCCCTTCGGATGCCTCCTCGGAGGGGGCGGTGAGGAAGCTGGTGGTGGTGCCGGCGGCACTGACGACGAGCAGGCTGTTGCCCCCGCGGCGCCCGCTGGTGAAGAGGATCCAGTGGCCATCGGGGGACCAGTGGGGGTCGCGGTCGGTGGCCTGGCGTGGATCCCCGCTGCCCGCGGGCGCGTCGGTGAGGCGCTGTGGCGTGCCGCCCTCGATGGAGACAGTCCAGATGCTGCCCTGGCTGGCGAAGGCGAGGCGCTTGCCGTCAGGAGACCAGGAGAGGCCGGCTTTTCCGCCTGGTGTGCTGGTTAACGTGGTGGGCCAGCCCCCTGCCCGCGGCATCAGGGCGATCTGACCGCCACGGGTAAGCGCTATCGTGTTGCCGTCCGGTGAGAGCGCGGTCTCGCCTATCGGCTCAGCGGAGAGCAAATCCTGCAGGGTGAGATGCGGCTGCATTTGTGCAGGCGACGGCGCGACGGTTAGAGAGAGGAGGGAGAGTGCCAGGCCAAGTTGCCACGAGCGGAAGTGAATCAAAGGTGTTCTCCGGAAACGAACTTATTTAGAAGTGGTAGCGCACACTGATCTGCGCGGAGCGAGGAAGCTGCACGTTTTGCAACTGGCCGAAGGTGCCGGAGGCAGCGTTGTTGCCGTTGACGAACTGCTGGCCCGTTCCGTTGTTGGTGAGATTGTAGAGGTTCAGATCGGCCTCAACGCCCTGGCGGTCCGTGATGCGGAAGTCGCGTCCGACGAGAGCGTTCCATTGCAGGAGCCAGGGCGTATAGATCTGGCCTGTACCGCGGTCTGCGTACTTGAAGCGGTAAGCAGTGGCGAGGGGGTTGGAGACCGTGCGGCCGTTGATTTTCAGCGTCGCGGGGCCGAACTGGTTGGTGTAGGGCGTGCCGAGCGCGGTGAGGGTGGTCACAACGGGGCCTCCGGAGGTGCCGGACTGGGCCGTGAAGAGCGTGGACACGCGCAGGGCCCAGGGCGCTTTCCAGGTGATGCCGGTGCGTGAGTCCTGCCGCTGCCACATGCGGTCGCGTGTGTCGCCGGTGTAGCTGTTGGTGACGTAGCCGCGCACTGAACCGATGCCGTTGTTGTCAGCGAACTTGCCGGGTTCGATGATGGATGCCGGATCGTTAGGCTGCCAGGTGCCGCCCATGTGGTCGGGCGAATAGGTGTATGTGCTGAAGATCCCGAGCGCCTTGCCCTGTTGTGTGACTGTGACCTCGTAGCCCTGATAGACGAGCCAGTTGTAGTGGTTGTTGGTGAGGTAGTAGGTGTTGTTGAGGGCTGGGTTGACGAGGCCACTCCACACGGTGCCGCCGGTGGATGTCGTCGTATAGATCTGGTTGGTGTCGATCGCGGCGGGCCGGTCGCGGTACTCGCGGTCAATGTAGCTGACGTCGAGCGTGAACGCGTGCGGAAGCTGCGCGCGATAGCCTACCAGCCACTCACGCACAAAGCCCTGATGACGCGCGGGATCGAATGTACGCCCGGTGGCGGAGGCCGTTGTGCCCGGCGTAACGATCGTGTTCAGCACCGTGCCATCAGGGTTGTAGTAGATGGATGTGGACGTGGGTGTATTGGTGCCGCCGACGGCCGATGCGCTGAGATAACTCGCGTTGGTGATGTCGGTGATCCTGGTCCAGCTGGCTCGCACGACGTTGCGCTGATCCTTCGTCAGCACATAGGTACCCGCGATCCGCGGCGCCCAATTCCAACTATGTTGAATGGTCTGTTTTGCGATGCGATCTGACGCGGAGACCCAGTCCGGGCGAAGTCCGGCGGTGATGGCCAAACGCGAGAAGGGCTTCCACCGGTCCTGGGCATACCACGCCGCGTCCTTCGCGCTGACATAACTGGTAAGCAAGCTGCTCCCATTGACGCTTTGCGCGCTGAACACCGAGTAGCCCTGCGTGGGATCGTTGGGGTTCTTGAGCGCGGCGTTCTGCTGAATCAATGCGCCGTTGTCCGCGTAGTATGTCGTCGATTTGCTGAGCTCATGCGGCTCAACGTAGAGACCGGCCTGCACATCGTGCTCGCCCCACGCGCGCGAGATGGTGTACTCCACATCGGCGCTGGCGGTGGGCTTACTGGCGGGATTGGTTGAGACCGACGAGAGATTATTCAACGTCACGAGCGACGAGCCCTGCCCGATGTACGTGCCGCCGGAGAGGGTTGCGGTCTGATAGATGTCGACCTCCGGCTGGCTGCCCACGCCATTGATGGCGGACAGGCTTGAGTTCACCCCCTTGTTGTTGTACGAGGCCAACAGACGGGTGCTGAGGCGCGGCGTCCACTGCGAGATGAAGCGCACACCATAGGCTCCGCCGCCGTACTGACTGTGCGCGATGTTTGCGGCATACCACTGGTAGTTGGCGTCCTGTTTGCGACTGTCAAACTGCACAAGTCCCATGAGGCGGTGCTTGCCGGTCAGTTGCACGGAGACGTCACCGAGAAAAACAAAACCGCGCGAGGGATTGGCGAAGGTGCGGAAGCCCGGTGCAAGATCGCGGAGATAGGTGGTCTGCGTGCTTGTCTGGCTGATCCCATCATCGCGGTGAATGTATCGTCCGGAGGCAAAGAACCAGGCACGCTGCCGCTTGATGGGACCGCCGATAGAGAAGTCCGGCTGCTCCACTGCCGAGGAAGCTGCCGCGCCGCCTGCGACGTTGTTCGCGTTGAAGGAAGAAGGCCCGCCAAGCCAAAGCACAGAGCCATGGAACTGATCGCTGCCGACAGGACTGGCAAGGTTGATTACCATACCCATCGCAGCCGGCGAACTGGCGTCGTTACCGCCCGTTTTGATCTGAAGGTCACCGAGCGACTCGTTCGAGATGCTGATGGTGTTCGAGGGCCAGTTCTGTTGAAAGCTGCCGATGTCCATACCGTCGTACAAGGTGGCATGGTTTTCGTTTTCGGAGCCTCGTAAGAAGTAAGTCTGACCGCCCTGCGCGTCCGACGAAGCGCTCGTGATGCCCGGCGTGATCTGCAGAGCGTCTGACCAGTCGTGACGACCAGTGATTGGGACGTTGCGCAGCAGTTCGCCACTTAGATTCACAGCCTGTTCCGGATTCTGCGTGTCGATCAGGGGTGGATCGCCGGCCACCTCGACCGTCTCTGTCTGTGCTCCTGTCGGCAGGGGAATGTCGACGTTCACATCGAGGCCGGCCCGCACCAGCAGGCCGGCTCGAACATACTTCTGAAAACCTGCCGCCGTAATTTCGATGGTGTAGTTGGCTCCTTCCGGCAGGTCGTTCAGACGGTAGTTGCCTTCCCCATCGGAGACCGCGTTGAATGTGCCGCCCACGGCGGTGCTGTGCGCGACGACCCCCGCGCCTGGAACGGCAGCGCCGGTCGCATCGGTGACATGGCCATGGATCACCCCCGAAGAGCTCTGCGCCGCTGCTGCCGAAGCGATGAGAGCCATCGCCGGCAGGAGAAGCAGGCGCGGTACGCCACTGCGTGGGCTTTGCGTGAAATCAAGATGCAGTTGTTTTTTGAACATGTAAGCTCTCCTGGTTTGAGAGACACGCCGTCGAGGCGCGCCGGGTCGCATGATCGGCCGGACAGACGTCAGCGGCCGACACAATCTACGGTGTGCTTTGTTGTGTCAGGTCAACAGCGACAGCGGATGCGAGCGGTGACAATCGGGCTCATGTCATTCCCCTTGTGCGTGCCTCGGCTTGCGTCCGCCGGGGGTACCTTCTGGTTGCTGCAGATCCACTTTGCGGGATGTGCCATACAGCAGTGCGTTGAAGAGAAAGCGATACGTCACCTCCGATTGCGCACGGTACTGCGGCCGGAAGCCGAACAGGATGATGTGTCCCTTGCCCACGGGTTCGTTGACCAGAGCGGAGGTTCCGCGCAGGTACTGGCCACCAAGGATCCAGCCGCTCAGCAATGGTTTTTCGCTGGTGTACGTCGCAACCGACTGGACGCCGGCCGCGACACGGAAGCTGGGGCTCTGTTCAAAGAAGATGGGCACGGTAGGTGGCGAGCCGAAGCCGAGCGGGTTCGAGGTGTCGACCGCCACCTGCAGAATGGAACCCGGAATATAGAAGTCCTTTGCGGGAACTCCCTCGAGAACGTTTACGACCGGGGTGTCTTTGCCGGTGTACACGGCCGATGCCTTATTCAGCGCGACGATTGTGCCGCCAGCTTCAGCAAAACTGCGCAGGCTGGCCATGCCCGCTTCCCCGAGCCCACCGCGAAACTCCGGAGGTACCTGCGGGCCTTCGCCCTCTTCGCCTCGCCCATACCGCCCGCTTGTGATCGCGCTCGGCGCATTATCCGGCAGCAGCACGACATCGAAGCGAGCGTTGAGATCGCCTTTGCGAATATCTGCATCAACGACGCGCGTGTAGGGTATGCCATTTTGATCGAAGATGAAGCGCGTCCATCCCTCATCCATGGAAGGAATCCAGCTCTGGTAGAGAGCGATGCGCGGCAGCTTCACTTCGAGCGCGGGGCCTGGGGGCACTTCGTCAACGGCCCGCAGCTCGACAGGCAGCTTTGCCGCTACCTGTGCGAGCGCGGCTTCCAATCTGCTTTGTTGAGGCAGATAGATGGTGTCGGGTTGTTGGCCCGCGCCGGCGATACGGTACGCGCGTACACCGCTCTTCAGCAATGCAAAAAGCGCATAGAGGCTGCTGTTGGCCGTATCCGGCAGGATATAGCCGCGTGCGCCGGCGACCCGCGTATACGTGCCCGGATGGACCTCTACCGTGTGGACCGGTTCGGTCGCAACCTCAAACGCTTTGCGCACCGGGACAGCCGTCACCCCGAGGAGCAGCGGCATTGTTTGTGCGGTGACATCGTAAGGACGCTGCAATGGACCGCCGGGATATTCAGGGATGTTGGGGTAGTCCTGCACCTCAAGGATCGATCTCCCGAATGCGCCATAGGGCTGTGCCATCTTGACGATGTAGCTTCCGGCCTTGTAGGACTTGCCGTCGGCGGTGAAGTCCGCCGTGGCCTGCTCGACCTCATTCGCGCCGATCAGCAGCGTGTTGACCAGGCGGGCTGTCGCTGCGATGTCACTTTGCTCTTTCGGGATCACAAATGCGTAGGGTCCGTCCTTTGGATGGATCGCATGCTCGCCGAGCTTGTAGTAGTTGCGCAGATACTGCTCGCGATAGGTAGAGGCGTTTCGCGCGATAGAAAAGAACGCGTCCTCCTGGTAAGCAACGATGTCGCCCAGCGTCCAGTGACCGCCTTTCCATGGATCAGGGAAGTTCCACGCGGCCAGCTTCGCGTCATAGCCGATGCCGCGGTCGAGCTTGCTGAAGGGGATGTCGATTGGCGACGCGATGTTGACGCTGGCGGATTCGGTCAAGATGCGCAAGCCATTGTGCAGGGCGATGTAGTCGCGCAGGGGCGACCAGAAGTCGTATACCCCGTGGATTAATACACCCTGCTTGCCGGTCTCCGCGATCTCCAGCGCGGTCTGTGTGCCGAGCGCATTCATCTCCTGCACCAGGAGCGGATCGACGTTTGGATCGATTGGATCTACCCAGGGCGGCAGGTAGATGCGAGGCCCGTTCGAACCCATCTGGTGAATGTCGTAGAGGATCTGCGGATGCCACGGGTTGATGACCTTTTCTACCGCGAGACGCGTTTCGATCTGGGTGAACGAGCTCCAGTCTCGATTGTCATCATGGCCGGTGTAGTGATGCCAGAGCACCACGGGACTCGCTCCTTCGTAGGGCGTGCCCAGGTACTTCTTGTACCAATCGACAACGAGCTGTTGACCATCCGGATTGAGCGATGGCACGAGGACAATGATGACGTTCTGGAGGATCGCCTGAACATCAGGGCTGTTGTCTGTCGCAAGGCGGTAGGCAAACAGTGCCGCGCTCTGCGAGCTGGCAATCTCGGTGGAGTGAACGTTGCAGGTGACGACAAGAACAGTTTTGCCGCGGGCAATCAGACCCTTCGCCTTGTCTTCCGAAGTTGTGCGGGGGTCGGCCAGTGCGGCCTGAATGGCTTTGTATTCGTCAAGATGCGCGAGGTTCTCCGGCGCGGACAGCGTGACGGTGATGAAGGGCCGGCCTTCGGTCGTCTTGCCGATCTCTTCGTAGCGCACTCGATCGGACTGCGTGCCCAGCGTCTTGAAGTAGGAGACCAGTTGCGTCCAGTCAGCGAGCTTGCGATCTGCACCCGGTGGGAAACCGAAGGCCTGCTCCGGTGAGGTGACAACGTGCTGCGCCAGCGCAGAGGCACATAGAACGAGAGAGACAAGTGCGGCAAACCTTCTCATGAGGTCCTTTGAGATCGATGACTCGTACGCGGAGAGTTTGCCCGGGAGTTGCTGAATTTGACTACGCCTCCGCATGGCAGAGGAGGTTCAGCTTAGGGGCAGGTCGTGGCGGGGAAGGTCGCTAGCGACAACAGGAAGGCGTGCGGCAACAACAGAGCATCAACTTCGGTCGAAAGGCCAGAGATGCAACGGTGCTCATCACGATGTCCACATAGTACACGAATGGGTTGGGAGCCTGCCGGCGGAAGGGCTTGTCTCTAGAGAGGCGACTGGGCTGGCGTCAGCCGCTCGCTTTGACGGCGTGTAGAGCGATCCGGTGTCGCGACCCCAAGCCAGTGGAGATCTTGCGACTGCGCTTGTTTGGGGGCGCTTCGACGCTGGTTCGTGGAGAACAGCAAGTCAAGTGCGAATCCTATTCGTTGCGGTCGCAAGCCTGTTGCAGGCTGCGGGGGCGTGTTGTTAAGACGAGCGAGGAACTTTCTTCGGCGCGCGTCACCAGGAGTTGCGCCTGGCGTCTACGCCACGGCGGACAAGCGTCAGGCCCAGAGCAATCATGCGGCGTTGCTCGTGGGTGGTTCAAACTGGAAGACAAACGGCGAGGTCGCCACATCGGCGTGGTTTCGGGCACGATGTTTGTTTGTGTTCCCGGACTTGTTCCGATCCCGGGGATCAGCAGAATTTGTAGGATTTGTGTTGTTGGAAAGAATGGTCGGGACGACTAGATTCGAACTAGCGACCTCACCCACCCCAAGGGTGCGC
>CAZZWG010000107.1:0-11396 GCA_964657685.1 Verrucomicrobia bacterium Tous-C9LFEB | reverse complement strand
GGAGAGCTTCAATGAATATTCAAGCTGCCATCGATGCTGCACGCTTTGTCCAATTTGCTGCAACTAACTGGAACAGCAACGGCGAGCGCACGGACCTGAATGGCCGCAAGGTGGTTGGCCCGGATAAGACGTCACCCGTCATTGCGGGCAAGAGCTTTACAGTGAGCAGGACGATCTACGCGAATGATCTCGCCACCGATATCAGCGGAGATCGACCGGCGATTGAGGGGATGAAGACGATCGGCATCGTGGCGGTGAACGATGACAATCCCGGTGAGATCTTCGTTGCGATTCGCGGCACGTTGACGGTGTGGGAGTGGATGCAGGACTGCCGCTTTCTGCTGCGCCCCTTTTCCAAGGTAGACGGAGGCGGGCTAACCGAGGACGGGTTTACTTCCATGTACGACTCGTTCTCGTTTACGCCTGGATCCTTCCTGGGAACCGGTGCGGAGAAGACGTTTATGGATGCGCTGATCGCGATGATCCCCGTGGTGCCCGGCAAGGCTGCTGTCGATGCTCCTGCGACAACGCCTGCCATACCGAAGGTTCCGCCATCGTTTCCTCCGGGCACGCATGTCACCGTGACCGGCCACAGTCTTGGCGCTGGTTTGGCGACGCTGCTTGCACTGGATCTGGCCTCTCACTCCCTGGTGCCGAATACGTGCATCACGCTGGCCAGTCCGCGCGTTGGCGATCTTACGTTTTCGCATGTGTTCAACCATGTGGTGCCGAACGCTTACCGCGTGGTGAACCGGCTGGACCTGGTGCCCAAGGTGCCACCCGCGCTGATGTACTGGCACGTTGGCGATGAGACGGAGCTGATCCCTCACGCGCAATCACAACTCAAGTTCGACATCGGCTGCGAGCACCACTTGACGACCTATACGCACCTGCTGGCGATGGGCATTGGCACGGCGAGCCAGTACCCGTTGCAGGCGAACTGCCTGGCGGGCGCACCGTCGCTGCCGGGCATGCCTGATCCGAGTGCGTCGTGAAGCAGGAGGGAGCGGGGAGCGTCACCAGAGGGGAGCGACAGGCGCTTCAGTGAAGGTGGGTGGCGGGCCATCCGGGTTCGACGTATGCAGCAGGTTCAGGAACGGTTTGGCTTGCGGGTCATAGGTGATGGCGATGGTCCCGGCGCGTCCGGGAGAGCCGTCCGAACCGGCGCGGCCATCGCGGCCCTCGCTACCGCTGGAGCCGTTGGTTGAACCGATGCCTCCGGCACCGCCGCGACCGCCGCGTCCGGCTTTGCCTCCTCTTCCCCCGGCTCCTCCGGCGGAGATCACGGTGAGCGAGCCGCCCTGCGGATCGATGAGGTAGAAACGCTCTTTGTGCCCGGGTGCGAGAACGCCGGCCTGCAACAACTGCGGCGTGCCTGGGCGCAGGGTGAGGAAGACCTGAAGCGGTGGACCATCGCCACCGTTGGTACCGTCGCCACCGTCGCCGCCATCCGTGCCATTGCTGCCGTTGCCCCCGGGAGAGGGGTTGTTCGGGTCGATGGAACCGGGCGAGCCATCGAGGCCATTGGTGCCGTCTGTCCCGTTGATACCGTCGCTGCCGGAAGGTCCGGCGTAGGGCGACCGGAAGGCGTAAGCGTAAGTGAGTGGGACGTCAAGATCGGCGTGAAGACCGGGCTGGCTGGGTATCGTGATGCTCAGGTGACCGGTCTTCCCTTCGCTCAGGCGCGGGTCATGCGGAAGGGAGACGATGCCCTTGCGGCTAACGGTGACAACGGAGGCGGCGATCGCGAGATCACGCCAAAGCACTTTGCCCTTACCCTGACCTTCCGTGACCAGCAGCTTGTTGTTCTGGCCGGTGAACGTTACGACCAGGGGAGAGTTCTCACCGGGCGCTATCGCGGAGCCGTGGGGAAGACTTGCTTCCATGTTCAATACCGGGGTCTTCGCAAGTGCGACGCGCAAGCCCAGGTGAACTTTGACAGTGGCGCAACCGGTGAGCAAAGGCGCGAAGAGCAGAGAGGCTACCAACCGGTATGCGTGTTGTGCTGCTTGTCGAAAACAGCTTTGCGGGGCAGCGGGCCGACGAACTCTCATGGGGTGTTTTAACCCAGGTTCCGGCCGGTTGTTGCAGGGCATCTTTAGCGGCATCGATTGCAAACCTTGTGAGGGAGCGAGGAGGAACGGTAAGCTCGGCGTTATGGAACGGACAAGTGGCCGGCAGCACCCCAGCGCGAAACGCCTGGGCGTAATCCTCACCTTGTGTGCTTCACTCCCGGGCTTTATGGCAGAGGCACAGGTGGTGCAACCAGCTGCGAAGTACGCTCCGCTGCCGGCCGTTGCGCCCGTAACCGCGCGGCATGACATGGTGGTGAGCATCCATCACGATGCCACTGATGCGGGAGTTGAGATTTTACGTGCGGGTGGGAACGCGGTGGATGCGGCCGTGGCGGTGGGCTTTGCGCTGGCGGTGGTGTTGCCGGCGGCGGGCAACATTGGCGGTGGTGGCTTTATGTTGATCCGCCCTGACAGTGTTCGCGGCATGGGCGAGGTGCGCGATGGGGGGCTGCCGCACTTTCTGGATTTTCGTGAGAAGGCGCCGGCGGCAGCCACGCGCGATATGTACCTGGACGCGGGAGGCAATGTGATCCCGAAGATGAGCACCGTGGGCGCGAAGGCTTCCGGTGTGCCGGGGACAGTGGCGGGGCTGGTCTATGCGGAGCAGCACTTTGGCAAGTTGAAGCTGGCGCGCGTGATGGGGCCGGCGATCCGGCTGGCTTCGGATGGCTATGTCTTGAGTGCAGAAGAGGCGGCGAACCTTCACTCATCGCGCCTTGAGACGACACCTGTGTCGCACAGGATTTTTCAGCGCGATGGTGATTTCTACAAGGCCGGTGAGGTGTTCAAGCAGCCGGAGCTGGCGCGTACGCTGGAGCATATTGCGGCCAATCCAGACGACTTTTATCACGGGGTGATGGCGCAGCAGATTGATGCCTTTGAGAAGAGCGCGGGCGGGTTGATCACCGCGGCGGATCTGGCGGCGTATGAGGTGAAGGACCGCGAGCCGTTGATTGGGCACTATCGCGGGCTGGAGGTAATTACGTCGCCGCCACCGAGTTCGGGCGGCATTGCCTTGCTGGAGTCGCTGAACATGCTGAGTGGATACGATCTGCATGCGTTGGGCGCGGACCGCTCGCCGGCGCAGATGCACCTGATTACCGAGGCCTACCGGCGCGCGTACCTGGATCGGGCGGAGTATCTTGGTGATCCGGATTACACGACGCTGCCGATCACGCAGATGGCTTCGCAGGATTACGCGGATGCATGGCGCAAGACGATTGATCCGGTGAAGCCTACGGCGTCGAAGGATCTGGTGAGACCTGCGGGCTTTCTGCCGGCACCGCCGGAGGTGCAGGCGAGGCCAGCGGAGTCGCACCAGACGACGCACTACTCTGTCGTAGATGCAGAGGGCAATGCGGTGGCGGTGACGTACACGTTGAACTTCGGCTTTGGTTCGGGTGTAACGGTGGAGCCGCTGGGGTTCTTGTTGAATGACGAGATGGATGACTTTGCGAGCAAGATGGGCGTGCCGAATGGGTTCAGGTTGATCCAGGGGCCGGCGAATGCGATTGCGCCGGGGCATCGTCCTTTGAGCTCGATGACGCCGACGATTGTGGCGGAACCTTCCCTATGCCCGCGGATGCCGCAGCCGAAGGTGAATGGGAAACCCCTTTCGATGGGGCATGGGCCGGTATGCCGGATAGGGCAGTTGCGGTATGTGCTGGGGTCACCGGGTGGGGCAACGATCATCACAACGGTGGCGAACGATCTCATCGGTGTTATCGATAACGGGCTGAACGTACAGGAAGCGGCAGATGCACCACGCTTCCATCATCAGTACCTGCCGGATGTTCTGGAGTTTGAGGCGCGGTTTCCGCAGGCCACTGTGGATGCCATGGAGGCGATGGGATATCCCGTGCGTCGCGCAGGCGCGCGGGATGAGAATGCACCGACAACGTGGGGGGACAGTGAGTTGATAGCGCGAGATCCGAAGACTGGGATACTCAGCGGAGGGCAGGATAAGCGGCACACGTTTGGGAAGGCTGCGGGGGATTGAGGAGCGCGACGGTTTGCCGTCATGCCGTGCTGCTCATTGACGACAATCTGGCCTATCCAGTTGAGTTCGAGCGCATAAGAGAGTGAAGGGACGGCGAGCGGACGCCGTCCCTTTTTTGTCTTAGAAGCTGGGGAGTGTGGGAAGCGGGTTTGTCAGCCATGGACCCCATTGCACGTTGGGACCGGAGACAGTGGAGCAACTCCCTGTGATCGTGGGTCCGTTCGGGCAGCTCCAGAAATTCTCCGGGGCGATCACCGTGGAGCCCACGCCGTAGTTGCCAATGCCGACACCGTTGCCCTCGAGTGAATTGAACTCGACGAGCGCGGGGACAGCGGTGGACGGTACGGGGATGGCGGGCGCGTGGATGGCGACGTCAACGGCTTCGTTCTGGATGGAGTTCCCGACGACCATATTGCCGGAGATGGGCATGAGGGAGTAGATGTTGATGCCTGTGGGGCCGGGTGTGTGTGCGTCTGCCGAGTCGGCCGCGTTGTTGATGAGGGTGTTGCCTACCAGGATGTTGTCATTGAGGATCTGGTTGGGCGCATGGGCGTGCATGGCGATGCCGGGCAGACCGTTTTCGGTGAGGTAGTTCGCGACGACAACGTTGCCGTAGGACATGGTCCCAGGCGAGGAGGCGAAGATGCCTACGCCGGATCCGCCTCCGTTCGCGAAGCCGTCGTGGCGCGCGCGGTTGGCGTAGACGGTGTTGTGGTACACCCCATAAGCGGCGGGGATGGTGGTGCCGAGGGGAACGACGGGCGGCAGGTAGGCGGGATGCGAGGCGAGGGTAATGCCGCAGGCCCATGGGTTGTCATAGACGTTGTTGAAGGTGAGGACATTGTCGTGGGTGGGGCCGGTGTCGTCGGAGTTGAGGATGCCGCCGGAGTTGCCGGTGATGGTGTTGCTGGTGACGACGGAGTGATCCACGCCCGAGAGGTGGATGCCTTCGCCGCAGTCGCTTTGCTCGTTCGTTTCGAAGCTCTCCAGCCCGGGGCATGTACCCGCGGTGAGCGACTGGTTGTTGTTCATCACCGTGTTGTTCGAAACCGAAGCCATGGAGGTGTTCAGAAGCAGGATGCCTTCGAACATGGCGTTGCGGATGGTGAAGCCGGAGATGTTGACGTTGGCGAGACCGGGGCTGGTCAGGCCATTGACGAAGAAGCCGCGGGACTTGCCGGTCGCGTCGAGGATGGCGTTGTCTGTGGTGAAGGAGAGTGGTTTGGTGACGGTGATGGATTCGTAGTAGGTGCCGGGGCCAACCTGAATGGTATCGCCGGCGGACGCTGCTGCCACTGCAGCAGAGATCGTGGTGTAGCAGGAGGGAGCTCCGCTACTGTTGACGCACAGCGTTGCGGCGGCAGCGGGAAGCGTCAGAGCAAAGGCAAGGAAGGTAAGCAGAGGGGCGCTGATGCGGATGTTCATCGTGGAGTCTCCGAGGATTTCTGCAACGCGCAAGAGGCGGTATGGCAAAGGTCAGACATCGCTCACGAAAGAGCGCGATGGAGACTCGGAACAAAGAACAGGAACCAACTTCGGTCTCCGCTCGCAGCAGGAGATCCGGCCCGGGGAAGGACCAAGGGACAACACGCCCGTTGTACTCCCCGAAGGGAGTGAAACCAAGTGACGCGGCTCATCTGTCGGCGACCTCCGACACAGACCCTAGTGCCGGGTGTTTCCTGCGCCTGCTAACTCCAGCGGCTGATCCCCCGCGCCGAGCCTGCGATGAAAGAAGTCGAGGGCCTCGCCGTAGAGCTGGCGGGCAAGTTCGGGGTCGTAGCGCGGGCCTTCGTCGCGCAGAAAAGCATGCGCTCCGTTGACCTCATGCCATGCCAGCCGGACGCCGGCTTCGTTCAGGCGCGCGAGAACCTTCATGCGGCCCTCGGTGGGGATGTGCGGATCCCCGCGGCCCCAGATCATCAGGAGATCACCCTTGATGTCGCCCGCGCGCTGGAGGGAATCGTCGCTCTGGCCTTTGCCGAGCGATGACTTATGCAGGTCGGTGGCGTAGAAGCAAACCGTGCCGCGCACATCGGGCTGCAGGGCGGCGCGGTAGGCGAGGTGGCCGCCGATACAGATGCCCATGGCTCCCAGAACGCCGGTGCAATCGAGGCGTTGCTTGAGGTGGTCGAGCACGGCGCGGGCGTCGGCATCGTAGGCGCTGACGTCTTTGGCGTACTTGAGTTCGTTGCCACGGTCGGAGCCGGTCTGATCGTAGGGGAGCACGGTGCCGGGCGCTTCGAACTCGTGATAGATCTCCGGGACGGCGACGACGTAGCCGTGGCCGGCGAGCATGGCGGCAGTGCGCCGGATGGGGCCGGTAACCTGGAAAATTTCGGTGTAGAACACCACGCCGGGATAACGGCCCGGCGCCGCGGGGCGGGTGATGTGGGTTCGCATGGGCCCGCTCGGGGTCGTAAGTTCGACGGCTTCTTCCACGACGATCATGTTGGTGCTCCTCCGACCCAGGTAGCGGCTTCACGATTGTACGTTGGGATGTCCCGAAGAACCTGAGCCGGGGCGGGCGATCTCACGTCTAACAAGTACGGGGTTGCCAGGAGGCAGGTATGTCAGAGCTTATCGCCAAGGCTCATACGAGGCGTACGCCGGCCGTCCGGCAGCTGCGATTCCTTTCGACACTGCTCGCCTTGGGTCTGGGTGTCCCGGCTTGCGCGCAACATGGCGGGGGCGGTGGTCACGCGGGTGGAAGTGCGGGTGGCGGGGCTCACGCAGGTGGCTTTTCCGCCGGCGGGGCTCACGCGGGCGGGTTCTCCGGCGGTGCGGGCGTTCACGGAGGGTACCCAGGATCGGGATCGTCCTTCCGCGGTGGTTTTGGGCAAGGTGCGCCGATGCGGGGTGGTGCTCCGTTTGCGGGACGCCCTGGCTTTGGCCCTTCCTCTCAGATCCGCTCTTTGAATGGGAATTACCTCGGCTCGCGAGGCCTTCCGCGTGGATTGACTGCTGCCCGACCGGCTTTTTACAACCGTTCCACCGGGAGCTATCCGTTGAACCGGGGGGGTGGCCGTGGCTATGGCTACCGCGGCGGGGGTCGGCATTTTGGCTATGGTTACGGGTACCCAGGCTTGTATAGCTCAAACCTCTTCTACAACCCCTTCTTCTTCGATCCGTTCTTTGGCCTGGGCGATCCCTTCTACGATGACGGCGGCACGTTCTGGGACACGGGTAGTGTGAATAGCCCAGGCACGAGTGCAGGCTATGGCGATGGCTCGCCGTACGGGAGTGGCGCCGGGTTTGACAACGGGGCCGTGCCGCAACAGGGTGCGATTTCGCAGCCGTACGCGAGCGAACGTGTACCGGCCTACGGGCCCGACTCGGAGCCTGGACCATGGGCGTTGCCGAGTGGCGGGTCACAGAGTGTCGCGCCGGCGCGCCAGGAAGAGACGGTCACGATCGTCTTCAAGGACGGCCGGCCCGCGCAGCAGATCCGCAACTATGCGCTTACCCGTTCGGCTCTGCTGGTGACGGATGCCCGTATGCGCGAGATTCCGCTCGATGAAATTGACCTCCCTGCGACGCAGCGGGTGAACCGTGCAGCCGGAGTTGACTTCCGGCTTCCGCAAAGCCCCTAGCCGGATGGGTGCGTTCAGCGCACATGGGCCGCAGCCCTGATAATGGAACACGATGAGTCTGCTCGATCGGTTCCGCAAAAAGAGTCCCGCCCCCACCTCCGGCGATCCCACGCCCACCCCCATTCCTGCGCCGCCCTTGCCGGGTGCGATTCCAGTTTCTTCCCCGTCAGCGGCGGAGGCTGCCACCGACACGGCTGCCGTGGGCTCGCTGGCCGCTGCCTCCCAGAACGAGGTTCCGTTGGAAGAACCGGGTGTCCGTGTCTACGACGAATTTGGCCGCGAGGTTTTGATTCCCGTGAGCCAGTGGCGCCGCGATCTGCTGCCGCAGGCGTTGCAACAGGCGCAGGGCAATCCGGATGCGCTCTCGGCGATCCTTCTGGATGCGTTGCAGGCCGGCGCGACGGCGGATCTTCTGCCCTCGGCCGCACACCTGCAGACGATAGATCCCTCGCCGGAGCGCGGCGCGGCGGTGCATGGCCTGGTGCTGCTGGCGAACGGTCAGTTGGCGGAGGCGGAAGACGTTTTCGTCACCTACCTCGGCCAGTTTGGCCCGTCGGCGCCGGTGCTCACGCATCTGGCGCGCGCGCAGGCCGGCCAGGGTCGCATGGATGAGGCCGATGCGACACTTTGGCGTGCGCTCGAGGCCAATCCGAACGATGATGGCGCCGTCGGCCTGTATGCCGCGCGGGGCCGGGAGCGTGAGGGCGACTTTGGCTGGCAGGCTGCCCTGGAACGCGCGGCGACGCTGCCGGGCGCGTGGCTGCCGCTGATGTTTCTTGGCCGGAGCGCGCTCGATGGCCGCAACCGGTCGCTGGCCGTAGCGCTGTACAAGCAGGCCATTGAGAGCGCCGGGCAGCCCTCGCCCGTGCTGCTGCTGCAGGGCGTCAGTGGGGATCTTGGGCAGTTTGGTCTGGTCGATGATCTGCTGCGGCTGGTGCGCCCGCACTTCAACGCGGAACTGCATGGCATGGCGGTGGGCAGCAACCTGTTGCGCGCCACGCTGGATAGCGGACAGTCGGCCGAGGCGCTTGCGCTGGTGCGGGATCTTGCCAGGCTGGACCGCCCGGATTTCGCCGAGCCGTTGCGGGCCTGGGAGGTGGAGATCCGGCGGCGCGATCTGATGGCGCAGGCTTCCCAGAATCCACCCGCACCGCAGCTGCTGCGGATTGATGGACCTGTCTGGCTGCCGCCGAACACGCCGGGTCGTGAGCTCTATGCGACCGCGGGTGACCGGCGCGGGGCTGTGCTGTTTCTTGGCTCCTCGGTAACGCTGCCGGAGCAGGTGCCGCAGGAGGCTGCGGGGCTTCCCGATACCGCCGGCCGTTTGAGCCGCGCGCTGCCGTTGTTCCTGGCAGAGAACGCGTTTACGCTGCTGGCGCTGGAGACCCGAACGCTTGTGCCGTGGGCTGAGATTGCCGGGTTCGCCATGCTGAGCCAGCCCTGGCCCGATGAAGCGGCGGCGGCGTATGCGCGAGATGCCGGCGCAGGTGCGGCGGTGACCACGCACATCCAGGCGATACCCGAGGGGGGCTTGCTTACGCTGCGGTTGATTCCTGCTGCGCCGGCTGATGCGGAAGCATCGGCGTCTGCGGAGCCCGCGGAGACGGAAGCGGGCATCGCGGATCGGCCCGCGGTTCCGGCGCTGGACAGCGAGGCACTCACGCCCGAGGTTCCCCAGATCGCCGGCGACGCGGCGGTCGCGTCGGAGATCTCCAGCATCACGGTTCCGTTCACCTGGGCGGAGCTGCATACCGCGGCTCAGTCGGTCTGGCCGCAGCTTGCCATTCACCTTGTCACCCACTTCGGCGACACGCCCGAAGCGCCGCGCCAGGGCCGTTACACGCCGCCGCGCGATGCCGATCTGAACATCTACATGCGGGTTCTTGAGCAGCTGCTGGCGATCAACTGTGCGGCCGGCAGCCGCAATGGACCTTTGCTTGTGAGTGGAGAGCGCGAGACAGTGCGCGCGCTGATCGACCTCGCGGTACGGTACCCGAGCAGTTTGCCGATCCGGCTGATGCTGGGTGAAACGCTGCTTCGTCTGCGTGGGCTGCATCCGCAGGTGCTGGGAGAGTTCGTCCAGCCGGTGCGCATGTTGAACGAGCGGCATCCCTTCCCGGACGCGGAGGTTGCGCAGCTTCTGGGGGCACAGCAGGCGGCAGCGCTGAACCCGCAGCCCGCGCCGCAGGGTGTTTCCTAGGCCGGTTGACGGCAGACGCGGTATTCGCAAGTCGCGTCTGCAATGGAAGTGCCGGTCGGCCTGGGAAGCAAAGCCTTTCCGGGCCGACTAGAATCACCTCTGACATGTCAGCCACCGCAACTACGCCAGAGCTCCCCTCATCGCAAGCCCCGGTCGTCACCATTGGCGATCTGAAGAACCACATCGGCCAGACCGTCACCGTGCGCGGTTGGCTCTATAACCTGCGCAGCTCCGGCAAGCTGCTTTTCCCGACCTTCCGTGATGGCTCCGGCACGGTGCAGGGCATTGTGCCGAAGGCGCAGGTCTCTGAAGAGACGTTCACCACCCTGAAGGGTCTTACGCTTGAGTCCTCGCTGATCGTCACAGGGTCTGTGCGCGAGGACCAGCGTGCACCCTCCGGCGTTGAGCTCGATGTACAGACCGTGCAGGTTACGCAGAAGATTTCGGAAGACTCGCCCTATCCGATCACGCGCAAGGAACATGGTGTCGACTTCCTGATGGAGCATCGCCATCTCTGGCTGCGGACGCCGCGCCAGTCGGCCATTCTGCGCGTGCGGGCGGCGATTATGCGCGCGGCGGCGGAGTACTTCGATACGCATGGCTTCATTCGCACGGATCCGCCGATCCTCACGCCGAATGCCTGCGAAGGCACCTCGGAACTTTTTGAAATGAAGTACTTCGAAGAGGAGATGGCGTATCTTACCCAGTCCGGCCAGCTTTACATCGAAGCCACGGCGATGGCGCTGGGCAAGGTGTACAGCTTCGGCCCTACGTTTCGCGCGGAGAAGTCGAAGACGCGCCGCCATCTTACCGAGTTCTGGATGATCGAGCCGGAGGTTGCTTACCTTGATCTCGATGGATTGATGGATCTTGCGGAAGGCTTTCTGCTGCACATCTTGAAGCGTGTTCTGGAGGGCTATCGCGCCGACCTTGCGGTGATTGGCCGTGACGTGGCGAAGCTTGAGGCTGTGCTCGCACCCGAAGCTGCGAAGACCGCGCCTGCCACCACGGACGAAGCGCCGCCTGCGTACGATTTGATCCCGCCTACAGAGGTCCCGCGCGTCTCCACTGGAGTCGCAGAGGAGATGCCGGCGCATCACGCAAAATCCAGCCCGCACTTTCCTCGGCTCACCTACGACCAGGCGCACGCGATGCTGGAGGAGGCCTTCAAGGCCGGCAAGATCGAGAACGAGCACACCTACGGTGATGACTTCGGTTCGCCTGATGAAACCTACATCGCCAACCAGTTCGACAAGCCTGTGATGATCCATCGCTACCCCGCGGCGGTCAAGGCTTTCTACATGCAGCCGGACCCGGTGGATCCCACCAAGGCACTCTGCGTGGATGTGCTTGCTCCGGAAGGGTATGGCGAGATCATCGGCGGATCGCAGCGCATCCATGACCATGATCTGTTGGCCTCGCGCATTGAGCAACATGGTCTGCCGCTGTCAGCGTTCCAGTGGTATCTCGATCTGCGCAAGTACGGCTCTGTTCCGCATAGCGGCTTCGGTATGGGAATCGAGCGCTGCGTG
>CAZZWG010000106.1:3842-11429 GCA_964657685.1 Verrucomicrobia bacterium Tous-C9LFEB | reverse complement strand
TACCGCGCCATATAAGCCGCCGAGCGATCAACCTTCGTCGAGTCCTTACCCGAAAAAGCACCGCCGCCATGCCGGCCCATGCCGCCGTACGTGTCCACAATGATCTTGCGCCCGGTAAGCCCGGAGTCACCCATCGGCCCGCCAATCACAAAGCGTCCTGTCGGGTTGATGTGGTACTTCGTGTTCTCATCCAGCAGCTCCGCCGGAATCACCGTCTCGATCACATGCTCCTGGATATCCGCATGCAACTGGTCGTTCGTTAGCTTGCTCCCCGGATCACGGTCAGAGAACTCCGCATGCTGCGTGGAAATCACCACCGCATCCACGCGCACCGGCCGGCCCTGCGCGTTGTACTCCACCGTCACCTGGCTCTTGCCATCCGGCCGCAGATACGCCATCTTGCCGTTCTTGCGAACCTCGGAAAGCTTCTCCGCCAGCTTGTGCGCCAGGCTGATCGGCGTCGGCATCAACTCCGGCGTCTCGTTCGTCGCGTAGCCGAACATCATGCCCTGGTCGCCCGCGCCGCCCGTATCCACGCCCTGCGCGATGTCCGGGGACTGTTTGTTCAGCGCGGAAATGACCGAGCACGTATTGCAGTCAAAACCCTTCAGCGCATCGTCATAGCCGATCTTTCGGATCGTCTCCCGCACCAGCGTCTGCACGTCAAGATGCGCTTTGCTGGTGATCTCCCCGGCCACCACAACCAGCCCGGTGCAGGTAAGGGTCTCGCACGCTACACGGCTGGTAGGGTCTTCCGCAAGGCAGGCGTCAAGAATGGCATCGGAAATCTGGTCGGCGATTTTGTCAGGGTGGCCTTCAGTGACGCTTTCGCTGGTAAATAGATAACGGTCGGTGGTAGACAAAGCGGAGGTGCTCCTCATATGAGATAGCCGGACCCGCCCGCGACACCAAATCCCCCGCAGACGTTCACAGGGATGGGATGCGCGAACGCCCGACGCCCGGCGTACGCTGCAGGGCAGCAACCGGGCCGTCCCCTGTCAAAAGTCAGACAGAACAGACGAAGATTATTCTACCTCGTGCCAACACAAGCAGCGGAATCGAAGGCACTCGTGCCAACCGCCAACCTACTCTTCACTCTTCACGGCAGCGGGCGCATCATGCTGCTGGTGCAAGCGCACACCCACCCTCGGCTGCACCACGTAGTGCCAGGCAACATACATCAGCGCCAGCAGCCCCAGCACCATCACCACCACCCCCCACCACCGCCGCCTCACCTGCGGCATCGACTCCAGCCGTGCCCGGTGAACATTCTCCGCAAACTGTGCCAAATCCGGTTCGCTCTGGTCGAACGCCCCAGCCGTCTGAAACCGCTCAATCCAGGTCTCGTCCTCCAACCCGAGATGCTTGCAGTACGCCCGCACCAGACCTTTGCGCAGAACGCCGCTGGGCAGTTCATCAAACAGATCCGCCTCCAGCGACTGCAGGTGCCGCATAGAAAACCGGGTTCCCTTGGCAACCTGTTCGAGCGTGATATTCCGCCGCTCGCGTTCCTCACGCAAGTCCCGCCCGGCACGAAGGTGCGAGTCCGCTCCGATTTCCACCACGGGAGCTCCTTTCCCGCTTTCTACATCAGGTAGGGCCTGTTTCGCTACGGCACAGGCGAGGTTGATGGCAGCTCCAGTATCAAGCTATGCTCCCGCGGCAAGCTCGCCGAAGCCACAGGATGAAGCGCCCGCACGATCTCAGGAAGCGGCGCAGGCAGGCTGTCGCTGTCCAGAATGACATGCGTTGCGCCGAAGTCACGCGCTGCCTGCGCAATGGCATCCAGGCCGTTACTGGGCAGCGCCACCGTGGCGTAGCCGGTCGTCACCGAAAACTGCACCGGATCGCCGGTCAATACAACAGCCTTGGCCGGGCCCGCACCCATCGCGGCAAGCTGGCGAGCCTCTGCGCGATCGGCTGCCCCGATCATCTCCGCCACCGGCAAAGCCCGGCGCAGCTCCATCAGGCCCGCCAGTGCATTCGCTCCAATCACCCCCGCCCCCACCCACACGGCCGTCCGCGGCGTCCTTGCCACCGAGGCAATCGCCGCCATCACCAGCACCGAAAAGAAGGGCATCAACCCGACCGCGGTGCGCAACATGGAAAATCCACCAATCGCCGGCAGAACCAGCGTGTACACCAGCAGAGCCGTCAACCCAAAACTCACCGGCCCGGTGAGGTCGGGCAGTGCACGATGCTCCCGCCCCCCGCGCTCCAGCCCGGTCTCGCGGTGAGGGAACAGCCCCGGCAGAAACACCAGGGCAGGGTAGCCAATCATCAGCACCGCCACCCGGTACAGCGCCGTCAACAGCGTTGTCGCCCGAAAAACAAGCAGGTGCTTGGCCCCGTGGGCCAGCAGACTGTGCATCGTTGCCCGATCCCCGTAACGTCCAAAATCGCTCAGATCATTCAGAAAAAAGACCTGGGCCGTGCCGGAAGGAAACGCGGTGCCGAGCACCGCGCGGTAGAGCAGGTGCATCGGCGCCAGCACCACCAGAAAACCGGCCAGCATGGTGGCCACGTACGCCGGCGAGGCCCCATTATTTTCCGGACCCCGGCCCTGGAAGCCGCGCCGCCGCCGCATCCACAACACCGCCACCAGCGGCACCAGCAGCAGCGCCGCATCATTGCGAATCAGGTAGGCCACACCAACGCACAGCAGCGCCAGCCCGTCCTGCAGCAAACCCTGGCGGCGCACCGTAAAGAGTGCCAGAAACCACCCCACCGCCGCCCCGTAGTAGAGTCCAGAGTCCGGACTCGATGACCCGACCCACGCCGGGGACGAGAGCAGGCAAAAGGCAAAGGCTCCCAGCGCCACGCGTCTGTCCGTTACGCGTTTGTTCGCCAAGCTCTCGTCTGCCACGCTTTCGTCTAATGACGCGTGCGCCGCCATGTGCCACGCCGCGGCAGCGAACACAATCCCCACCAGGCTCGTGACCGCAATGCTCCCCTGCAGCGTTACCCCGCCGGGCAGCCGCAGCGCAGCCAGCAGCAAACTCACCCCGGGACGCCAATACTCTAGGCCCGTGTTCGGCAGAGTGGGATGAGCCTGCTGAAAATCATAGAGAAAGCGCGCATGAAAGCCCTGGCCGGAAGCCAGGGTCTTCGCCATCCCCAGGTAGAAGCAGGCGTCCGGCGTGCCGCAAAAGGAGAGCGGCCGCGCCAGCAGAACGCGCAAGGTAAACACAATCGCACTCAGCCCAACAGCAACGCTCCCAGGCCCCAGGTGCACCCCGGCGCGCCGGCTCGCTGGAGGCGTGGCCTGCACTGCACTTTCCATCATCCCCCGACCGCACACCCGAACCGAAAAACCAGAACCTGCCTCCACTCTAGCAGCGCCATCCCTCCCCTGAACTGCCTCGCCGCCAATCCCCCCGGTACAATAAGCAGCACGTGGTCATCGCTCTCCCCAGCCGGATTCCCCCTGCCAAAGCTTTCCTGTTCACCTCCGTTCTGGTGCTCGTGGAACTGGCGGAAGGCACCGATCCCCGCTACGCCCTGATGGTGTTCGGCTACTTCATGCTGAGCACCCTCGCCTTCAACACGGCAGGCGGCTTCACCCGGCCTTCCGGAGCCTACATCTTCTTCTACTCCACGCTTGTCGCTGGTCTGGCCACCGTGTACAAGGCCCTGCTCGGGCAGCCGGCCCAGACCCATCTTGAGTCGCCTCTCCTCATCATCTCGGTCTACACCGCCACCGTGGGCACCATGTTCATCGCCGCTTATCTCGCTCGCAAAATCTCTTCCACGCGCGACGGTTTCGCTGGTGTGTTGCACGTCCCAAGACTCGACCTGAACACCTCCGCTCTGGGCTGCCTTGTCATGTTGGTGTTCATCAACAGTTCGGCCTCGCTCTTTGTCGGTGGTTCGGGCAGCATCCTCCATGCCATCCAGATGGTGAACTACTTCCTTCCGCTGAGCATCCTCCTCGGCACCATCGCCGCGGTCCGCAGCAGCGACGGTTGGCGCAGCACCTCGCCCATGACCCTCGCCGCACTTGTGTTCGGCACCTATTACGGGCTGTTGTCCTTCAGCAAACAGGGCATGTTCACCCCTTTTGTCTGCTGGGTGCTCGGCATCGCCTACGCGAAGTTCCGCCCTCGCCTGGTACATGTCCTGGTACTCATCGGGTTCGCCGTCGTTGCCCAGGAATTCATGGTGCCGTTGGCCAACGTCGGCCGCGAGGAAGTCATCGACTTCCCCGGAGGAGCTTCGGCCCTCGTTGAACACTACCTCCTGCACCCCGGCCTGCTGCGTCAGGCCAACGAGGAACGGCAGGCCGCCTACGTCACACTCCCCGTCTGGTACTTCGGGACGCCGCAGGGAATCTTTGATCGCTTCACCATGCTGCCCAACGACTCCCAACTCATCGCCTTCTCGGCAGAGGGCCACTACTTCGGTTACCTTCCCCTCCTCGTTTATTTCGAGAACTGGGTTCCGCATTTCATCGATCCCAATAAGGCGGAAGCCAACTCTGTCGGCGGCAACCACTACGCGCATGAGCTCGGTCAACTCGCTGACGAGGACAACACCACCGGCATCTCCTACAGCCCCTCCGCCGAAGCCTTTCATCTCGACGGCTGGGTCTGCGTCCTGCTCGTGCAACCCTTCATTTATCTTCTTTGCTTCGTCATCACGGACGCGGTGTGCGGGGATCTACGCTACCAGCCCTGGGGGCTGCTGCCCATGCTCATCTTCGCGCACATCGCTCCCGAAGGTCTGCTCGGCGGTACCATCCTGACGACCTGGCTGGGCAATGTAGGGACCATCTTCGCCATCTTTGTCGCTGGCTACATCGCGCCCGTCTTTGGAAGGCTGCTGAAAGGCCGCGAACGCGCACCGGTCTGGCGCAACCTCGCCGTTCCCATCGGCGGAACACCCCGCGAGGCCGAGCCCGCATGAGCCGCCCGCGCTATGCTGTACCCGGACCAGCCTCGCCAGGCCGGGAGGACCATCCATGAATAAACTCGTTATCGGCAACCTGCTCTACCGTCCCCTGCGCTCCATCATCAGCGCCCTCGCCGTCGCGATCGAAGTCATCATGATCCTCTCCATTGTCGGCATCATGTACGGCATCCTCAACGGCAGCAGAGATCAGAACGCAGGCGCCGGCTGGGACATGGTCGCGCGTCCCTCCAACGGCAGTGCCATCCTCTCCACCAGCAGCTCCTCCGCCAGCATCAAGGTCGCAGACGTCCTCCGCACCCTTCCCCACATCGACGTCGTCTCGCCCGGAGCCATCAAGATCATCATCGGCTCCTCCGTGCAAAATCTCTACGGCATCGACTACGCCAGCTACAACGCTCTCAAGCCCTTCCGCTTCCTCGCCGGCGGCCCCTTCCAGGCCCCCAATGACATCCTCATCGATGACATCGAGGCTGCCACCGGCAAAGAACACGTCGGCGACATGATCAAAATCTCCCAGCTCGGCGCCCACCCCTTCCGCATCTGCGGCATCGTCGCCCACGGCAAAGGCGCACGCCGCTACGTCCAGCTCACCACCATGGATGAAGCCGATGGAACCCCCGGCAGGGCCAGCGTCTTCTATCTCCGCACCCAGCCCGGCCCCGGTGTGCAGGAGCAGGTACGCCACGAAATCCTCGCCACCGAAGGCCTCAACGACTGGCATGTCCAGACTCTCCAGGAACTCCTCTCCGAACTCACCCCGGAACACATTCCGGCCTTCAATATCGGTATCCGCGTCGTCATCGGCATCGCCGCCGTCATCGGCTTCCTCGTCATCTTCCAGTCCATGTACACCGCCGTCATGGAGCGCACACGCGAGATCGGCATCCTGAAAAGCATGGGTGCCGGGAAGGGAACCATCGTCTCCGTGGTGCTCCGCGAAACCGGTCTGCTTGCCGTCTGCGGCGTTATCCTCGGTATCGTTTCCACCATCCTGCTCAAAGCCGCGCTGCACGCCCGCTTTCCGTCTCTCTCCTTCCAGCTCACGCCGGCCTGGGCAGTCATCGCCACCGCCATCACGCTGGTCGGCGCTATCCTCGGTGCCACCTACCCGGCGCTCAAAGCCGCGCGCAAGGACCCCATCGAGGCGCTTGCCTATGAATAGGCGTCGTCCCCCCACCGCCCGCGCTCGATGAACCTCCAAAGCAGCCCGAACATCATCACCCCACCGCCCGCCGAGGCCAGTGCGGCCGTCCGCGGCAGGGTGCTCCAACTCGACGGCCTGCGTGCGTTCGCTTTCCTCTTCGTCTTCATCAATCACGCCACCCACATCCCCCTCCTGTGGGCCGGCGTCGACGTCTTCTTCGTCCTCAGCGGCTTCCTCATCACCGGCATCCTGCTCGAGCGCAAACGCCTCGGGAACGCCTACTTCAGCTACTTCTACAAGCGCCGCATCTTCCGCATCCTCCCCCCCTACATCCTCGCCATCGTGCTCCACGGCGTCTTTATCACCTGGACCCAGTACAAACCCCTCTGGCTCTTTCTCCTCGCCCCCAACGTGCAGGGCCTTCAGCCCAACGGCCCGGGTCTTCTCCCCATCTGGTCCCTCGCCGTCGAAGAGCAGTTCTACTTCGTCTGGCCCTTCGTCGTCCTGCTCTGTTCCGAAAAAACCCTCCTCCGCATCTCGCTCGCCATGCTCCTCCTCGTCCCGCTCCTCCGCATGGTCTGCACGCCCCTCGTGCCCAACATGTTCTACATCTACGTCCTCACTCCCTTCCGCGCCGACCTGCTCTGCGCCGGCGCTGCCCTGGCCGTCCTTTGGAAGAACCGCGACGCCCATCGCCTCGCCCTCACCCGGCGCTGGGCCTGGCGCGTCTGCCTCTTCGGCTTCCTTCTCTTCACCGCAACCCAGGCGCTCCCGCAGTTCCGCCTCGCCGGCAACCACGTCCTTGCCAATGGTCTCGACTATTCTTTTTCACTCATTGGCGCAACCGGTCTGCTCGCCTGGGTTCTAAGCGATACAGGCAGCCTTCGCAAACTGCTCAGCACCGCCCCTCTGCGCTTCCTCGGCGAAATCAGCTACACCATGTACCTTATGCACGTCATCATCCTCTGGCGACTCGAGATGCGCTTTGGCTTCCACCTCTGGGTCGACGCCCTCGCCCTCGCCGGCATCATCCTCTACGCCGCCCTCTCGTGGTTCATCATGGAACGCCCCCTCATTCACTTCGCCGCACGCCACCCCCCAACAAGCCTCACCCTCCCCAAGACAGCCGGCGCCGGGTAATCCAGAAACCCGCTACACACAGGCCTGCCAAACCCCATCACACACTGGAGCGCCCGTCGCCGCTGAACAACCCCATGCTGATGGCTGAAAACAAACCGGCAACCTCCATCCGCCCACCCGGCGCGTCGATCCTCGACAACGCCCTGCGCTGGACCCTGCTCGCCCTCGCCGCTTCCCTTTTCGCCCTTCACTTCCTCCACCTCAAAGCCGACTTCCCCAACAACTCCCCCTGGGTCGACTGGTCCAAATACACCGACGAAGGCTGGTACGGCGACGCCGCCATCCGCCATTTCCTCTTCGGCCACTGGTACTTCAAAGGCGACTTCAACCCCGCCGTCGCCCTCCCCGTCTGGCCACTCCTCGAAGCCGCCGTCTTCCGCTTCACCGGCGTC
>CAZZWG010000106.1:0-3742 GCA_964657685.1 Verrucomicrobia bacterium Tous-C9LFEB | reverse complement strand
CGCCCTCCCCGTCTGGCCACTCCTCGAAGCCGCCGTCTTCCGCTTCACCGGCGTCAGCGTCGTCGCCGCCCGCGCCCTCACCCTCTGCGTCTTCGCCACCATGCTCGCCGGCGTCTACGCCCTCCTCGACCGCTTCCCCCGGGTAGGCTCACGGCCCGGAGACCTCTCCCTCGCCGCACCCCTCGCCCTCTTCTTCTTCTGCGTCAGCCCCTTCTTCTACGTCTTTGAACGCATGGCGATCCTCGAACCCCTGCTCGCCACCCTCACGGTCCTCGCCCTCATCACCGCCTCGCACATAAAACCCTGGGCAGGGAGCCCCCGCACCCTCCACGAAGCCCTCCGAATCCTCTGGCCGCCAATCGCCCTGGGCCTCCTCCTGCCCGCCATGGTCCTCACCAAGACCACCGCCGCCGCCCTCCTCCCCGCCATCGGCTATATGCTCTGGTACCGCGCCGGCTACCGTCTCCGCACCACGCTCAAACTCGCCGCGGTCCCCGTACTCCTCGCCGCCGCCATCTGGGCCGGCTACTTCCTCCTCCTCGTCCGCCCCCACTTCCTCGCCGACTACCAATACCTCTTCTCCGCCAACGCCTACACCGGCTTCCAGCTCCAGCCCCTCGCCCAGGTCCTCTTCAACACCTTCGCCGACGGCCATTGGATCGGCGCCGTCCTCTATCCCGCCTTCTTCGCCGCCATGATCCTGGCCCTCTTCGCCCGCCCCGCTTTCTTCCGCAACCCACTCGTCCCCACCCTCCTCCTCTGGATCGCCGGCTATTTCGCCTTCCTCGCCTACCACAACAACCTCCAGCCCCGGTACTACCTCGTCCTCGCCGTCCCCATCACCCTCCTCGTCGCGCTCGCCATGGAGGAGTTCCGCCACAACCCCGCCAGACCCCTCCGCCAACCTGAAAAAGTAGCCCGCGCCGTTCTCCTCGCCGCCGTAGCCGCCGCCATCATCATCCCCGACGCTCTACTCGAATTCAGCTTCATCCTCCACCCCGAATACACCTTCCAAAGCGCCGCCCAGGGCATCGCCCGCATCGTTCGCGCCGACCCGAAACAATCCCACCTCATCCTCTCCATCTCCGGCTCCGACCTCACCCTCATGACCGGCCTGCCCTCCATCGACGACGACTTCGGCACCCTCGACCTCGACCAGCGCGTAGCCCAGTACCGCCCCGGCTGGTTCGCCTCCTGGAACGAACTCGACGACGACAAAATGGACGCCCTCACCCCCCTCTACAAACCCGTCCGCGTCGCAGAATTCCCCGCCATGGACGACCCCGACCGCAACCTCCTCATCCTCTATCGCCTCGACCCCAGCACCACCCCCGGCCCCACCCGCAAACGTCGCCTCCACACCCCCCGCCCCCTCCGCACCACCCTCGGCCAGCAACCCACCACCATCCAACTTCAGCACTAGTCGTACACGGCGCTCAGAAGCCGGTGTCGCTCGGGACTCCATCGCCTCGTCAGGGCCCGGCTTCAGCCGTTCCGCCATCGCAGAACTACGAGTATCCCTCGCCACTCTTCGCCTCGTCAGGGCCCGGCTTCAGCCGGGCCACCCACGACTCCTACACCTACCGGCTTTAGCCGCCGGGTAAGGGTCAGCGGACCCCCAAAGCAGGACTTCGTCAGCACCTTCTCCCGCAAAGCCCCACGCCTCGCATTGGCAACCTGCTAAACCGCAAGGCATCATGGAAGAAGCCCTCACGCAACGCCCAGCCCCGCCCCAGGAGAAGCATGCAAGCCGCCTCACCCCACCCCGCAGAGGATTCCGCCGCCCGCCGCTTTCCCCCTCGCGCCCTCCTTCTCCTCGCCCTCGCCGCCGCCTGGGCCACCCTCTGGTTCCTCCACACCCTCGGCTACTGGGAAGACGACGCCTGGATCCACCTCGAATTCGCCCGCTCCCTCGCCCGCGGCCAGGGCTTCGCCTTCAACGGCCACATCGTCTACGGCGACACCTCCCCCCTCTGGGTCTGGCTCCTCACCGCCACCCACGCCCTCATTCCCAACTGGATCGCCGCCGGCAAAACCCTCACCGCCCTCGCCGCCCTTTTCTCCCTCATGGGAGCCTTCACCCTCGCCACGAAACTCACCCAGAATCTCGGCGCGGCCCAAAGCCGCATCTTCGCCGCCGCCATGGTCCTCGTCTTCGTCGTCAACCCCTACTTCGCCTACTGGGCCTTCAGCGGCATGGAAGCTCTCCTCGCCGCCGGCTTAGTCTGCTGGGGTCTCGTCGCCCTCCAAGCCACCTCCCCCAACACTGATCCCGGCCACCCCGCACACCCCCGAACCTTCTTCCTCGCCTGCTTCTGCGCCGGCATAGCCCCCCTCCTCCGCCCGGAGATGATCTTCTTCACCCTCCTCCTCGGCATCGTTCTCTTTCTCCGCTGGGTCAACCTCGAGGTCCCCGCCCGCCGCAAACTCGGCATGTTCTTCGGCGGCTTCTTCCTCGTCATCGCCCCCGCCATCGCCTGGGCCGTCTACGCCGCCCGCACCTTCGGCAGCATCCTCCCCAACACCAACGCCGCCAAACGCGCTCCCCCCAACGACTCCATCCTCCCTCATCTCTTCCAGGTCTACGCCTTCGGTTTCCCGCTCGTTCTTCTCGGCATCCTCGCGCTGGCCGCCTGGCTCTCTTTCCTCCGCAAACAACCCAACCAGCCTCCCGTCATCGCCCTCGCCAAATCCCTCGACACCGGCGGCTGGCTGCTCTTTCTCTGGACCGCCCTCAACTGCGTCTTCTACGTCACCAACCACACGTACGTCCAAACCCGCTACATCTTCGTCACCGCCCCCGTCCTCACCATCGCGCTCTTCGCCATCGCCCGCAAGCTCTGGCCCCGCGTCTACACCGCCGGCGTAGCTTTCGGCCTCCTCTTCGGCATCATTACCAGCCTCCTCGCCACCTGGCCCCTCATCCGCAACAAAATCCAGGTAGACCGCGACTACGCCGCCCTCGCCGCCTTCTTCCGCACCCTCCCCCCCGACGCCCCCGTCGCCCACTACTCCATCGGCGAAGCCGCCTTTCTCTCCGAGCACCCCCTCATCGACCTCGGCGGCATCACCCGCCCCGGCATCATCCCCTTCCTCTACGACACCACCGACAACCGCCGCGTCTGGTGGGCCCACGAGCAAGGCGCCCGCTACGCCGTCGTCGACCACGCCCCCGAACCCGGCTCCACCCTCGTCTGGTCCCGCGCCATCCCCACCACCGGCTGGTTCCTCAACCCCAAACGCTACACCCGCACAGAAACCCTCATGGTCTGGAAACTCCCCCCCAGCCCCACCCTCCCCCTGCCCCCAGAAATGCCAACAGAAGACCCCCGATAGACCTCAACCCCAATCAGAAATGGGAAGCAAGGGTGGGCTTCAGACCCACAGTAGTGCAAGAACAGAAAGGGTGAGCTTTAAGCTCGCTACAAACCTTGTCCGCAAAGCAAGAACGGGAAGGGTGGGGCTTCAGCCCCACCATAAAGCAGCAAGACGGCGGCGGCTTTAGCCGCTGAGGTACGTCTGGTTATGCCCGGGAAGCGCATCATTTCGGAATCACCCCAAATCCTGATCGTTGACCCCGAACCCAAAACCCGAACCTCCTACCGCTTCCGCCGCTTACCACCCTTAGCCTTGTTCGCCCCGGCCTTCACATCACCCTTCGCCTTCTTCGCCTCACTCTTCCCCTTACGCAAAGACCGCACCCCCGCCACCACCCGCGGCTCCGTCCCCGGCAGCAACGCAA
>CAZZWG010000105.1:0-11460 GCA_964657685.1 Verrucomicrobia bacterium Tous-C9LFEB | reverse complement strand
GCGCCCTCGTAGGCTCGGTTCAAGCAGGCAAGAGCCGTCTCGATGGCGCTCTGTTGCCGAACACTTGTCACCAGAACCGCCTCCACCGACGCAGGCTCCGCGATCAAAACACGCTCCAACACACCTCTCAGGCGCTCGCATCCCTCACCACTCACGGCCGATACGCAAACCCCCTCCGGAAAGGCCCGCTCCACACCTTCCCTCTGCTTCTCACTCAGAAGATCGACTTTGTTCAACACAACCGTATAAGGCCGCCCGGCAAGCGAGGCCACCGTCTCCGCATCCATCTGCGCAAGCGCAGGCGAGGCCGCAGGCAGGGCCGTCGCATCGACAATCAACAGAACATGGTGAGCTTCCGCAAGGGATGACCGCGTCCGCTCAATCCCCGCTCTCTCTGCCTCGTACGCCGCCTCCGCGGAAAGCTCCCGCAGCCCCGCCGTATCGATCAACTCCACCGGGATGCCGCCGACATTCAGCCGCTCGCTGATCGGATCGCGCGTCGTACCAGGCTGTGCCGTCACAATCGCGCGGTTCCGCCCCAGCAGCCGATTGAAAAGAGAACTCTTCCCGGCATTCGGCTGACCCGCCAGTGCAACCAGGAAGCCCTCCTTGATGGTCCGTCCTAATGTGAACGAAGCGGCCATGTCCTTCAGAGGCGCAAGAATCGGCGCAATAGCACCCGCGACCTGCTCCGGCGGCATCGTCTCCAGGTCGTCTTCGGCAAAATCAATGCCGGCCTCCAGACCCGCAATCAGCGTCACAAGCAGACGCTTGGCAGGAGCCACAACCTTGCTGATCGACCCATTCAGCTGCGCGGCCGCCACCCTGGCCTGATGTAGCGTCGACGAATCAATCAGATCGCGGACTGCCTCTGCTCGCGTTAAGTCGAACCGCCCGGAAAGGAAGGCTCGCCGCGTGAACTCGCCCGGCTCCGCTAACCGCGCTCCCCGCGTCATCGCAAACCGCAAAACCGCATCCAGCAGCACAGGCGATCCATGCAGCGAGATCTCCACCACGTCCTCTGAGGTATACGAGCGAGGTGCTTCGAAAAACGTAACCACCACCTGGTCCAGCACGGCGGGCGTACCCCCATCGAGCACCCCGGCGGGATCCAGCAGCTCGGCAAAACGAGCCTGGCCAGGCGCAAGTGGACGTTTGCTGCGCAGAATCGGCTCTGCAACTTCACGTGCCCGCGGGCCGGATATGCGCACCACGCCAATCCCCCCGCGGCCAGGGGGGGTCGCAATCGCCGCGATCGTGTCCTGCAAAGAATCCATCTGAGGCATAAACCGGAGAGCCGCCTTCCTCTACTCTACGGCGAACTCCACACGATTCTCACCTGCCCGACAGAGCGCAGCGAAGCCCGCCGATCCTTTCCCGGAAAGGAAAGAGGATCAACACTTTCCCGGCATACCCCCGCAATACTCCTCTCCATCAGTTCTGTACCATCACCGTAACCGGCTGGGAAAGCTGGACCGAATTGTTGATGTCATGTGCCCATATCTGGAGTACGTGGGCTCCATTCGTCAGCCCGGTAGTGTTCAGTGGGTAAAGGTACGGAGCGCCCGTAACGCGTGTCCCCTGGACCGGACTACCGTCGACCAGCAGCAGCGATCCCGCCGCGTCGAGACTCACCTTCACTTGTGCCGTCACCACCACACTCCCCGAGATGCTCGCGCCGGACCCGGGCGAAAGCAGAACCACCGGACCTGCAGGCGTTGCAGACTGGTTTACAACCAGGGTCACCGTCGCGCTGCCGCTCGTGTAGTCCGCTCCATCGCTCGGCGTAAAGGTGGCTGTCAGGCGACTGCCTCCTGTTCTCAGAACAGTTCCGGCAGAAGGCGTGTACGTGAAGCTGCCGGGAACGCTGGCGCTTGCATCCAGTTGCGCGCTCGAGAGCGGAGTTCCGATGTTCAACGGCGCCGGTGTTCCCCACTTGATCGTGGGGTTCGCCTTCATCACCGTTAACGTCACCGTCTTGGAAGCCGGGGAATACGCCGCGCTGCTCGGCGTGAACGTCACCGAAAGCGTGTAATTGCCTGCATGCAGAATCGTGCCAAGCGGATAAGAGTAGCTGAAGCTCCCTGAAACATTCGCCGTCGCGCTCAACTGTCGCGCGGAAAGCGCCGTACCATAGGTGATCGCACTAGGAGTAGCCCACGAGATCGTAGCTGCCGGTGCCGAACCGGCTGTCAGAACCGTGGTCGCCGTTACCGCCTTGTAATTCACGGAGTCGGCAGGCGTAAACGTGACACTCAGTACGTTGCTGCCCGATGCAACCACCATCCCCGCTGCGGGCCGATAGAGAAAGCTCCCCGGTACACTCGCCGTCGCATTCAGTTGCGCCGAAGAAAGAGCCGTACCCGCCGCAACACTCGCAGGCGTGCCCCATGACACCACCGGCGTAGCCTGCCCCACCGTGAGCTGAACCGATCCGCTCACCGCTTGATACGCAGACGTATTCGTCGGAGTGAAGGTGACGCGGATCGTCTGACTTCCCGCCGGAAGAACCGTACCCGCCGCCGGAGAGTAGGTAAAGCTCCCCGGAACACTGGCCGTTGCGTTCAATTGGCTTCCGGAGAGAGCCGTACCATAGCTGATCGCGCTCGGCGCAGGCCACGCAAGAGTGGGCGTAGTGGAAGACGCTACCGTCAAGACGGTGGTCGCCGTCACTGCCCTGTAGTTCACGCTATCCGCAGGCGTAAAGGTCACGCTCAGAACGTTGCTGCCGCTTCCAAGAACAGTTCCCGCAGCGGGTTGGTAGCTGAACGCACCCGGTACGCTCGCCGTTGCGTTCAGCTGCGCAGAGGAGAGAGCCGTACCGGCCGCAACGCCGGCAGGTGTACTCCATGAAATCGCCGGCGTCCCTTGCCCGACCGTAAGCTGAACCGACCCACTCGTTGCTCGATAAGCTGATGTATTCGTCGGGGCAAAGTTCACTGTGATCGTCTGAGTTCCAGCCGGAAGAACCGTGCCGGCGGCCGGAGAATACGTGAAAACGCCCGGAACATTGGCCGTAGCATCGAGCTGACTCGCGGAAAGCGCCGTACCGTAGGGGATAGAGGTAGGCGTTCCCCAGCTTAGAGTCGGCGTCACCACCGGTGCAGCAGGAGCCGTAACCCCAGCCGCCGCGTAGATCGACACAAGCGCAGGATCGTTGTCCTGCCAGTAGTCGGCGTGCCCCATCAAAACGTCGCCACCCTCCACCGCTGCGATCAGCTGCGGCGTATACGTAGCCAGGGTCGACGGATTCACATCATTCACCATGTTCACGCCGAAAGCTTTTGGATAGACGTTCTTCACCGCGGTGGCAGTGCTCGTCGTCGTATGAAAGATGAACGAGTAAAAGGGTGCCGCGTAAGCGTAGTAACGCGTCGTGAACTCTTCAGGTATGAACAGGACGTTGGGGAGGTCCGTCGCAAGCTGCTGGAAGATCGCAGGATCCAGCGTCCCGCCATTCGCGTCCACAACGGAATCCACATAGAACATCGTGACGCCCCAGCGAGCGTTGGCAAACCGTGCCTTCTTCTCTAAATTCGCGATGATCGCCGCGTTCCCCGAAAGCGTTACCTGGCTCGCCGTGCCGCCCGCGCCCAGCGTGAAAGCCTGCGGCCGGATGCACACACCCGCATGGATCCCGGCATTCGTCATCGTCGCAAAATACGCATCATCCAGCTTCTGCCCGTAGTAGGCCGACGTCGAATCGGTGATCGTCGATTCCATCTCAGGCGCCACCGCCGCAATCTGATCCGGCGAGCAGACATAGCTCGTATTCTGCGGGTACTGTTCCCCTTCCAGATCCCAGGTGATCACTGCCTGCGCGTTCAGGTTCTTCGCGTTCGTCACCTGCGACGCTGCCTGCGCCAGCATACGGTTCTGGAAGGCCTGCAAGCCGGCCGCGCTCGTGATGTCGACCGAAGCGTCATTGAAATAACGTCGGGGATTGGTCGGAAAACCACCAGGCTGCGTGATATCCCCGCCACTTGTCGGCGAGCTCGCCAGGAACGCCGTGCCCACCATACGTTTGTCCGCCCACGTCACCTGGCTCGGGTAAGTCTGCGCAAAGCTCGCAAGTGCATCCGAAACATCCGCCGCCGTGCCTTCGGGCGTAAACCGCAGGGAAAGCGTGTACGTCAGCGTGTTGCCCGGTGCCAACGGAAGATCGTTGTGCGGGAAAAAAGTAGCCAGCCCATCCGGCGTTGTGCTCGTCATCAGCGGCGAATAACTTCCCGCACCCGCACTCTTCCACCCGGTATAAAGCGCCTTCGATTCATCCGGAAGAACAGCCGTCACCACACCGCTTCCAAAATCTGCAACGCTGATGCCCGGATCCGTGGTCGTGATCGCATACTGTGTATACCCCGAGAATCCCTTCGGATCCGAAGGGAAATGCAGCGTAAACGGGTAGATCTCGGCACCATCGAATACGATCCCGGAACCTGCGCTGTTCGTCTCGGTGACAATCACATTCAGCGTGTCGCCGCTCTGGGCAAACTGCGTGCTGATCGAACCCCACGTAAAGTTGTAGGTCTCCGTATTGGTCTGCGCATTCCACGAAGTCCCGTTGTTGCTCTCGCCCCATCCATACTGCCCCGTCGAAAGCACGTTCCCGCTAAGGTCAGTCGCCTTCATGTGCCAGATATGAAAGGCATCCGCCCCAAACGCATTCGTGTCCTCCAGCATAACGCCGTGATAGGCCAGCGTCTGTACCCCTTTGCTGCCATAAGTCACCTGCAGAGACTGCGCACGAGCGGCAAGCGAAGACAACGCAACAGCACCAAGCGTGAGAACAAAAGAACGCGAAATTCGTGAAAGCACGGATACCCTCGGAGGAACAGTGCCCCGATTCTTAATCTCCGCACACCCGGAAATCATCGCCCGTTTGGAAGGCTGACCTACCCCTCTTGTTAGCGCCTTTACCCCATCAGGGGCATGCTGAAAACGAAAGCCGCAACATCACGCCCCACATCGTCACCAGCCTGCGAAACACGATCGCCCTCAACGGTCACGCTTCGCAAAATTCCCCGGTTCGCCCCTTCACGAGTACCATCACCACATCCCCCTCGGGACGCCAATCATGCCCTATCTCCTCAAATCCGAACCCGACAAATACTCCTTCGACGACCTCCTCCGCGACGGCACCACCACCTGGGACGGCATCAAGAACCCCCAAGCCCTCATCACCCTCCGCAACATGAAAAAGGGCGAAAGCTGCGTTATCTATCACTCCAACACCGGCAAAGCCGCCATTGGCCTCGCCAAAGTCGTGTCCGTCACGCTCGCCGAAGACGGCAAAACACCCCTCGTCACCCTCAAAGCCGGCAAGCGCCTCAAACGCGAAAAAACCCTCGCTGAAATGCGCGACTCCCCCCTCTTCACCGACTCCCTCCTCTTTCGCCAGTTCCGCCTCTCCGTCGTCCCCCTCACCGACGCCCAATTCGACTGGCTCGTCCACGGCTAACAGTCAGTTGCCCGCGTTCAGATAGGCCGCAAGGCCGTCCGGGTCTTCGAACTCAATCGTGCGCCCAGGGTAGTGGGCTGCGCGAGCCGTCCGGCGAAGACTTGCAATATTCGGAAGGGCCCCTGCGGCGACCCGCTTCACGACCACACCACTACCCGCTTTCGTAGCGAGCAGATCCGCCTCAAGCAATCGCTCGTAGGCCTCCACCACCGTGTTACGCGAAACTCCAAGCACTTTGGCGAGCAGCCTGGACGCGGGCAAGCGTGCCCCGCACGGGACCTCTCCTGCGCGTATAGCCCCTGCGATCTGTCGGAAGATCTGCTGGCGCAGCGGCCAGGGATGTGACCGGTCAAGCTCAATGCGCGGCATATGGAAGCGTTCCTTCATGCCCCACTCCAAAACTGGTCCCGCCCCATGGCCCTTTCTTTCTCTTCGCTCCTGGTGCATAGTCTGCTTCGGAGGGAATACATCGTGATTTCAGGCGGAAACGCAACCATCATCGTAGCCAACATGGACCGCTCCATTCGCTTCTACACCGAAGTCCTCGGCCTCAAACTCACCAACCGTTTCGGGAACGACTGGGCCACGGTCACCGCGGGCGAAGGCCTCACCCTCGGCATTCATCCATCCTCATCAAAATACCCCAACCCCGGAACAAAGGGTTCCATTCTTCTGGGTTTGGACATCGACCTGCCCATGGAGAAAGCCATTGCCCATCTTGCCAGCCACGGCGTTCCGGTCAAGGGCAGCGTCGTCCGCAGCGAGCCGGGGAACTTCGTGAATCTCGAAGACCCCGACGGCAACGAAATCTATCTCTGGGAAAGGTAAACAATCCAACCCACAATGATGCCGACGATCTCGCCACCCTTGCCGTAGCCAGCTTCTCTCATTGAACGCCTCCCTGCGGCAACCCTCAGGAGCAAGGCCTGCGCGCGTCAGCAACGCCACGGCGCGCGCAGAACGAAAATCCTCACCGCCGTTCGGCATCTTATTGGGGCATGAACGCTACCCCCAACGCCGCCACTGCAGGCACCTTCCGCATAGCCAACAGCCTCCTCGTCAACCGCCTCGGCTACGGCACCATGCGCCTCGTCGGCGAGGGCGCCTGGGGCGAGCCACCCGATCGCGAAGACGCCCGCAACCTCCTCCGCCGCACCCTCGAACTCGGCATCAATCTTCTCGACACAGCCGATGCCTACGGCCCGGGCATCGCCGAAGAACTCATCGCCGAAGCCCTCCACCCCTACCCCGCAGACCTCGTCATCGCCACCAAAGGCGGCCTCACCCGCCAGGGCCCCTCCCAAGCCAAACCCCTCGGCCGCCCCGACTTCCTCACCCAACAAATCGAGCTCTCCCTCCGCCGCCTCAAGCTCGACACCATCCCCCTCTACCAGCTCCACCGCATTGATCCCACAATCCCCCTTGCCGACACCCTCGGCGCCCTCACCGACGCTCGCCAGGCCGGCAAAATCCGCCACATCGGCCTCTCCGAAATCTCCCCCGCCCAACTCACCGAAGCCCAGGCCATCACCCCCATCGCCTCAGTCCAGAATCGCTACAACCTCTTCGACCGCAAATCCGAACCCCTCCTCCAACTCTGTGAGCAACAAGGCATAGCCTTTCTCCCCTGGTACCCCATGGGCGGCAGCGCCACCACCAGCATCGCCCGCAACACCACCTCCGACTCCCAAACCAACCACCCCCTGCAGGACTTCGCCCGCGACCACAACGCCACCCCCAATCAGGTCGCCCTCGCCTGGCTCCTCCAGCGCAGCCCCGTCCTCCTTCCCATCCCCGGCACCGCCTCCATCCCGCATCTCGAAGCCAACGTCGCCGCCGCCTCCCTCAACATCCCCGAAGCCGACTGGGACACCCTCGAGCTCATCGCCGAGACCCAGGCAAGTTAACCTTAGACGAATGCCCCGCAAGCCCTTCTTCGCAATCCTCATCCTTCTTGCCCTTATTGAGGCCGCAGTCCTCCTCACCGCCTGGCTCGGCCCCCATAAGCCCGACCCCGCCACCCAGATCCCTGCCGTCGGCCTCCCCAACAAAGCCCTCCCACAAGCCCTCACCAACCCCATCCTCTACGTCGAACCAACCGCCGGCTTCACCTGGCTCTACACCCTCGTCAACAACACCAAAGCCACTCTCGACATGACCATGTACGAGTTAGTCGACCCCACCTTCTCCGCCAGCCTCATCGACGCCTGCCACCGCGGCGTCAAGGTCCGCGTCCTCCTCGATGGCGGCCTCGAACACACCGCCAATACCCCCGCCTATAACCAGATCTCTTCCGCTGCCCCCAACTGCACCGCAGCCTGGTCCAATCCCCAATTCGGGGCCACCCACCAGAAAACCCTCATCCTCGACGGCAACACCGCCGTCGTCATGACCCTCAATCTCACCAGCCGTTACTACGCCCAGGACCGCGACATGGCCCTCATCGACACAGACACCGCCGACCTCACCGCCATCCAGACCACCTTCGACAAAGACTTCGGCTCCACCAACGATAAGTCCTACGAACCCAATGCCGGCCACAACCTCATCTGGAGCCCCACCACCGCCCAGGACGACCTGGTCAGCCTCATCAACGGCGCAAAATCCACCCTCCAGATAGAGAACGAAGAACTAAGCGCCCCCGCCATCCTCACAGCCCTCGCCTCCGCCTGCCAGCGCGGCGTAAAGGTCCAGTTAGCCATGACCGACACCAGCCCGAACTACCACTCCAACTACATCACCATCGAAAAGTCCGGCTGCGGTGTCCATATCGGCGAGAATAACAACGACACCCTTTACATCCACGCCAAAGCTATCCTCGCCGACCTCAACACCCCCAACGCTATCGCCTACGTAGGCTCCATCAACTTCTCCAACGCCTCCCTCACAGAAAACCGCGAGCTAGGCCTTTACGTCCACGACACCTCCACCCTAACCCAACTCAGCACAGCCCTCGCCTCCGACTACAACCAGTTCCCTGCCTTTCCCATTAGCTGATGTAAGCCGAAAACCAAATTCACTAATGGACTCTGCAGTTCGCCAGGAACTTAGCTTCGACCACAGCAGAGAGTCGGAAATTTGTCTCCCGCAAGAGCTCAAAGTACTTATCCCTCGCGCTTAGCAGCCCCGCCCTCTCTGCGGCCAGTAAAACGCCTAGTGTCCCCGTCGTAGGAATGCCACGACGCTCGGCTTCAGTCCTTCCCTGCAGGTCGTCCATCAACACAAAATCCGGGTGGATCGTTTCCGCTAAAACGATAGCTTCTCGCTCGCCGTCTCCAAGGTAAGAGAGCTCTGGGTGCTCGTCAGCCGAAGTGGCCCTCACCTCAACCCACACGGGGAGCGACTCAACCCACGTCTTCACAAGGCTCGGAGTGCTTTGATGGCTCAACTCCCGAAACACCGCACGGGGAACAACCACCTTCTCGTAGAGCTCGCGCAGTATCCAGTCGCTGCGGATAAGAAGCAGGTAATTCAATGGCGATGTGTCGGCAACAACAATCACCGGGGTATCAAGCCCTTGGCTTCCAGCTTCCGGAGAGTCTGCAGGTCAAGTTCTAGATCTTCAGCACCATAGGCGCGCTCCATGATGCCTCGCGCCTTCAGAAAACCATCCAACTCAAGACGAGTCAGCCCAAGCACCTGCGCCGTCTGGTACTGAGACAAAGTCCCCGCCCGATATCCCTCAATCGCCAGAGCCTCCAGCGCCTCCCGCCCAGGATCAGCATGCTGCGCCAAATCATCCGGAAGTGTCACCAGAATCTGCATACCGCTAGCATAGCAGCGGGCACCGGGCCATTATCAAACCGGTCAGGGGCACACTCCAGCCCCGCTATGAACGAGCGGGAAACGCAGCTCCCCATGTAGGCAAGCCTAGCCCTTGGGACCTGAGCCCTTATCGGAAAAGTTAACTTCGATCTGCAAACGAATCGGCATCCCTTTAGCAGGAAAGTGATACTGCTTCACTGCTTGAACTGCCAGTTCGTCGACACAGGCGACACCGGAGGAAGTAGCAATCGCAACCTCCGTCGGTAAGCCCTCACCCGTAACTAATAGCTTTACCGTAGCTCTGTGTTCACCGGTGTAACTGCATTTACTCCCTGGCTCGGCGTCGGTCAAGGGCGATGGGAACGCAGATCCAGGCGCACCCGGATTCTGACCGTTACTCCTTCCCCAAACTGCCACCGAGAGCAGCGAGCAAAACAACAATCTAACTATCACTCGTAACACCAACCGTCTCCGGCACCTCGGCCCCCACACAACCCTCATCCGCCAGGTGCAGCCACTTGTCCAACACATCAATCCCCCGCGTAATCTCCTCCTTCGTCACAATCAACGGCGGCGCAATCACAAAATGACTAACCCACGCCTGGATGATCACGCCGTCCGCCAACGTCTTCGCCGCAATCTGGTCCACCAAAAGCGGCTTTCCGCTAATCTTGTCCGAGTAAGTATTAAACGGCTCCTTCGTCCCCCGGTCTTTCACCAACTCCACCGCCCAGAACAATCCCCTCCCCCGCACATCTCCCACACTCGGGTGCTTCGCCTTCAAAGCCTCTAACTTCTCCCGCACAAAAGGCTCCAACGACTTAGCCCGCTCCACCAGTCCCATCCGCTGCATCTCCCGAATCGTCGCCACCGCCGGCAACAACGTCATCGGATGCGCCTCATACGTGTGCCCATGCGCAAAATAGTGATCCTGAAAGTAGTCCCCAATCGCTGCACTCGTAGCACACAGCCCCAACGGCACATAAGCCGAGGTAATCCCCTTCGCCGTAGTCAGGATATCCGGTGTAACTCCCCATAAATCCATAGCAAACCACGCCCCCGCACGCCCCCATCCACTCATCACCTCATCCGCAATCAACAAAACCCCGGTCTCATCGCAGATCCGCCGCAACTTCGCCATATACTCCTGCGGCGGCACAATCACCCCATTCGTCCCCACGATGGGCTCCACCAACACCGCCGCCACGTCACTCTCATTCCGGATCATGTGCTCGATGTAATCCGCACACGCAATGTTGCACCCCGGATACGTATGCCGGATCGGGCACTTGTAACAATGCACCTCCGGCCCAAACACCACCCCCTGCTGCTTCCCCCGAGGCTCCATCGGCCATCGCCGAGGATCCGCCGTAGCCGCAATCGACCCCGCCGTCGACCCGTGATAACTCCGGTACCGCGCCAGAATCTTCGTCTTCCCCGTATACATCCGCGCAATCTTGAACGCCGCCTCATTCGCGTCCGTTCCACTCGTCGTAAAGAAGAACTTATTCAGCCCCTTCGGCAGCACCTCCAGCAGTAACTGCGATAACTCCGCCCGCGCCGTCGTCGCATACCCAGGCATCGCATACGCCAATGTCCGCGCCTGCTCGGCAATCGCATCAATCACCGCCGCATTCTTATGCCCTAAGTTCATGCACATCAGCTGCGAACTAAAATCCAGATACCGCTTCCCCGCCGCGTCGACGATATAACACCCCTCCGCGTCGACAATATGCATCGGCGTCCAGCCCTTCTGGAAGCGCCACGTGCCATAATTCGTCTCCCGCGTGATCCGCACCACATCCTCAGTGCTCATCCCCGCACCCTTCGCCGTCACCACACCATTGCTCTCAGCCATACCCCACGGTCCCCCCGCTCAACGCCCCTTGTCAAGACAATCCGCCACGATTCCTTCTACAAAAAACGCCCCAACGCCGCGCCGCGTCCAACCGCTTGACACAGCACCTAAAATGGCCTCACCCCATCCGGAGGATCTCTGTGCGCATCCGCTCCCTCGCCACCCTCGCCGTAGCCGCCACCCTGCTGACCGTATCTGCCAGCGCCGCCTCGTACTCCTCCATCATCGTCTATGGCGACAGCCTCTCCGATAACGGCAACCTCTATAGCGCAGTCGGCTATCCACCCCCGCCCTACTACAACGGCCGCTTCTCCAATGGCCCCGTTGCCGTCGAGCAACTCGCCGCGCAACTCACCACCCCGCTCCTCGATTTCGC
>CAZZWG010000104.1:0-11503 GCA_964657685.1 Verrucomicrobia bacterium Tous-C9LFEB | reverse complement strand
AGAACCCTGCCTTCCTAACCCCACCACCACCACTCCCAAACAAACCCCAACCCCAACTTGCGCACAATTACCACCCAATCCCATAAACTAAAACAATAGACATCCACCAGGGCCCGGCCACCAGCCGGGCTCTCGCCTTTGCACCAACAACCCCCAGGACACTCGCTAGCAGCGCCCAAAAGCGTTCGCGACCTCCGCCCAAAGGAACCCAATGCCACCGAAAACCCTCAGCCCCAACGGCAACCCCGTCCAGTACCAATGCCGCCACATCAAAACCGACGGCATCCGCTGCGGCAGCCCCGCCCTCCGCCAGCAGCACTTCTGCTACTACCACGGCACCACCCGCCGCCCCGGCCCCCGCCAGCCGCAGGTCCAGTCCGGCACCGCCCGCCGCTCCTCCACCTTCAACCTCCCCTCCCCCGCCGACCTCGCCGAACGCAGCGGCATCCAGCTCGGCATCGCGCTCCTCCTCCACAAAATCGCCCACAACGAAATCGACACCCGCCGCGCCGGCCTCCTCCTCTACGGCCTCGGGATCGCCAGCACCAACATCAAGCGCGACACCCCCAAAAAGAACGAAGAACCCGAAATCATCGAAGAAGTCATCGCCGACCCAACCCACGGCCCCCTCGCCCCCGAAGCCGAATGGGAAAAACACCAGAGCCAGGGAGGCCCCCTCACCCGCGTCCTCCGCGAAATGGAACGCATGGACGCAGAAAAAGCCGCCGAAAATCCAGCGGGGCAGTCACACACCCCACAACTCGACAGCTTCCCCTACATCATCCCCAGCCTGGACGCCGCCACCACCCCGAGCCGTTGCCGCAACACCGGCAACCGCCCCCGGAAGTCCAGACCTAACTCCCATCAACCGAAGACTTTACCTCAAAACCAGGGAGTGGACACCTACGCCAGCGCCAGCCCTAAATTCCGCACAGCCTCATCAATCTCACCCGTGCTCTTGAACCCAACCGTCACCGACTGCACCCCAGCCTCCCGGAACGCAAACCGCATCGCCTTCTGCCGGTCCTCAGGGCTGTTGCTGAACTCACCACCGCCCACAAGCTTCATCCCGATAATGCCCGTTCCGTCCCGCTTCACCTGCTTGAAGTGATCCATCACCTCAGGCACGTTCCCTGGATTATTGCCATCCTGGAACGTCGGCCCATCCATCCGCGCCCCCGCATGATTCACCCGCATCAACGCCACCTGCACCCACGGGTTCCCAGGCATCTGCCGCAACGCCGGCAACCCGTGCACCGAGGCCCCACGAGCCACAATCACCTTCTTCTGCTGCGCCCGCTCCACCCCATCCTGCCACTGCTTGGTCGTACTCATCCAGTCGCTGGTGTGCTGCCAGTGCAGCAGCATGATGTCGAAGTAATCCGTCTTCATCGTCTTCCGCATCTCGTCAAACCGCTGCGCCGGATCAACCCCTTCATCCGTCGTCACCTTCGTCATCAACGTATAACTCTCCCGTGGAAACGGCTTCAAAGCCTCACCCAGCATCGCCGGCGTCACATAAGCCTCAGCCGTCTCAAAGAACCGAATTCCATGGTCATACGCATACGCAATCAGCCGGTTAAACTCCGCCTGTCCCAACCGCTTCTGCACATACCCGTTGTCTGAACCCGTACCAAACGCCAGCCGCGTCACCTTCACGCCACTCTTGCCCAGCACCACCTTATCGGTAGCCGACCCACCACCAACAGCCGCCGAAAGCGAAGACGTCCCCACACTCGCCAGCGCCCCAGCAACCAACGATCCCTTGACGAACTCACGACGTGTAAACGGGCTCATTCCAAATCTCCGCAGATCTCAATCAGAACCAGCCATGTCGGCAAGGCCTGTGCGGAAATCCTACACCAAACCCATCACTGCGGTGGCGGCACCACCGCCGGCTTCGCCGCCCGCGGCGGGGCAGACCCAGCCGAAGGGTTCAGCGCCTGTGGAGACACCGGCACCGGAGCCCGCACCACCGGCGCCGCCCCAGAGTCATCCGGCAACGCATCTGTCGTGGGCGGAACCGTCGCCGCGGGCGGAGCGTCCACCTTGCCCGCTTCATCATCGCCGCTGTCATTCGCACCGTCCGCATCCGCGTCCTTCGTCGCCGCTACCTGCAGCTGTCGCTTCGGCGCTCGCGGAAACTGCTCATTCGGCCTGTCCGCCAAAGCCGTCTTCATGAAGTCAATCCAGATCGGCAAAGCCGCCTTCGCCCCCGTCTCCTTCTCCCCCAACGACTGCCGCGTGTCGAACCCCACCCAGGTCCCACACGTAATGGAAGGAGAAAAACCAAGAAACCACGCGTCTGTGTAATTGTTCGTCGTTCCCGTCTTCCCCCCCAACGCATGGTGCAAGGCAGACCCTGCCGTGGAAGCCGTTCCTCGCGAGGTCACCGCCTGCAGCAGCATCATCATCTTGCGGGCAATCTCCACCGAGATCACCTCCTTCACCCCGGAGGCTCCCACCTCCACCGGCGTCCCATCGGCCTGCGTTACCCGCTTGATGTAGTGCGGCGTAATCCGGATCCCGTCATTCGGAAACACCGAATACGACGCCACCTGCTCCGCCAAAGTAAGATCCGCCGCCCCAATCGCCACCGGCAGAAAGTTTGGAATCGGGCTCGTCACCCCAAACCGCCGAGCCACCTCAATCACCTTCTTGATCCCCACCTTATCCGCAATCCGCAAAGCAGGAATATTCCGCGACTGCGCAAAAGCATCGATCACCGTCATCGTCCCCGCAAAACCAGCCTCATAGTCATGCGGACTATACGGTCCACTCGCGGTATAGAACGTCGCCGCTGCGTCGGAGATCGGATCATACGGCTTCATCCCCGCCTCAAACCCAGCCGTATAGTCGTAGATCTTGAACGACGACCCCACTTGCCGCATCGACTGCGTAGCACGATTGAATTGCGAAAGCGCATAGTCCCGCCCGCCGATCATCGCCAGCACTTCACCAGTCGAGTTATCCACCGCCATCAACGAACTCTGCGCTCCCGAATCCTGCTCCAGCGCCAATCGCAACTGCCCCGTATCCGCCCCGCTCACAACGTGGACATACACAATGTCACCCGGACTCGCCAGCTCGGTCGCCTTGAACTTCCCCGTCCAGGCCCAGTCCGGTGGCGTCATCGAAGCGCGCAACTGCCCTATCCGAACCGTCATCTTCGTTGGCGCAACCTGCGTCACCAGGGCATGCTCATAGGCCCCATCCACCACGTTGCTGGCCCAATCCGGATGCTTATACGTCGCGGGATCATAGGCCGTCCCCGTAATGGTCGGAAGCTTGCCCTTCCATCCATGACGCCGCTCATACCCCGCTAAACCCTCGAGAGTCGCCTTCTCGGCGGCATGCTGCAGATCCAGATCCAGGCTCGTGTACACCTTCAACCCCGACCCATGCACCTCGTCCACGCCGTACTCATGCTCCAACTGTCTCCGTACTTCTTCGACAAAGTAAGGTGCCTCCGTGTTTGGCGGTGTTTCCAGATGTAACCCCAACGGTGCAGCCTCGGCCTGGGCCGCTGTCGCCGCGCTGATCTTCCCATCGCGCTGCATCTCCTCAATCACCAGATTGCGCCGCTTCAGGGCTCGCTCTGGAAACCGGACCGGGTTATACGCCTCAGGCCCTTTCGGCAGCCCCGCCAGCATCGCCGCCTCCGCCAGCGTCAACTGCCGCAGGTGCTTCGAGAAGTAATACTCTGCGCCCGCCTCAAATCCATACGTCCCGCGGCCCAGATAAATCTGGTTCGCATACATGCCAAAAATCTGGTCCTTCGTAAAGTGCCGTTCGATCTGCAAAGTCAGGAAAATCTCCTGCAACTTCCGCCCGTAAGTCTTCTCGGAAGACAAAAAGAGGTTCCGCGTCAACTGCATCGTGAGCGTCGACGCGCCCTGCGCCTTGCCATGCGACCGGTAGTCCGAGTACGCCGCTCCCACCACGCGCACTAGGTTCACGCCGCCGTTCCCAAAGAAGTTCTTATCCTCAATCGAAAGAATCGCCTCCCGCAACACCGCCGGGATCTCCGAATACGGCACCACCACCCGGCGCTCCGAAGCAAACGACCCAAACACCTTCCCGTGCACGTCATAAAGTTCGGTCGTCGTACTAGGCCGGTAGTGCTCCAACTCCGTCATCTGCGGCAGGTTGATCGCATAAGTCAGCAACAGCCCCACCATGACCCCAAATACCGCGCACGTGCTCAGCAGCAACAGAAATGCAGCCCGTCCTGCAACCCGCCGCTCCGCCCCGGCCACAGGATCCCCGAAAGGAAACCGCAGCATCGCCCCCCACACCGGCGACCGCGGCCCCGTCTTAATACGCAGAACGACGCCCCGTTTCGTCTTCCGTTCCGGTTGGAGAAGGCTCGGCACAACACTTTACGCTACCACGCCCTCAGCCCACCCGGCGTCAGCATCCGGAACTCAGAGAAGGCACTCAACTTCATACAACTGGGACAGGGTCTAATCGTGCGCAACCGTAGAAGCAGAAAGGCCCCAACACGCAGACGCAGGTCACCCGCAAAGTCGACGGCTCCAAAAATCTATAATGGGAACCAATGCAATCCCGGCGTAAACGTCCCGCTGCTCTTCTCCTCGTCGTCGCCGCGATCGCCGCCGCGAGCGCCACCACCGCGCCTCTCCGCGCCCAGACCGCCGCATCCCTCGCCCCCGCCGGTCGCGTCGTTCTCGTCCTCCCCTTCGAAAACAAATCCGGCAACGCCTCCCTTAACTGGATCGGCGATAGCTTTCCCGACACTCTCGACCGCCGCCTCAACTCCTCCGGCTTCCTCACCATCTCGCATGACGATCGCGCCTACGCCTACGACCACCTTGGCCTTCCAACCGACTTTCGTCCTTCCCGCGCCACCACCATCCAGATTGCCCGCCAGCTTGATGCAAACTTCGTCGTTCTCGGCAGCTTCACCGTAGCCAATGACCGCATCAACGTTCAGGCCCGCGCCCTCTCTATCGACGATCTCCGTTTCTCTCCAACCGTCGATGACTCCGCCGACCTTCCCCGCCTCTTCGACGCCGAAAACGCCATTGCCTGGAAGATTGCCCGCACCGTCGACCCCCATTTCAACGTCGCCGAGAGCACCTTCGTCGCCGCGCCCGGCACTGTCCCACTGCCCGCCTTCGAAGACTACATTCGCGGGACTGACGCCTCCTCCGCCCCGGAACGCCTCGAACGCCTTCAGGCTGCCGTAAAAGTCTCTCCCGACTACGCTCCAGCCCTCCTTGCACTGGGCAAGCAGCAATACACAAATCGCAGTTACGCCGACGCTGCGGCAACTCTCAGCAAAGTTCCTAAAGACAATCCGCTCGCCCTCGAAGCCGGCTTCTATCTCGGTCTTGCCCGCTTCAACACCACCAACTACCCGGCGGCAGAGTCCGCCTTTGCCTTCGTAGCCGATCGCCTTCCCCTTCCCGAAGTCGTCGACGACCAGGGCGTTGCCCTCAGCCGCCAGGGCAAAGACGCCGTTCCTTTGTTCCAGCGAGCAACCACCCTTGACCCCTCCGACGAAGACTTCCATTACAACCTTGCTCTGGCCTTCTTCCGTCGTGGAGACACCACCTCCGCCATGAACGAGATCGGCCAGGCGCTCAAACTCAAGCCCAACGACAACGAGGCTCTTGGGCTGCAACGCCTTCTCAAAGCGGCCGCCCCCAACTCCAAACTTCCACCTCCTGACGCCCAGGGCTTCGGTCCCGTCGAACGAATTCGCCGTACCTACTCTGAAACCAGCTACCGTCAGGCCGCCTTCCAACTCGCCGGGATGCGCGCCGTGCGCATGGCCACGCTCACTCCCGCACAGCAGGCCACGGAATACACAGCCCTCGGCCGCGACTCCCTCAACCAGGGCCTCCTCCCACAGGCCGAATCCAACTTCCAGCTCGCTCTCACCGCCGATCCTCACAGCGCCGCTGCCCACGCCGGCCTCGCCGAAGTCCGTGAGCGATCCAATGAACCACAGCAGGCCCGCACCGAAGCCACAACTTCACTCAAACTCCAGCCCAACGCCTCCGCCCTCCTGGTTCTCGCCCGGCTCGATTTCTCTCAGAACCAACTCAGCCGTGCCGCCGACGAACTCTCCCAGGCTCTTCAACTGGATCCCCAGAACGGCGCCGCCCAGATACTCAAAAAGGCCCTGACCGACCAGGGCCAAACCATTCACTAGCCGCCAATCTCTCCCCTTGCCTGGAGGCGTCCTAAGCGCTTCCTGTTCTCTCCCACAACATGCCACTGCCTCTCTTGACCCCGAACCTTGCACTTCTCACCGCCACCGCTGGCCTTTGCCTGATCTTCCTCGAGTGCAACCGTCCCGGCCTCATCCTCCCCGCCGCCCTGGGCCTCCTTCTCACCCTTTTCGCTACGGCAGCCTTCCTCCACTACCCATTCACTCTTTGGGCCGTCCTACTTCTCATCACCTCCACCGCCACCCTCGCCTTCAATCTCTACCGCGTTCTCCCCCTCTGGCTGCTCGTCGTTACCACCATCGACCTCACCGTCAGCCTCCGCTTCCTGGTGAGACCTAACCCAAAAACTCTGACGGCTGTCCTCTGCGGAACCCTCGTCGGAGTCCTTGCCGCGGGACTCTCCCGCATCGCTCTCCGCGCCCGCCAAGCGAAGGCGATACACTAACCCTTGGCTGCAACCTGCACCGGAGCACGCTTTTTGACTCGTTCGTTCATCCTTCTCTTTGCCGCACCCCTCGCTCTCGGCGCGTCCGTCGCTTCAGCCCAAACCAAGCTGCAGCAGCAACTCTCCCACGTCGACCTTGGCGTGCAGGCCGCCGGCGAGTTCAGCTCCAACGTCACCGGTCCTCCTACCATTCCCTCTACCATCCCCGCCGGCGATACCGTCACCATCTCTCCCTCCAACACCGTCGGAGCCCTCGTCACCATCCGCTACACCCCCAGCCCGTACCTCGGCGCTGAGTTCAACGGAGGCTACTCCCGCTACAGCCAGAACCTCGCCTCCGCTGGCCTGCCGGCGAATTTCACCGCCATCCAGAACCAGGTAGACGAGTTCACCTTCGGCTATCTCGTCACCCCGCCCTACAGCATCTTCGGTGTTCACCCCTATGCCTCCGCAGGCGTCGGCGGCCTGCGCTTTGCACCGACCAGGGGTGGCGGCGAAGGTGCGCCTTCCATCGGTCGCTTCGCCACCTATGGCAACGTCGGCGTCCAACGGGACGTGATCGCCAATACGTTCGGTGTGCGCGTCGGTTTCCGGGAACTCTTCTACGTCGCGCCGGACTTCTACCAGAACTACCTCACCCTCAATAAACGAGCACATACCTCTGAGCCCGTCTTCGGGTTCTATCTCCGCTTCTAGCAGTACCGGAACCTCGTTTCGAAGTACGGCCCATCTTCCCCCGTAGGACTATCCATGGACCTCCTCCACGACGATGAACTTCCCAGGCACGAGCGCGAGCTGACCCTCAGCACGGGTGCGATCCTCGGCATTTTTCTCGGCCTGGTCGTTCTTTGCGGAGGCTTCTTCGGTTTCGGCTACAACATGGGCCGCAAATCCGCCCCCACACCCCTCAACCTCGCGGACATCAACACCGAGTCCACCCTGCCCGCCACGGTCAACACACCCAAGCCGACTCCCGGCTCCCCGCTTGGCGCGGACGCATCGGCGAGCCCGGCTGTCCTACCCACGCCGAAACCCGTCCGTAAGCCGACGCCGCCACCCGTTGACGCCGAGACAGCCGACACCACCCCGGACATCCCGAAGCCCGCCACCCGGACGCCCGCCGCGACGACGCCTGCTCCTATCGTGCGCCCACCCGCTCCGGTGAGTCCCGCTGCCCTGAATCCCTCAGCCACGCCCGCCGGCGGCGGTGGAACCTTCATGGTGCAGGTAGCCGCTGTCTCTCACCAGGAAGACGCCGAGCTTCTGGTCGGCGCGCTTCGCGGCAGGGGCTACGCCGTCTCTGCTCGACCCAATACCGCCGACAACTTCATCCATGTGCAGGTCGGACCCTTTCACAGTAAGCAGGAGGCCGACGCCATGCGCCAACGGCTTCTCACCGACGGCTATAACGCAATCGTCAAGCAATAAGCCTCCTCCCCAGTCCCAGACAGCATCACTCGCTGCCATCCCCAAACGCGTCCTGTTGTGGCGCTCCGCCCTCCAGAACCCGCTCCATATCCCCCCGCACCGCCGCCATCATCTCCTCCCGCGAGCTAAATTCCCCCATTCGCCTCGCCGGCAAAAACCGCACTACCGCCACCCCCGGCACAACCGTCCACGAGTCCCGCGCCATCATGCGCGCCGTCCCCTCGATCACCACCGGCACAATCGGCGCCCCGGTATCTGCTGCCAAAAAGAACGCGCCTTTCTTAAAGGGCAGCAATCTTCCATCCGCTGACCGCGTTCCTTCCGGAAAGATCATGATGTGCAGACCGCTGCGCAGCGCCGCCGCCGCTGCGGCCACACTGCGCCGCGCATCCTCCCGCGCATGGCCCCGCGCCACTGGCACAAATTGCCCCATCCGCATCGCCGTTCCCAGCAGCGGAATGCGCATCAACGATTGCTTCAACATCACGCTCGCCATGCCCGGGATCGCCGGCAACAGCACCGGCGGATCGAGATACGAGGCATGGTTACTCATCAGAATGCACGGCTCCGCAGGCACATTCTCCAGACCTTCTACCCGCACCCGAATCCCCGCCGCACGTATCCCCATCGCGCAGACGGCCATTCCCCACCGGTACATGGTGCGAAAATCCTTGCGCATCGCCGACCACGGTATGCCCACCAGCGAAGCCGGCACGCCCAACCCGATAAACACCGCCAGCATCTTCACCGCAGCCCACATCGCCTATCCCTTCCCTGGCCCGGCCGCCAAAGGTACAGCGTCAGGGACCCGGGCCTCAACGCCGCCCGCCATCCGACCCTCCAGCGCCCGCGGCAACTTTTCATAGATCCTCCCGAAACCTCCGTTCGACAGGATCGCTACGACATCCCCGGTCCGCAACCGCGGCGCCAACTCCGCCACAATCGCATCCGCATCCGTCCTCAACACCGCATCCACCCCCGCGGCCCGTAAACCTGCGACCACCTGCGCCGGATGAAGCCGCTCTCCTTCGGGAATGGCCTCACTCTTGAACACATCGGCCAACACCACCAGGTCCGCCAGCGCCAGGCTATCCACCAGCTCGCGCTCGAAGACGTTCCGTCGCAGCGTGTTCGACCGCGGTTCCAGCACCGCCACCAGCCGTCGACCCACATACGCCCCCCGCAACGCACGCAAAGTCACACGGATCGCCGTAGGATGGTGCGCGAAATCATCAATAATCGTCACTCCACCCACCTCAGCCCGCACCTCCAGCCGCCGCTTCACGCTCGCGAAAGTAGCCAGCCCCTGCACAATCGCCTCGACCGGCACACCCTGCCCCGCCGCCAGTGCTGCCGCAGCCGTCGCATTCAGCGCATTATGCTCTCCTGCCATCGGCAACTCGAGCCGCGCAAACACCTCACCTTGCCGCAACAGCGTCCAACTCGACACAATCCCACGCTGCGTAAAATCCATCAACTGCCAGTCACTCCCCACCCCAAACCCATACCGCTCCACCCCGCAGAACGCCTTCGCGGAGCACTCCGTCACCGCCTCGCTTCCATCAAAAGCCACCAGCCGTCCCCGCCGCGGAATCAGGTTCACCAGCCGCTTGAACGCCGTCTTCACCGCCTCAAAATCTACGTAAATGTCCGCATGATCGAACTCGACATGCGTCAATATCGCCGCATCCGGAAAGTAGTGTAAGAACTTCGGACCCTTATCGAAAAACGCGGTGTCGTATTCATCGCCCTCCAGAATGAACGGCCGCGTCCCCGGCTCCACATGAAAGCTCGTCCCAAAATTCTCCACCACCCCACCCACCAAAAACGAAGGCTTCCACCCCGACCCCGCCCCGTCCATCCGCGCCGCAGTCTCAAGCGCCGCGGCTGTCTCATAAATCCACGCCAACATACTCGTCGTCGTCGTCTTCCCATGCGTCCCCGCCACCACCAACCGCTCCCGCCCTTCCAAAAACTCGTCATGGATCAGCTGCGCCATCGACCCCATCGGAATCCGCTCATCCAGCACCCGCTCCAGCTCCGGATTCCCCCGCGAAATCGCATTCCCCACCACCACCAGGTCCGGCCTCACGTCCAGATTCTCCGCCCGGTAAGGCTCCATCACCCGGATGCCCATAGCCTCCAGCTGATCACTCATCGGCGGATACGCCGCCGTATCTGACCCCGTCACCTCAAAGCCCTTCGCCAGCAACATCCCCGCCAAAGACGCCATAGCCGTCCCACAAATCCCAATCAAATGAACTCTCTTACTCACTCGTCGCGCTCCTTTGCGCTCTTCGCGTTCGCCCTTGCTCTTCTTTCTGTCATCCCCGAAGGGGACCTGCTGTCCGCAGCCCTGCAACTACACCACCCTCAACGCAACCTCCACCCCACACTCCAAAACCACCTCACTCCCCAGCACCACCGTCCGGTTCCCTCCCACCACATGCCCGCACCGCAGCCCCACCGCCACCGGCCCCCCAAAATCCCGCAACCCATGCAAACAAGCCTCCTCCAAAAGGCTTTCAGAAGCCCCACCACAGGCCTCCATGTCCCCCAGCACCACCCCCGTCACCCGCTCCATCAGCCCCGCAAAGCGCAGATGCTGCAGCATCCGGTCCCACTGGTAAGGCTTCACCCCAATGTCCTCCAGAAACAACACACAATCCTCCTCCACCCGCAAACCCCATGGCGTTCCTAACCCAGCCTCCACAATCGCCAGACACCCTCCCAGCAACCTCCCAGCCGCGCGCCCCGAACGCAGTACCTTCAACCCATCCGCCTCCCCGAACACCCAGGCCTCCCTCGCCATAGCCGCTCCCCACGACCCCACCTCAACTCCACCCAAACCAGACCAATCCGCCGCCACCATCGGCCCATAGAACGTCGCCAACCCACACTCCTGCCAGAACCACGTCATCAGCGAAGTATGGTCCGAATACCCCACAAACACCTTCGGATTCGCTCGAACCAGCTCCCCATCCAGCAACGGCAGCAACTCCGCCGATCCCCATCCTCCCCGCGTACAGAACACCCCTTCAATCGACTCGTCCGCAAACGCCGCATGCAGATCCGCCACCCGCTCCTCCGCCGTCCCTGCGTAGTACAACGGCCCCCGGCGCAACGCGTGAGGCATCACCACCACGTCGTACCCAAACTCCCGCAAGGCCGCAACGCCCCGTTCCACCAGGTCCACCTTCGCCGCCGACGCGGGCGACACCACCGCCACCCGCGCACCGGCCCGCAGCGTCGGCCTCACAACCTTTGTCAAACCCGCGCCTCGCCCACACAGACCACTCTCGCCGGTCCAGTCAAAAGCATCTCCGCGCCACTCTCCGGCCAGCTCACATACTGTTCTCCGCCCGGCGCCACCGCCGTCAACTCGCGCCTTGCGCCCTGCAGCACCATCGCCGCCGCCGCACTCGCG
>CAZZWG010000103.1:0-11547 GCA_964657685.1 Verrucomicrobia bacterium Tous-C9LFEB | reverse complement strand
CATGAAACAATAAGAAAATGTCTGTCGTTCTCGCGGAACCCTCCGCCTTCACCACCCCGCATACCCGCGACATCCGCACCAGCACCCTCCCCAACGGCCTCCTCGTTCTCACCGAGCGCATGCCCGCCCTGCGCTCCGTCTCCATGGGCGTTTGGCTCCGCTCCGGCTCCCGTGACGAGACCCCCGAGACCAACGGCATCTCGCACTTCCTCGAACACATGGTCTTCAAAGGCACCACCACCCGCTCCGCCCAGCAGTTCGCCCGTGAGGTCGACGCGATCGGCGGCAACCTGGACGCCTACACCTCCAAAGAAAACATCTGCTTCTCCATCAAGGTCCTCGACTCCAACGTCCCCCTCGCCCTGGATCTCCTCTCCGACCTCGTCCTTCACCCCACCCTGACGGCCGACGACATCACCCGTGAACAGGGCGTCATCCTCGAAGAAATCAAAATGGATGAAGACAACCCCGACTACCTCGTCCATGAGCTCTTCACCCAGAAATTCTGGGCCGGCGACGCCCTCGGTCGTCCCATTCTCGGCACCGCCAAGACCGTCCCCACCTTCGACCAGACCACCGTCCTGACCGAGTACGCCCGCCGCTTCACCCCCGCCAACATGCTCTTCACCGCCGCCGGCAACCTCGACCACGACATCTTCGTCGCCCAGGTCGAGCAGGCATTCAACTCCCTCTCGGCCACGTCGGACGGCGACCTCCCCCGCACCTCCGCCCCGGACACCCACCCACACATCACCCTGAAAAACAAGAAGTCCCTCGAGCAGGTCCAGTTCTGCCTCGCCGTGCCTTCGCTCCCCACCGCGCACCCTGACCGTTACGCCCTCTTCATGCTCAACTCCGTCCTCGGCGGCGGCATGAGCTCACGACTCTTCCAGTCCGTCCGTGAAGATCGCGGCCTCGCCTACTCCATCTACTCCGAGACCAGCCCGTTTCGCGATACCGGTTCCCTCGCCGTCTACGCCGGTTGCGCCGCCGCCAACACACGCGAGGTCCTCAGCCTTACCCTCGCCGAATTCACCCGGCTCAAACAGGAACTCGTCACCGTCGACGAACTCAGCCGTGTAAAAGAACAGCTCAAGACCAACATGGTCCTCGGCCTAGAATCTTCCAGCTCCCGCATGAACTCCCTGGCCCGCCAGCAGATGTTCTACGGCCGCTTCTTCACCACCGACGAAATCACCGAAGAGGTAGAACGCGTCACCGCCGAAGACATCCGGCGCGTCGCCAACCAGGTGCTCCACCCGGAGGGCCTCACCCTCACCCTTCTCGGAAATCTCGGCAAACTCGCCATCGACCGCAAAGACCTGGTCTGCTAGACAGGTCCAGACTCTTGCACCCGGGCCAGTAGCCCCGTTCCAGCAACCCCACCGCGCGCTAAGCCGCTCGTGCCGCCGGTACCTTCGCCGCACGTACCGGCGATCCGTTCCCGCCCCCAAACAAAGCCTCGGCCGTCACCACCAGAAGCACCGGAATCGCAAACGCAGTCATCAGCAGAAAATGGACGAATACGTCCAGAAACCGCAGCGGCAAGTGCGCCTGCCGCTCGCTATGCCGATGCAAAACCAGCGCACACACAAAGTTCAGCCCAAAATACGCAGCCAGAAAAATGCCGATCACACCGCTCAGATTCACAGCCATACTCCCGGAAAGTCTTCAATTCACCAGCAAACCCATCCGCTGTGGACGGCATCGCGCCCGCGGCGAAGTGTAGCAAAAATGTACAAAAATCGTCAATAACCATTTCAGTCCACACTCTCACCCGAAAGTTGCATCCTCGTGCTACCCGTCCGGTGCCCCTCCCCCACCGGCTCGCCGATACCGGCACGCCCCCGAAACCGTCTATACTTCATCCGACCCTCGCGGTCAGATTCATGCCCGCGCAGCCATTTCACCTGCGCCACCCCACAGAGGACGCCACCCATGTTCACTCCGCAAGCCGACGCAACCCGCCGCGACGAGGCCGGCTTCACGCTGGTCGAACTGCTCATCGTCATGAGCGTCATCCTGATCATCATCACCCTCGCCATCCCCAGCTACCAGAAGGTCCACATCAAGGCCAACGAAACCTCGGCCATGGCCTCCGTCCGCATGCTCAACTCCATGGAAACCGAGTACAACTCGAGCTACCCCAGCCACGGTTTTGCCTGCTCGCTCTCCACTCTCGGTGGCAAGGCCGGCTCCGGCACGCCCACGCCTGAAGCCGCACAGCTCATCCCCGACGATCTCGCGTCCGGCTCCAAGGCCGGCTATAACTTCACCATCTCCAACTGTGCCAAGAACACCGTCAACAACGTCGACCAGTACAACTCCTACCAAATCACCGCCACCCCCGTCAACGTAGGCAAAAGCGGTCAGCGCACCTTCTGCTCCGACGAAAGCGGCCAGATCCACTTCGACCCCAAGGGCGGCACCAACTGCACCGAAATCCTCCAGTAACTGCCTGACCTTTGATGAACGCCACTGAACCCGGGCGCCCCAGGTCCCGCTTCGGGGACCTGGGTTCCCGTTGAGTCGATCCCCGAACCCGCTGCGCAACTTCGCGACCGCTGCGTACGCTGCGTTCGTCTTTGTTCTGGCTGCCAACACCCTTCCTGCCCAAACCCTTTCAGCCACCACCCTCGCTAAAGCTGTAGACACCCACTACAACCACCTCACCTCCCTGCAAACCCGCTTCAGCGAGCGCTACCGCGGCATGGGCCTCGACCGCACCGAATCCGGAACCCTCACCCTCCGCAAACCCGGCCGCATGCGCTGGGCCTACGACGCCCCTGCCGGCAAGCTCTTCCTCCTCAACGGCAAAGACGCCATCAGCTACACCCCCGGCGACCCCCAGGCCGACCGCCTCCCCGCCAGGCAACTCGACGACCTCCGCTCCCCGCTCCGTTTCCTCCTCGGCCACACCGAGCTAGCCAAAGAACTCGACCACCTCACCGCCGCCCCGATCGAAAACAATCTCTATTCCCTCGCCGGCACCCCGCACAACCTGGCCGGACGCCTCCGCCAGGTCACCCTCGTCGTCGACGCCAAAGGCCTCATCCACTCCCTCCAGATCGACGAAGCCGACGGCGCCATCACCACCTTCACCTTCACCGATCAGCACGAAAACCTCCCCACCCCCGACAGCACCTTCCTTTTCACGCCACCCCCGGGCGTAACGGTCGTCAACAGCCCCGCCCCCATCTAGCGCACTGCCCTGGATACGTCACAAAGAGCTCCCAGGGCAACCAGAGGCCCGGCCCAAATCCCCGCGAATATCCGCGACCCCCGACCCCACCGCCCTAAAATCTCACAACCTCCACCTGCAACTTCAGTGGTAGTCACTCACCCTTTGTCTTGACGACCCACACCGCGTGCCTCATAGTTCCCCTTAAGTCTCCGTTTCCTTTCTGCTTCGGGACCACTCCCGCGTCAGCCTGCCTGCCGCCCGCGTGTGTTTTTCCCACAGCCGCTGAGTCCTATCGCTGTACCGGGAGTGTTGTGCTGATGCCTTCTTCTCTACGCCGTCTGGGCGTGTTCGCCGTCGCGTGTCTTGCCGCGGTGGCTCTCACCGCCCCGTTCGCTCACGCCACACAGGCCCCCTTGGTCGCCGACGCCCACGTCAACGCCAACCGCAGCTCCACCAACTTCGGTTCCCTGGCCAATCTGTACATCGGCAACGGCAACACCGCCCTTCTCCAGTTCGACCTGACTTCCCTGCCCGCCGGCACCACGCCCGCCCAGGTCGCCCGCGCTACCCTCACCCTCTTCGTCAACCGCCTCAACGCCTCCGGCCCCGTCAGCCTCGCCGCCGCAACCTCCCCTTGGACCGAAGGCACCGTCACCTTCGCCACCCAGCCCTCCGCCGGAGCGCCTCTCGCCACCTTCACCCCGCTGGCCGCCGGCCAGTACATCACCGTCGACGTCACCGCGCTCATCCAGGCCTGGATCACCACCCCCGCCTCCAACAACGGCCTCGTCCTCGCCTCCTCCGCCGCCAACCTCCTCCTCGACAGCAAGGAAAATGACCAGACCGCCCACCCCGCCACCCTCGACATCACCATCACCAGCATGGGGGCGGCAGGCGCCACCGGCATAGCCGGCCCGCAGGGACTGCAAGGCTCAACCGGCGCACAGGGTCTCCCGGGACCGCAAGGCCTGCAGGGCATCCCGGGCAACCAGGGTCTCCAGGGCACCCCTGGCGTCATCGGCGCCACAGGCGTCTACGGCGCGACCGGAGCTCAAGGCGCCACGGGCAGCACCGGGGCCACAGGCATTGCCGGCAACACCGGGGCCACAGGCCTTCTCGGCGCAACCGGGGCCCTGGGCGTCACCGGCGCCACAGGCAGTACGGTCGGAGGCATGTACGACCCTTCCACCACCTACTTCCCCGGCTCAGTCGTCACCTACGGTGGACAAACCTATCTCGGCATCAACAACAGCACCGGCATCATCCCCGGCACCGATCCCACCTCCTGGTCCCTCATCAGCAGCGGCGGTTCTCCGGGCGCAACCGGACCCACAGGCCCGCAGGGAAACCAGGGACTGCAAGGCTTTCAAGGTGTTCAGGGGCTATCCGGAGTCACGGGCGCACTAGGCGCGACCGGCGTAACGGGGGCGACCGGCGCACTCGGCCTCACCGGTGCAACAGGCATCGCGGGCAACACAGGCCCCACCGGCAGCACAGGCGCTACCGGGATCACCGGCACTGTCGGGAGCACCGGGGCCACCGGCAACGACGGCAATACGGGTGCCACAGGCATCACCTACCTCGGCGTCTACAGCAACGCCACCTCGTATTCCAAAACGAACGCCGTTCTGTATAGCAACGCCCTCTACTACAACACCTTCACAGGGTCCACGCCCACAGGCACACCGCCCACGAACAACACCTACTGGTCCCTTCTTCTCCCCCAGGGCGCGACTGGCTCTGTTGGCTCGACCGGCGCCACCGGCGCAGCCGGCAACGACGGCCATACCGGCTCTACCGGATCAACCGGCGCGACCGGTTCGTCAACCGGCTTTCAATTTGTTGCGAACATCGAAAATCCCCAGGACACCAGCACCTACTTTCTTCCGCCGGTAGGACAAATCGTCCCCAACGTAACCGGGCAGATCTCGGGTGCCGGGGATCTCTATGTACCCTCCGCCTGCACCGTGACGGGTCTGTATGTTCGCGGCATCGTCGTGACAGCGGTAAGCCCAGACACCACGGTGATCGTTGTGAGACATAACGGATCGGCTACGTCGATGAACTGCTCTGTCTCTACAGGCTCCGGCCTCGGCAACACATCTACCTGCCTGGACGTAACGCACACCTTCACTGTGGCGGCGCATGACCTCATCGAATTTCAACTGGCACAGACCGACCCCTCTTCCTACGTGAACTACAGCACCTTGCTCACTTGCCAGTAACCTGCCTCCAAGAACAACGCTGAGTGCTTCTCTGGCGGACACCACCTGGACATCAGGGCCGCCTGGGGGCACTCCCAACACACATCAATACCGTTCCATCGCAGAGGAAAATCATGGAAGTCTATCTCGGCACCATCCAGGCCTTCGCCTTTAACTTCGTCCCGTATGGCTGGGCAGCCTGCAACGGCCAGCTCCTGCCCGTTAATAGCAACGCCGCACTCTTCTCACTGCTCGGCACCCAGTTCGGCGGAAACGGCATCCAGGACTTCGGCCTGCCCAACCTCGCGGGCCGCGTCCCCTTGGCAGCCGGTGCAGGGGCTGGCCTACCCACCTACGTCGTCGGAGAAGCAGGTGGATCCGCAACCACCACGCTCACCACCGGCAACCTTCCCGCCCACACTCACCCCGTCGCCCAACCCGTCAGTGCCTCCCCCGCGGCAACAACCTCGCCCGTGAACACGGTACCCGCCATCATCAAGACCACCGTCACCAGCGGCAGCAGGGAGGAAGTCGTCACGGTGGACAGCTACGGCCCCAGCCCCTCGGGCGGCACCGCGGCAGCCTTCAACACAGGCCCTGCCGGCGCAAATCAGCCCCTCAGCACGCAGAACCCCTTCCTCGCCGTCAACTTCTGCATCGCGATCACAGGAATCTTCCCCACCCGCCAGTAGCTGCGACCTCCAACGCAACGATCTTCGAAAGACAGGAACAGCGCTGATCGCAGACATCCAACCCGCAGCTTCTTCGCGTCGCCTCTCCACCGGCGCGGATGAGCCCTTCTTTCGTTCTCTCTTCCGGCAAACCGCCCCGGACCTCTCAACCCTTCCACAGGAAACGCAGGATCTTCTCCTCTCCCTGCAATACCGCGGCCGCGCCATCACCTGGTTTAGCAACTTCCCGCATGCCGAGCACTGGGTATTACTCACCGGCGAGCAGGAACCCGCAGGACGCATCGTCCTCGCCGAAACTCCTTCGGCGCTCCGCTGCGTCGACCTTGCCGTTCTGCCGCGATTCGGCGGCCGCGGCATCGCCACCGCAGCCCTCCACCAGGCGCAGGAGCGAGCGCAGGCAGCCGGTCAAACGCTCGCACTGCGCGTAGCGAAGCACAGCCCCGCCCTTCACCTCTATCTGCGCCTCGGCTTCAAACCCGCCTCCGAAGACGATCTCGCCTTCGAAATGTCCTGGGACGGAGCACCCTTCGCATGAAACCCTCCCTCCTCCTGTACGCCACGATGCTCCTCGCGCTGCAGCTCCCCCTCAGGGCACAAGGCATCCTTACCGTAACCCCCGGCCCTGTCCTTGCCACCACCGCGGGCACAGGCACCCCGGGCTACACCGGCGACGGCAGCGCCTCCACCGCCGCCCAGCTCGCCCGCCCCTCCGGGATCGCCTACGACGCCGCAGGTAATCTCTTCCTCGCCGACGCCAACAACCACGTCATCCGCAAAATCACCCCCGCCGGCGTCATCACCTCTGTCGCCGGCTCCGGCACCGCCGGCTTCGGTGGCGACGGCGGACCCGCGGCTGCCGCCTTCCTCGACACACCCACCGCGGTCGCCGTCGACGCCAACAACAATCTCTTCATCGCCGACTCCCACAATCACCGCATCCGGCTCGTCTCCAACGGCGCCATCACCACCGTTGCCGGCACCGGAACCTCCGGCTTCTCCGGCGATGGAGGCCCCGCAGCCTCCGCGCAACTTGCCCTCCCCACCGGCATCGCCCTTGACTCGTCCGGCAATCTCTACATAGCCGACACAAACAACCACCGCATCCGCAAACTGGCCGCCGGCACCCTCACCACCGTCGCCGGCAACGGCGAAGAACTCTTCGCAGGCGACGGCGGACCCGCCGCTGCTGCCTCCCTCGACGAACCCACCGGCGTCGCTATCGATTCCTCCGGCACGCTCTACATCGCCGACAAAAACAACCACCGCATCCGCACCGTAAGTGCTGCCGGTACCATCACCACCCTGGCCGGCAACGGAACAGGAGCCTTCTCCGGCGACGGCGCCGCGGCCACGGCAGCCTCTCTCGCCAAACCCGTCAGCGTCGCCCTCGACCCCGCCGGTAACGTCTACATCGCCGACACAAACAACCAGCGCATTCGCCAGATCAGCACGGCCGGCACCATCACCACCCTGGCTGGCGCCGCAGATGAGGGCTTCGCCGGCGACGCAGGCCCCACCCCCAGCGCCATCCTCAACAATCCCCGCGCCGTCCTTGCCGGCGCCACCGGCCTTCTGAACATTGCCGACACCGGCAACGCGCGCCTGCGTACCTCAACCCCCGGCAAACTCACCTTCGCTCCCCTCCCCACCGGCAACACCTCGGCCCCGCAGCTCCTGTCGCTCAGCAACACAGGATCCGCTCCGCTCTCCGTCACCTCCCTCACCTTCACTGGACCCTTCTCCACCGCCTCCGGCACAACCTGCTCAGCGATCCCATTCACACTCGCTCCCGGCGCAGCCTGTGGGGAAAGCATCGTCTTCCAGCCCGCGTCCGCAGAATCGTTTGGGGGATCCGTCAGCGTCAGTGCAGGCGGCGCTGGCTCCCAGGTTGTCCTTCTTGCCGGGGCCGCTACCGTAACCAACACAACTCTCCTTCTCGCCGCGAATAAGGCGGCGACCCTCTCCGGCGAGAGCCTCACCTTGACCGCAACTCTCGCTACCCCGGCCAGCCCCGCTTCCTCGGCTACCGGCTCTATCGCCTTCTACGCCGGTTCGCTTCTTCTCGGCTCTGTAACCCTCACGCAGGGCACCGCCTCGTTCAGTACCGCTTCCCTTCCCGTCGGCGCTGCCTCCCTCACCGCCGTCTACACCGGCAATACCGGCTACAGCGGCTCCACCTCACCCGCCTTCAGCGAAATCGTCGCGGACCTCACCCTGGCCCTCAGCTCCGCACCCGCCGCCACCGTCGAACCCGGCCACTCGATCGCCATCCCCCTTTTCCTGACCGCGAACAACGCCACCGGGATCACCGGCAACATACGCTTCTCCACCGCCCCACTGCCCGCCGGCCTCGCGGTCGTCTTCGCACCCGTCACGGTCCCGCTCAGCCCCGGGCAGCTTCCGTTCACCATGACGGTCACAGCCCCGCCTGCCGGAGCCACCAGCGCCGCCACCCTCACCCTCCCCGGTGCAGCCGTGCTCTTCGCACTTCTCCTCTTTCCAACATCCCGCAGGCGCATTGGGAAACTTCGGCCGATCCTTTTGCTTCTTCTCGGCTGCGGCAGCCTGCTCTCGATAGGCGCCCTCACCGGTTGCGGGTCCGGCACCGGCTTCTTCGGCCAGAAACAGCAAACCTACAACATCACCGTTATCGCCACCGCCACCGACACCACCGGGGGAACACTCACCCGCAACATCCTCGTCAACATCACCGTGCAGTAACCCGCCAACACCCGCTCACAGCGGCCAGGGAGCAACTTTGCCGCGTATCTCAGCCCTGCTTGGACCCTTCACCCTGCTCGCGCTTCTGGGCGCGGCGTCATCTCCGCTTTCTGCCCAGCAAACCGCCCGCACCAGCGTGGATCTAGCCGTCACCTTCACCGCCCAACGCTCTCTGCAGGTCGATACCACCCAGAACTTCTGGGCCGGGGGCGGCTCCCTCGAACTCGGCGCGAACGCCTTCCACGGCTTCGGCCTCGCCGCGAATATCGCCGGCGTGCACACCACCACCGTCGGCTCCACCGGAACCCCCCTCAGCCTCGTCACCGCTGCGTTCGGCCCCCGCTACCGCTGGCACGACGGCCACCCCATCTCACTCTATGGCGAAGCCCTCTTGGGCGAAGCCAACGCCCTCAACAGCCTCTTCCCCACGCCCGCCGGCGCCCAGGCCAACGCCAACTCTCTCGCTCTCCGGGCAGGCGGCGGCCTGGACTTGTGCCTCCCTCACCATCTCGAAGCCCGGCTCCTCGAAGCATCCTGGCTGCGCACGCAGCTTCCCAACAGCACCGGCAATGTCCAGAACAACCTGATCCTCGGCGCCGGCCTCGTCCTTCGACTCAGCCACTAGGCCCCCCCGGACACGAAAGCCTACACAGCGCCCTGTTGTCCAAGCGCCCGGATCATCGCCCCCAGCGTCCCCTCCACCACCTTCGGCTTCACCGGACGGGCCTCTCTCTTCGCCGCATTTTCCTTCGCCAGGGCATCCGCAGACACCACCACGGGGCGAGCCGGAATCGCACTCGTCAACGCCGTGTGCGCCTTCGTCACAGGCCTCGCCCGCCGCGTCCCTCCGCCCCCGCGCGCCGCACGAGGAGGAAGGCGCTTCACCTCGATCTCCGTCGGCGCCGGTGTCACCTCAACAACTTCCGCTGCTGCCGCGATAGACGGAAGCACAAAAGGGGGGCTCCCCCGCAAGCCAGCAAGAATCTCCCGCAATCGCTGCAGACGATCCAACTCCGCATCCAGTTTTTCGACAATCTGCTGCAAAAGCATACGGATCTAGTGTAGCAATCCAACATGGGTCTTCTTACTCGTCTTCCCTTGTGGCTAAGCGCTTTTCTTTTCATTCCGCCCGCTTTTTCCTCAGCTCACCCGGGAACGCAAGACCTTTCAGCAGCCGCCGAATCCGCCGCCTTCCAGCAGGCCCGCGCACAAACCGCGCCCGAAAGTCGCATCGCCGCCTTCACCGCCTACCTCGACCACTTCCCCTCCGGCTCCCACCACAACCTGGCCCAGGAACTCCTACTCAAGACCTACCTGGCTTCCTCCCCTGACCGCACCGCCCCCATCCACACCCTCGCCACCGCTCTCATCGCCTCCACCCCCGCAGGCATCGAACGCTGGCAGCAACAAGCTCTCCTCGCCGACCTCCTCGCCGGTGCCGAACCCGCCGGAGCCGATCTCCCCGACGCCCAGCTCTGGGCCCAGGCCGCCCTCGACGCCCTCACCGAACCCGCCTTCCGCCACGAAACCACCGTCACCCAGATACGCTACAAACTCCCGAAACTCACGCCGTCCCAAATCCATGCACAGTTCCTCACGTACCGTGCCTCTTTCCTCGCCGCAGCCGCCCACGTCGCCCTGGACCTGCATCAGACCAGCCTCTCCACCGAGTACCTCACCGAAGCCAACCGCCTCAACCCACTCAACCCCGAAGTCAGCCTCCTCCAGGCACAACTCGCCCTTGCCGCCAACCAGCCGCAACCCGCTCTCACTCTCTTCGAACGCGCCGACGCCCTCGGTCCCCTCACCCCAGCCGCCCGCCGGCAGGAACTGCAGCTCTTCCAAACCCTCAACCCCGGCGCCGCCCCCGAAACCCTCGACCGCCAGGTCGACACTCTCTATCGCACCCTCTATCCACCCCTCTACACCCTCCCTCCCCGCCATCTCCCTCCCGGGGGCCACACCACCCTCCTTGAACTCTTCTCCAGCACAAGCTGCACCCCTTGCGCCGGCCCCGATCTCGCCATCGAAAGCCTCCTCACCACCTACACCCGCGAGGATCTCGCCGTCCTCGAGTTCGACCAGCACATCCCCCGCCCCGATCCCCTCACGATCCCTGCCGCCGTCACCCGCGCCGCCTTCTACAACGCCGAAACCACCCCTCAGGCCTTCCTCGACGGCCAGCCCCTCCAGATCCTCGGCGCCTCCCGCCACGACGTAGAAAACATCGTCATCTCCTTCGCCGACACTCTCGAAGCCCAGGCCGCCCTGCCCAGCGGCCTCCAACTCGCCGCCATCCCTTCCAGAACGCCTACCGGCGATCTCCAGGCCGCCGTCACCCTCACCCCGATCCCCCTCCCTCACGCCAACCCCGGCGAAACCACCGGCGACACCTCGCTCCGTACCCTCGCCAACGCCCAGCTCTTCGCCGCCCTCGTCCAGGACAACCTCCGCTACACCGGCGAAAACGGCATCCGCTTCCATCGCATGGTCGTCCGCTCCCTCCAGCACTTCCCCGCCGCCAATTTCCTCACCACCGCCGACCCGAAAGCCCGCACCCTCACCTTCCAAATCGCCGCCATCGAGGGAGCCAACACCGCCTACCTCACCGGCTACGAATCGGACAACGACCGCTTCGGCGCCTTCCACTTCCCCCAGAAAACCTTCCCCCTCACCCAGTCCCCGCTAGCCCTCGTCGTCTGGGTCCAGAACCCCGCCACCAAAGAAGTCCTCCAAACCACCTTCG
>CAZZWG010000102.1:0-11549 GCA_964657685.1 Verrucomicrobia bacterium Tous-C9LFEB | reverse complement strand
AGCTAGATTCCACTTGCCTCGGCGGAGAGAAAAGGCGAGTCTGAAGGGAAGACCTTGAGGCTAGCCATTGATGAAAGTTTCCAGACGTCACTTCACTGCGCTTTGCGGCGGTGCGGTTGCTTTGAGCAGTGTTACGCCTAATTGGGCGGCGAGGCTTTTTGCAGAGCCGACGGGAGCTGATGCACTTGGCGATGAGCTCACGGGCCTGACGCTGGTTGAAGCGTCGGCCCGGATCCATAACCGGACGGTCACTTCGACGCAGTTGACGAAAGCGTTGCTGGCCCGCATTGCTGTCTATGATCCGAAGCTGAACTCGTACATTACCGTGATGGCAGCGGAGGCGCTGGAGCAGGCGGCGTTGCTGGACGCGGAGGCGAAGGCGGGGAAGTTTCGCAGCGCCTTGCATGGAATTCCGATTTCGCTGAAGGACAATATCGATACTGCCGGCACCCGCACGACGGCGGCGAGCCCGATGTTCAAGACGCGGGTTCCGACCATGGATGCGGAGGTTGTGACGAGGCTGAAGGCGTCGGGTGCGGTGATCCTGGGCAAGCTGAATCTGCATGAGTTTGCGCTGGGGTGTACGGGCGATGTCTCGTATTTTGGACCGACACGAAATCCCTGGAACCTGGAGCTTGTGACGGGTGGGAGTTCGGGTGGATCAGGTGCGGCGGTGGCCGCGGATCTTTGTTATGGCGCGCTGGGGACGGACACGGGTGGTAGTATTCGCGTGCCCTCTTCGTGGTGCGGGATCGTTGGGATGAAGCCGACGACGGGGCTGGTTTCGATACGTGGAATCATTCCGTGCCTGGCGTCGCTGGACCACTGCGGACCGATGGCGCGCACGGTGGAGGATGTCGCTCTGATGCTGACGCAGCTGGCGGGGTATGACGCGCTGGATGTTTTCAGTGTGGAGCATCCGGCGCAGGATTACGTGAAGCTGATGAAGCAGCCGGTTTCGAGTTTCAGGCTTGGGGCGCCGGTGGAATTTTACGATCATCTGGAGCCGGAGGTTGCGGAGATCGTGGCGGCCGCGATGGATGTGCTGACGAAGCTGACGAAGGGTGTGACCTCGCGGGCTATGCTGCCCGAAGTTCCGGACGGTGAGAAGTTCTTCAACGCGCTGGGGGATACGGCGGCTTACCATGAGCCGCTGATCAAGCAGCAAGGCATGAACTACATGCCGCCGACGATGAACGATATGAAGGAGATCATGGAGCCGGCGAGTGCGGCGGAGAGCGCGACCTCGCATGATGCGCTGGTGAGGATCCGGCGGAAGGTGGATGCGGCGTTCAGGGAGATCGACCTGGTGGTGGTCCCGACGACGACGAGCCTGCCCAAGGCGATCAAGGACTCGCTGAAGGTGGAGATGAGCGACCGGAAACCGAAGAAGGCGTATGACTTCTTCGATCCGACCTCGGGCTGTGCAAATACGGCGCCGTTCGATGTGTATGGGGTGCCGGCGCTGACGTTGCCGTGCGGTTTTTCGAAGAGCGGCTTGCCGGTGGGGTTGATGATTGCCGGGCCGCATTTCTCTGAAGGGAAGGTACTGGCGCTTGCTTATGCGTTTCAGCAGGCGACGGACTGGCATAAGAGAAAGCCGGCGTTGACTCGGGATACGCCGACTCCCCCCCTGGTGGAGGCGGAATAGACTTCAGAGCCGCTTGATCACGGGTTGGCGTTGCAGGGTTTCCGGCAGGCTGATCCAGATAACGCCGGCCATGCAGAAGGCAAGGCTTGAAGAGAGCATGCTTAGGCGAAGGCCGAAGGCACCTGCGAGCGCGCCTGTGATCAGAGGCGCGAAGAAGCTGATGATGCGGCCCCAGTTGAAGATAGAGGCGGCCGTGGAGCGCAGATGTTCCGGGTAGAGTTCGGCGAGCCAGGGTCCCCAGACGACGCTTGCGGAGAGGCAAAAGCCGTAGAGCGTGCCGGTGCCGACGAGAAGGAGCGGGCTGGATGGAGCGCCGAGGAAGAGTCCTATCGCCGCGGCTGCGATGAAGAAGCCGACGGCACTTGCGCGGCGGCCGAAGCGATCGCCAACCCAGCCCCAGAAGAAGCAACCGAGTATGTTTCCCGCGAATTGCCCGGAGACAAGTTGGCCGATCACGGGAGCGGGGAGGTGGCGCACATCCTTGAGATAGATGGTGAGCCAACCGCTGAAGGCCTGGTAGGCGAAGAAGTTCAGGCCGGTAAGGGAGGCGAGAAGAAGGGTCTGGCGCCGGATGGCGGGCGCAAAGAGTTCGCTGATGGGCAGACGCTGTTTGCCCGGCGAAACGGCCTGGCGAACGCCCGGGGGAACAACGGCATAGGCGAAGAATGCGAGGAGGATAGGGGGGATGCCGCCGAGCCAAAGGAGTATGCGCCAATCGTGTCCGCCGAGATGGCCGAAGGCGAAGCCCTGCGTGATGATGGACGCGCTGAAGACGGCGCTGACCATGCTGGCGAGGCGACCGCGTACACCGGGCTGAAAGAGTCCGACGTAGATGCCGACGACCACGGGAAAGCTGCCGCCGAGGAAGAGGCCGAGGCAGAACCTCTGCAGAAGGAGCTCGGCGTAGTTTGCGACATAGACACCGGCGAGCAGAAGACTGCCATAGCCGAGCATGACGGTGACGAGCATGTTGCGGCGTCCCAGCCGGTCGGCGAGCTGGCCGATGAGCAGGGCGCCTGCGAGCGCACCGGCGCCCTGTGCGGAGTAGGCTGAGCCTGCCTGCGTGAGGGTGAGACCGAGGCTCTCGCGCAGGTACGGGCGCAGGATGTCTACGGTGTTCCAGGCCCAGCTATAGAAGAACTCCGCTGCGAGCAGGAAGGCGAAGGCCGCGGCCCGGCGAGGCAAGCTGAGTTGCAGACCGGAAGGCCTGGCGAAACCTACAGCAGCCTGGGCCGCCACGGTTAGGCCGCCTGCTGCAGCGCGGCGAGCTTGATCTGTACGAGCATGGAGAGCTCGTCGTAGAGAACCCACTCTTCGATGATTTTCCCGTCGCGTATATGCAGATGCGTGATGCCCATGACGACGAGTTTGTGGCCGGTGGGAGCGCCGAGGGTGCCGGCGCTGTGGCCGAGGTGGTGGCCCTCGAGGATCCAACGAATTGCGACCTTTTCGCCGCCTTCCTCGCTTGGGTTGGAGCAGATGTGTTGTGGGACGAAGGCGCAGTCGGGGATGAGGGCGACGAGGCGCATGGTCTGTTGCAGGATGGCGGCTACGCCGGTGAGGTCGCGCATGAGGGGACCATGCCACACGCAGTTGGAGGCGTAGATCTCGTGGATTTTGCCGAACATGCGTTTGTTGTAGACATGGTGAAGCCAGCGCAGGACGAGGGCCTCGGTGTCGGTATGGGCGAGGGTGAGGTCGGGCTCGGTTTCGGGCGGGTACTGGCCGAGGAGGCGGCGATTTTCAGCGGTCTCGAGGACCGACTCACCGCGTTCGAACCTGGCGCGGGCCAAGGCGGCGGCGTACTCGTGCGGATCGATGCGCAGTTGAAGGAGCTGCGCCATGTTGTCGCGCACGACCCACTCGCGGTAGATGCGATTGTTGAGGATCATGCAGTCGACCAGCGTGCGCGTGATGTAGGTGCGTCCGGTGGGTTTGCCGAGGGAACCGTACTCGGTGTGGCGGCCGGTCCCGTGCGTCATGTGCGAGGTATAGAAGCCGTCGACGTCGTTGCCGCGCCAGATGACACCGATGGCCATGCCGCGGCGGTCGGGGAATTCTACGATGCGCTGGATGGTCTCACGCACGATGGACTCGCGGTCGTACATGGTGCCGAGCACGCCGTAGAGGACGCAGTTGTGCGTGTAGTGGGTGTAGATGAGGCCGACGTCGCGCTCATCCCAGATCTTGTGGGTACAGCGGACGATGTAGTCGACGATGTCGGTGTAGCACTCGTCGAAACCGCGCAGGCTTTGCACGCGGGGACGGTCGGTGGGCACGAGCTCGGTGAAGTCACGGCGTTCGACCTGGAGAACGTCCGTGGTGGCGGTTGGCTGGGCCGGTTGCTGGGCTTCGGGCCGGCTTACCTTCAGCAGCCTGCCATGTTCTTCACTCACGGTGTCTCCCTGGGAATTCTGGTTATGCGTCGGCATGGACGAGTGCGTGTTTGCGGTCGAAGCGAATGGCGGCGGCGCGGCGGTGGCCTTCGAGGCCCTCGCTTTGGCTTTGGCGTGTGGCCGGGGGTGCGACGAGATCGATGGCCTGGTCAGCAAGCCATTGATGCGTGGCGATCTTGACGTAGGAGCCGACCCAGAGGCCGCCGGTGTAGTGCCCCGCGCCCATGGTGGGCAGCGTGTGGTTTGTGCCGACGCACTTGTCGGAGTAGACGACGCTGGCGTTTTCGCCGATGAAGAGCGAGCCGTAGTTGCGCAGCCTGGCGGCGGTCGCGTGCGCGTCGGCGGTGTGGACTTCGAGGTGCTCCGCGGCGACGTGGTCCGAGTAGCGGATCATGGCTGCTTCGTCAGTACAGAGAACAACTTCACCGTAGTTTGCCCAGCTTTCGCCGGCGGTGATAGCGGTCGAGAGCGTGGTGAGTTGCCGCTCGACTTCGCGCACGGTGGCTTCGGCGAGGCGGCGGTCGGTGGTGATGAGGCCGACGCGGGTGCGGACGTCGTGCTCGGCCTGCGCGAGAAGGTCGGTGGCGATGAGTTCAGGGTCTCCGGTGGCATCGGCGACGACGAAGATCTCGGAGGGTCCTGCCAGTTGATCGATGCCGACGGGGCCGAAGACCTGCCGCTTGGCTTCGTTGACGAAGGCGTTGCCGGGGCCGACGATCTTGTCGACTTTCGGAACGCTCTCCGTACCGAAGGCCATGGCTGCGATCGCCTGTGCGCCGCCAATGCGGAAGATGCGGTCTGCGCCCGAGAGATGGCAGCCGGCGATCATGGCTGGGTGAGCGTTGGGGGGCAGGCAGGCGATGACCTGGTCGCAACCGGCGACTTTGCCGGGAACGATGGTCATGATGGGAGCGGAGAGCAGGGGATAGCGGCCACCGGGAACGTACGCGCCAACGCGCTGAATGGGGATGACGCGATGGCCGAGGTGCAGACCGGGGAGGGTTTCCACTTCGAGCGGAAGGATGGTGGCCCGCTGTGCTTCGGCGAAGCGGCGTACGTTGTCGATGGCGAATTCAGTGTCGGCGCGGGTCTGCGGCGCCATCTGGTTTACGGCGCTGTTGCGATCCGCGGGCGAGACCTCGAATTGATCCAGGCTGGCTTTGTCGAATCGCTGGGAGAACTCGCGGACGGCCTGATCCCCGCGCTCCTGCACGGCCTTGAGGATGTCAGTGACAAGGGAGGCGACGTCGCCGCTATCGTTTGCGGCGCTTCGCCTGGGCGATTTGATGTATTCGACAGCGCCGGCGAAGCCAGCGGGAGACGGGGGGAGAGCAACCTGCATCTTCAAAGATCCTTAAAGGAGGAAGTCATTACGTTTAGAGCGCGCGCTGAGCCCTGGGGAGAAGAGTGTCTTATCTTAGCCCAGCTTAGCGAGGTTGCGGGATGACTTGCTCCTTGAGGTGAACGGACTGCGGGCCGTCCGGCTGCACGGTGACGGGAAGGGCATGAAGGAGATAGGGCGTGACGGTGGAAGCGTCGTTCCAGCGAATCTTCCAGGCATCATCGAGGGCGAGGATGAGGTAGTTTCCGGGCAAGACATCAGGCAGTGTGAAGCTGCCATCGAGGTCTGTCTGGTCGCGGCGAAAGAGATCAGGGTTGGTGTCCCTGCCGGCCGGAACGAGGATGACCATGCAGGGGACGAACGGCTTGCCTTCGGGAGTGCGGACCGAACCTTCAATGGAGGTGGAGGTACCGCCGAGGGTGAGGTCGACCTTGACTGCGTCTGTGCCGTTGACGCGGAGCACCTTTGTCGGGACGGGCTGGCCGTTGACCTGTACGCCGGCGAGATTGGGCGGACGGGTTGGGCCATAGATGGCGAAGCGATACTCTCCCGCGGGTACCTCGTCGAAGTCAACTTCATCCTTGCCGTTGAGTGTTTGATTGAGGCTGATAGCGCCGGCATCGCCGCGTTGACGGAGCGCGACGAAGGTGTTCTTAGCGATCGTCGTCCCCTCCGATGCGTGAACGCTGACGTGCACGGAAGCGGTACCGTCGGCTACGCTGGGCTGCGGCGCGAGTGTAACGGACTCCGAGGTGAGGTTAACCGGGCCGAGGTCGCGGGAACCTTTGCCCTGCAGATTGTTGCGAAGCTGATACTGACCAGGGGCGAGACCCGTCATGCGCAAGGTGCCGTCGAAGCCTTCCATCGGCGCGTTGACCTGCTCGGTTTGACCGAAGACTGTACGGCTCAGGGTGTAGTTGAAGCTACGAACCGGGGACGACTGTGCGGCGGCTGGAGGCGAGAGCGAGAGCGAGAGGGCGTGGACGGGGGTGAGATGGAGGTCGCCGATGAAGTCGTCACCGGGCTTGAGATCGATGGGCGAGGCGTCGGTATCCGAGGTGGCGGCGGGATAGAAGGTGAGAGGGTAGGCGGCATCGAGAGCGGGGTCGACGGAGGCGCGATAGATGAACCCAGGCTGTGAGAGAGGTGGGTGAACGGCGTACCAGGGCGTTGCCGTGACGGAGAGGAAATAGCGTCCCGGCGGGAGGTCGGCGAAGTCAAAGACGTTGTCTTCATTGGCGAAGCTGCTGCGGAAGTGAACGATTTTGTTTTCACCCTCTGTTTGCCGGCGGTAAAGGGTTACGTTGGCGCGGATGACGGGTTCGCCGGTGTCGTCGAGGATGTGGCCGGAGATGGAGGCTGTCGGCGTGAGTGTGAGGGTGAGCGAGGCGGTGCCGAGGCCGGCGCCGGTAACGATGGCGGTAGAGAGGCCATCATGCTGCAGATAGAGGCTGGGCGTGTACCCACTGGCCCTTCCTTGCAGCCGATACTTTCCCGCAGGCACATTGTCAAAGCGGAAGTTGCCTTCTTCGTCTGTGTAGATGGTTGCGAAGGCACGGCTTGTGTTGGTCCTTTCTAGAGAGACCAAAGCCTTTGCGAGGGGCCTGCCGTCCCTGGCGCTGAGAACTTTGCCGGCGACGATGTCAGCAGACTTTTCCTGAGCAGCGCTGGTGAAGGGCGTGAGAATAGCGAAGAGAAGGGTTCGGCGGAGGAGGTTCACTGGAAGCCTCCGAAGCTCTGAGGAGCGGTTGCGCCCTCGGGCGGTGTGATGAGGGGAGCGTCTGCGCTGGCCTTTTCGCCCGGTGCAAGGGTGATGAGCTTACCTTGCCTTAGCCAGGGGAGCATCGCCTGCGGATCGCGATAGGGTAGTTCGCGGGCGGCGTTAGAGAGAGCGAACAGGCGATAGGTTCCGGGCGGAATGTTGTTCAGACTGTAGACCAGGCTGTTGAAGGCAAAGGCGGTTTGTACCGGACGGTCGTTGCCTTCCGCAAGAAGAAGAACGAAGGATCGGCTCTGGGCAGTGGCATCGCCGGTCTGGAGTTTGCCTGAGAGCGTTGCGCTGTCATCACGGATGGTGACGTCAATAGGTTCCGGGCTGCCGGAGTTGTTGACGACAAGCGATCCCTGCAGCAGATCCACACCGCCGGAGGTGATACGCGAGACGTACCCATAGGTAGGCGAGGGGAGAACGGCATAGCGGCCCGGCGCGACACCGTTGATGGTGAACTCGGATTGGCCTGGCTGCATGTTGCCGACGAAGACGCGGGACATCTCGTCAGGCTGCAGATGCAGGTTGAGGCCGACTTGTTCGGGGGTCGAAGTAGAGGTGAGCTCGAGATGAACCCTGACCGTGAGATTGCCCGCAGGTGCGAGCGTAACGGGTGCGGTGCGGAGAGGGGCGCCGGCGACGTGGATGTTGAGTTCAGCGGAGGCGAGACCGTCCGGCATGGCCTGGCTGATGAGGTGCAGATCGTAGGAGCCGCTGGGAAGCGAGCCTTCGACGGCGTGATCGCGTGCAACGTAGCCGAGGGTATAGCCGCTGGTAAACCCGGAGCCGATGATGATGTTCAACCCTGTGGGCTGACCGACAACCGGAATGCTAACCGGGTAGTACGTTGCGCTGTGGAGGTGGAGTTCAACGTTGGCGACTTCACCCGCATGCAAAGGAATCGGTGTCGCCGATTTCAGTGCCGGCGCATCGCCGAGGAAGACGGGAGGGTACTGCGTTGTGATTGACTTCCCATCGAACGGCAAGGGTGTGTCTCCACGCCATTCGTGGGTCATGACGATGTATTCACCGGGCTGCAGATTCGCGAAGTTGAAGGCGCCGAAGCGGTCAGTGTTGCGGCTGTTGGCGGGTCGCCAGGTGAAGAATCCATTCTGCACGGTTCGTTGCAGAAGGGTGACCTGGACGTTGCGTGGAGAGTTGGTGCCGGGAGCGTAGATGTGCCCGGCGATAGCGGCGGCGGGGGTGAGGCGAAGCTCGATGGTCCGCGTGGGAGTCCCTGTGTCCAACTCGATCGCGAGCGGGTTCAACTTGCCGTAGCCGGGCCGCTCGGCGGAGAGGAGGATGCTGGTTTGCATGCTCCCGCCCTTTCCGGCTCCGGGTGGCAGGGCGATGTCGAAGCTGAACTGGCCTTTGCTGTCCGTCATGCCAGCAAGACGACGGTCAGCGGAGGCGACGAGGGCGCGGCTGATGCCCTTGCCGCTGAGAGCGTCGACCACGACGCCCTGCAGGTGGAGGACGGTCTCCTCCTGTGAGGTTTGGGAGGCCTGGGCGTGCAGGGATGGTGTAGCGGAGATGAAGAGAAGTACAAAACTCAGGGTGGCCCGAATGCACGCGCACATAGGTGCTCCTTGCATAGCTGCTCAGCCCCTTGTTTTTAGCCGAATTGAACAAGGATGTGAAGAGAATTCTGTCGGATGGTCATCGGATCGAGGCTTAGCTTCGGGCCTGCGACGAAACGGAAAAGCGCAGTGTGCCGCCGGCGGTCAGCTCTGCGTGAGACAGGGTCAGCGCTTCGCGGCGTTGGCCGTTGAAGGTGACGCTCTGCACGTAGACGGTTTGCTTGGAGTTGCCAGGCGCTTCGACGACCAGTGTCTTGCCGTTGGGCAGATGCACGGTGGCCTTGGGGAAGAGGGGGCTGCCCAGCGTGTAGTCCGGGATGCCTGGACAGACCTGGTAGAAGCCGAGCGCACTGAGGATGTACCACGCGGCCATGGAACCTGTGTCTTCGTCGCCGGCGAAGCTGTCCGGCGTGTAGAGCTCGTCCATCACGCGGCGCGCCTGCAGCTGCAGTTGATCCGGGCGGCCTGCATGCGCGAACAGATAGAGCAGATGGTGGGAGGGCTGATTGGAGTGCGCGTACTGGCCGAAGGGCACGGCGGCCATCTCGGACATTTCATGGATCTCATCGCCGTAGACGCCGACGCGAAAGACAGGCGGCACGGTCATCATCTGCTCGAGCGCGTGCCCCGCCGCGGCCTGTCCGCCGATTGCGTCGATGAGGCCGGGGATGTCATGCGGTGCATCCCAGCGATGCTGCCATGCCGAGCCCTCTTCGTAGGGGCTGCCCCAGGTGAAGGGATCGAAAGGGGTGAGCCAGGTGCCATCGCTGTTCTTGCCGCGGAAGAAGCCGACCTGCTTGTCGTAGACGTTCTTCCAGAACGTCGAGCGGCGCGTGAATTCCTCGTAGTCGGCCTGCTTGCCCAGCGTTTTCGCCACCTGCCCAATACAGAAGTCACCGTAGGCCGCATCGGCGGTTTCGGCTACTGATTGCTCGATTTTGTCGTTAGGCACATAGCCAAGGCGCATGTACTCTTCCACGCCTACGCGGCCGTAGCCTTTGTTCGGATCACCGGGCTGGGTGGCGTGTTTCTTCAGGCCTGCGAAGACGGTTTCGCGATCGAAAGTGCCGACGTTCTTCACGATTGCGTCAGCGAAGAGGGAGTCGATGAGACTGCCGGACATGCAGGCGCGATAGCCTGGCGCGGGAAACTGTGGGAACCATCCGCCTTCCTTGTAGGCGTTGATCCAGGATTGCAGGATGTCGCCGATCCGCTCGGGGAAGAGGATGGTTCCGAGGGGATACCAGGCGCGATAGACGTCCCAGTAGCCATGGTCGGCGTACATCACGCCGGGCTCTACCTGCCCATTGAAGCAGCTGTAGTGGTGCATGCCTTTGCCGCCCGGGACGGGCTCATGGAAGACGCGCGGAAAGAGCATGGTGCGGTACAGGCAGGAGTAGAAGGTGCGCGCCTGCGCTTCGGTTGCGCCCTCGATGGCGATGCGGCGAAGGGAGGTGTTCCACTCGTCCTTTGCGCGTTCCCGCAGTTGCTCGAGCGAGCGCTTGCCGATCTCCGCCTGAAGGTTATGCGAGGCCTGGTCGAAGGAGATGAACGAAGTTGCGATACGGGTCTCGAGCTGGAGTCCAGGCTTGAAATAGACGGCAATGACCTGGCTCTCCGCCCCGCTCCGATCCTTGTGCGCCTGGATTTCACAACTCTCCCACGCTTCATCGAACTCGACGACATAGTAGGTGGCAAAGTTGCCGGGTGTGCCACCGGAGGTCTGGTCGCAGGCGAACTGGATTCGCCTGGAACTCTTTTGTTGGTCAATTGCACCGCGAACCTGCGGCACTTCGATGAGGAAACCGCGCTCTTGCGGGGGCTCACCTCCCTGTGGGGCTTCATACGTGGAGGCGATGACGCAGCATCGCTCGGTGGGAACCAATTCGATGCGCACGCGATAGCGCAGGAGGAATATTTCCAGGGAGTAGGGCGAGAGCTTTGCGTCTTCCGGGATGTACGAGGAGGCGCGTGCGGCCGCGGCGGTGGAAGGGACCTTGCCCGCGACGGGCAGAAAGGTGGCGAAGCCGTAGTCATACAGCCAGGGGCTGAGCTGGTGTGTGGAGCGGAGGCCCTGGATGCGGCGATTCCAGGGTTGAAACATCCAGGGGGTGCCCGCATCGGTCTGGATGGTCCAGTGCGCCATACCGAAGGGCGTGGCAGCGATAGGAAGCGTATCGCCGCGAGAAAAGACATGCGTTGATTGCGTGCCCTGGAGCAGATTGACGTAGGCCACCGGCTCCTGGCTGGAATCTGGCAGCGCCCTGGGCTGCGCCGGGGTAGCCCCGAGATGCGGTGTAGGCAGCGCGGTGGAGGCAGCAGCGAGGCCCGAGTATTTCAGAAAGGAGCGGCGGCTGGTTGCCGATGTGGGAAGCGTGTCGCGAATGTCCGCCATACCTGTCCTGAGAAGCGAGGTGCGCGTGGTTTGTCCGCGGTCTGACGGCGGCTTGCATGCGCCTTGTGCCCTTGCAGGTTTACACGCTTTTGCGGGCGTGGCAACCTTTCCATGCCAAACCGGAGAAGGTAGTGAGGAGATGTTCCGGAGCTTGGCCGTGCACAGGGCGAAAGGGCGCTGCTCGACTACGAGAGAGGGCGATGGAGGGAAGGGCTTTGCGCGGGAGGAGCGGAACGAATTGCCATATGCCCTCCGGGTGCGAGATACTTCCTTCAGATCGCTTTCAGCCAGGCAACGAATCGGGGTAGTTGGAGTCCTGAGCGGGAAAGCGCGGTGTACGCCCGAAGTTGTTGTTGACCGAGGGCGGGAGTAGTTCAGTGGCAGAACGTCAGCTTCCCAAGCTGAATGTCGCCGGTT
>CAZZWG010000101.1:6801-11741 GCA_964657685.1 Verrucomicrobia bacterium Tous-C9LFEB | reverse complement strand
GGGTGCCTCTGCTGCTGATTGACCATCACCGGCCGATTGGCGAGCCTGCGGGATCGACGGTGATCACGTCGTATGGGCAGGGCGATGAGGCGGGGGATGGTAAGGACGTGGCGACCAGTGGGCTGCTTTGCTGGTGGTGTGCGCGGGCGCTGGTGGGAGAGGCGAAGGCGGCGGAGTGGCTTTGGCTGTGTGGGATCTCGATCCTGAGTGATTTGGGGGATAAGGCTCCTTTTGCGGAGTTGGCTGCGGCGAAGAAGGGGTTTGGGGGTGGGGCGATGCGGGATGCGACGAGTTTGTTGAATGCGCCGCGGCGGACGGATGAGGGGCGGGCGGATGCGGCTTTGGCTTTGTTGTTGAAGGCGGAAGGACCGAAGGAGGTTACGGGCGGGAAGTTTCCGGAGACGGCGGAGTTGTTGCGGGCGAAGGAGGAGGTTGGCGAGGCGCTGGCGGTTGCACGGAAGCAGCCGCCGCGGTTTTCGAAGGAGGTGCGGGAGGAGTTAGGGGCGGATCTGGTGGCGATCCGAATGCATACGGGGTGCCAGGTGCATCCGCTGGTGGCGCAGCAGTGGCGGGGGCGGTTTCCGAAGAGTGTGGTGTTTGGGGTGAATACGGGGTACCGGCCGGGGTGGGTCACGTTTTCTGGACGTGCGCCAGCGGGGGTGAACCTGATTGAGTTTCTGGCGCGGCACCGGCCTCCGGAGGCGGATAACAGCTATGGGCTGGGGCATAACCAGGCTAGCGGTGGGGCTTTGCCGGTGGGAGTTTGGAATCGTTGGATTCGGGAGATTGGTTTTGGGGAGGAGATGGTGGTGGAAGAGAGCGCAGTTACAGAAGGGGTCAAAGGAGATGCGGTGGAGTTGATGGAGGTTGGGGAGTAATGGCGAAGAGTGTTGGCAAGAAGACGGCGGGTGTCGTAGACGGTGCCGCAGGCAAGGCGAGCAGGAAAGCTCCGGCGAAGAAGAAGGCTAAGAAGGCGAAGGTGAAGGCGCCGACAAAGAAGGATGTGGCTGCTTCCGAGTTGGAGCGGATGTTGGCTACGCCTATGTCGCAGTGCTCGGCTTTGGAGGGATTGCCGCAGCTGGAGTTTCCTCGAGGAGCTATGCGGCTGGGGTTTCCGGTCAAGGTGATGGGCGCGGGTGGGTTGAAGACGTCGGATACGCGGCGGTGGCAGGCCAATCCTCATCTGCGGGTGTCGTTGGGGTACCTGTGCGATGTGTTGGGGTATCTGCGGAAGCATGGGATTCATATGTACCGGATGGGGTCGGATCTGGCGCCGTATGCGACTCACCCTGACATGCCGCAGTTCCACGATATGGTGAAGGAGTCTGCTAGGGATTTAGCTGCGTATGGGCGGTATGCGCGGGAGGCGGATGTGCGGTTGAGCTTTCATCCTTCGCAGTTCATTGTGCTGAATTCGGAGAGTGAAAAGCTGACGCTGAAGAGCATGTGGGACCTGGACTCGCAGGCCGAGATGCTGGATTTGATGGAGTGCGGGCCGGAGGCGGTGATGGTGGTGCATGTGGGTGGGGCTTATGGGGATCGCGAGTCTGGGTGGCGGCGGTGGGCGGAGACGTGGAAGAGGTTGGGGGAGCCTGTGCGGCGGCGGTTGGTGCTGGAGAACGATGACATCCGGTTCTCGGCGGGGGATGTGCTGAAGGTGCATGAGGCTACGGGGGTGAAGTGCGTTTGGGATTACCAGCACCATTGGTGCTTTAACCCTGAAGGTTTGCCTCTGGTGGAGACGTTGGAGCGGTTCTGCGCGACGTGGCCGGAGGGGGTGCGGCCGAAGATGCACTTCAGTTGCGCGCGGACGGAGATGCGGGAGATTAAGCGCAAGAACCGGAAGACGGGCAAGGCGGAGACGGTGTTGCAGCCGCCAATCTGGACGGGGCATGCGGACTTCAATAATCCGTTCGAGACGATCACGTTTCTGCGGTCGATCCAGCATGTGGATGTGGACGTGATGCTGGAGTCGAAGTCGAAGGATTTGAGCCTGATTCGGTTGCGGAACGATATGGCGAAGTTTGCTCCGGACCTGGCGGCGCGGTATGGAGTGGATGTGGCGCAGGCGGCGGAGGATGTGGGTGAGGTGGTGGAGACGGAGGAGAGTGAGGAGGAGGTTGCAGCGGATTAGAGGGATTAGAGGGTGCTCGAGGCTAGGGTGTAGCTACCCGTACTTTTGCTGCAAAGTCCTCGTACAAGGGAGTTTAGGGGCGGACTTCCAGGGGTTCAGGCGAGCTTTGGGACTGCACCGTTTTGTGTGCACGGTGCTTTTGGACAGAACTGATCGAACTGATTGATGAGTGCCGGGTCCCCGATGACTGGAGGAGTTCTGGGAAGAGCGATGCTCCAGTCATCGGGGAATCCTGGCTATTTGTGAGCGGTGGCTGCGCCTGTGCGTTTCGGGATGCGGGTGACGGAGCCATCGGGCATGACGATGTATTTATCGCCGGTGACGTCCTCGATGTAGGAGTTTTTGCTGCCCGGGACGAGGGTGACTTCGCGGGCGTCGCTTTGCCCGGGGGCGGTGAGGACGAAGTGTTTGCCGTCGCCTGTGTCGGCGACGACGCCTTTGGCGGGAGAGGGCGGCGCCGGAGCGGCTACGGGCAGGGGCGTTGCCATGGAGGAAACGGCGGGGCCGGGGGCCGAGCCGGTGAAGGCCTCAATGCGCCCTGTCTGGCGGAAGTGCACGTACTCCGGGCCCTTGATGCCGGCGATGCATTGCGAATAGGCATCCGTACCGACCTGCTGGCTGGTGGCGGTGGTGCTGGCGACGTTGTCGCTGTTGCGTTCTGTGCGCTGCGTGGCGCCGGTGGCGGCGGCGGTCTGGGCGCCGTTGTTGTTCTGGTTCCCCCACCAACCCCAGCCGTTGCGGCCACGGCTGATCGCGGAGGTCGCGGCTCCGGTAACGCCGGTGACGGCCCCTTGCTTCATCTTGTCGTTATCCTGCCCGTGCTCTCGCTTGTGCAGGGTGTCCTGCTCGTCCGAGAGTTGGGAGGTGGCCTGGCTGCGGCAAGAGGCTATCTGGTCGGGTGTGATGGGCATCATGTCCATCGTGATGCCGTCGGCAGGTCCTGCGGCGGCGGGAGCGGACTGTTGCGCGAGGGCGGAGGGAAGCGTGAGGAGGCCGGAAACACAGGCCGAGAGGACGAAGGAAAGACGGGACACCATGGTCATTGCTCCTGGAAGGTACAGACGACGGAAAAGCCCAATTAAGAAGATGAGCGGAGTCTAGACCTGGACAGGAACGGCCACAAGGGTTTCGAAGTGAATTTCGTCAATCGACGACATTACTGGTTTATGGATGTCCGATCCAGCGTTATCGGTGACGTGTTTTCGCTGCTGGTTTCGCGGCTGGCTTTGTGGCCCTGGGCGCGGGCGCGCCGCTCAGGGCTTTGCGGACGCAGAGGGTGTAGGCATTCAGAAAGCCTTCGCGGAGGCCGCTGTATTCCTGGATGTTGTTGAATTTGCGCTGGCCGGCGGGAGCGTTGAGGAAGTAGGCGGTGGTGGCGACGTGGTGGGCGTTGTCGAAGAACAGATAGATGCCGACGACTTTGCCATCGAGCGCGGTGCGGTCGAAGCCGTTGATTTCGAAGCCGTTGAGGGTGGGTTTCAGGGCGTAGTTGCGTTGGGTGTCTTCGCCCTTGGCGTTGATGGCGTCGAACTCGCTGATGAGGGTGGCTTTCTCGCTGGTGTATTGCGCGGCGGGAAGTAGCTCGATTTTGACGTTGGCGAAGGGGGCGCTGTCAGGGTAGGCGAAGGCGGCGAAGAGGCCGTCGGCGATGGTGATGTTCTTAGGGCCGGTGAGGGTGATGGCGGGGCGGGTGAGGGGGACTTGCGGGAGGGGTGTGGTTTGCAGCAGGTCGGGGCCGCCGGGGATCTTGCAGGAGGTATAGGGCTTGAGGGCGGCGGGGATGGGGCGAGTGGTTGGTTTGGTCTGGGCGGCGAGGGGAAGGGCCAGGGCTAGTGCGGCAAGAGGGAGGGTGAAGCGGTGCGGCATAGGAAGAGGGTATCGCAGGGGTGGGTTTGCAGGGCAGTGCTTCCGGGGAACGGAGCGCCTCAATTACGGGGAACTGCCGGACAGGGAAGCTGCGCGATGAAGCTAGTTTTGCAACTGGCGCGGGTGTATCGGTTCTATCTGGTCATAGCGCAGAAAGTCTGCCTGGTTCAAGGTCAGGATGTGCCTGAGGCCATAGGTCTGGAGCAGCGCGGCCAGGCGGGCGTCGTGCACCTGAGCGCCGCGAACGGCATGCCTTGTCAGCAAGTCCCGCCAGACCTGGTATACCTGTCCAGTGTCGGGCAGGAGAGTAGCGGTGTGCTCGATCGCCTCCACTTCAGCCTGTGTGTCCTGGATGGAAAGACCGTAGCCGTTGCGCTCCGTGGGGCGGGTGCTGACGTTCCAGAACTCGGCGATGTTTTGCATGGAGAAATACAGTTCCGTCCCTTGGCGGTGGAGTTCGGCCAAGGCATCCTGGATAAGGCGGAAATGTGGATCGAGCTTGCGGGAAAGGCGCAGGAGTATGTTGGTGTCGAGCAGACAGGCCTGCACCCCAACTATCAATCGTGGTCCCTGTAGAAGCTCTCGCGTGTGAACGCCTCATCGGGAAGCGCGGGGATCTTTTCCGAGTTCGCTGCCATGGCTTCAAAGAACGCAGTCATGTTTCGTGTTCCGGAGTGACGAGGAAGGGGTGGGCGGGTCGAGGCTAGCTCGGGGGCTGCCCGCTCCTCTGACGTTTTGGCGAGATCGTCGGCGAGCAACTCGGCGAGTCGACGGTCGAGCGCGAGTCCGCGGGCCTGGGCTTCCCGCGCGAGGTGGTCGGGAATCTCAACCGTGATTTGCATGGTTAGAGCGTAGCAGAACGGTTGTTACCTCCATGCACCTTGCTATGCGAACACGGTTGGTCGTTACCTTTGCTTGCCCGGCGTGGGTGGAACGGGAG
>CAZZWG010000101.1:0-6701 GCA_964657685.1 Verrucomicrobia bacterium Tous-C9LFEB | reverse complement strand
TTCTGTATGTGGCTTTCCAGAGAAGAAGTGACCCTCAACAGTGGCTGCGACCACGACAACGTCTTGGGTGTGCTGCATGCTTTGCAAAATACCGTCCAGCTTCTTGAACTGAGCGTCATTCAGCAGCGGAAGAGACATACCCTTTACCGCCAGATCTTTTTGCCGATGTCTACGGTTGCGGCTTGGCTGGGCGTTGTTTGTCGGCTGGCTTGTCGGTTTCTGTGGGGATGTCCTGGCCGTTGTATTTGATGGTGACGCTGGTGTGGAACTGCTTGTAGTCGGTGTAGCGGACGGTGGCGCGGAGGTGGACGTCCTGGGCCAGGGAGCCGTTGGCGCCGGGGAAGTGGAGGACGCCTTCGGCGCGGGTGTAGGTGGGGAACCAGTATTTGCCGTCGATCTGCTGGTAGTAGGTGGTGAAGGGTGGGGAGAGGTCTTCGTGGCCGCGGCGCATGTCCTGGGGGACGTTGAGGCCGTTGCACATGACGATTTCGAGGTCCTGCTGGTCGACCCAGACTTTGCCCTGGAAGTAGCGGTGGCCTTTGACGAGGACTTTGGGGGCGACGTCGAAGACGTAGGTCTGGAGGTCGTCTACTTTTTGCTGGCCGAGGTAGTTGATGTTGTAGTCGGGGAGCTGGGTAGAGGTGAGGATGAAGGGGAGGCGGTACTTGATGTCGTTGATGTCGTTTTCGGTGATGATGACGTCCTGGAAGGTGTTGCCGGGGGCGAAGACGACGTGTTCTACGCGTTTGCCGGTGGGGTCGAAGGAGACGTCGGTGACTTCCTGCCATTGTCCCTTGGGCTTGTTGTCATCGTCATTGATTTCGTCCATTTTGAGGGACTGGCGATAGATGTACTGGTCGCGGGCGTGCTCGAATTTGGCTTCCTGCTGGCCCATGCGCTGGATGATTTCGGGGACGGTGTGGGCGGTGGGTTGCGCGGGGTCGAGGGGGCCGAAGCCGGCGATGGCGGACTCGGGGCGGCCCTGGGCGTGGGCGGTGGCGGCGGCGAGGGCGAGAACGGCGAGAGTGTGGCGAATGCGCATGAGGGAGCCAGTGCGGCGTGAGGCCGGCTGTTGTTAGAGACGTGCGGGGGGAGAGAATGATTCAGAAGGCCGGAAGGTGGAGATGGGATGGCGTTTGGACGAGGTTCGAAAGGGAAGACAGTGAAGGCGCCGCTGGAGGGGGCGGGGTTGCTGGATTATGCGGTGAAGTCGTTGGGGAGCCGGATGAAGAGTGAGCGGGATCTGCGGCGGTTGATGGCGGCGCGGGCGGTTCCGGGGGAAGAGGGTGTCGAGGCAGTGGATGCGGTGATGGTGAAGCTGAAGGAGTTGGGGTACTTGAGCGATGAGCGATTTGCGGCGGATTACACGCGGTTGCGGCAGGAGAATGAGAAGTTTGGGCGGAGGCGGGTGCAGCAGGGATTGATGCAGAAGGGCGTGGCTTCGGCGACGGTGAACGAGGCGGTGGGGAAGGCGTATGACGAGGTGGATGAGGTGGCGCTGGCGCGGGGGTATGTTGAGCGCAAGCGGATGCGGAAGCCGGAGGGGGACAAGGAGGTGGCGCGGGCGATGCGGCGGCTGATGGGGGCGGGGTTTTCAACGCGGGCGGTGTGGGCGGTGTTGCGGAGTTGGGGGGCGGCGGTGGAGGAGGTGGATGTGGTGGGTGGTGAGGACGAGTGACTAGGGGAGGGGATGGAGACGACTGAGGCTACCTGTTGTTTCTCGTTTGGAGTAAGGAGGCTGGCGCGGCCTTTTGTGGCTTCTCGCGGGGCGGGTTTTGTGTTCCATTCCGAGGCAAGAGGTTCGCAAGATCGAGCCTTTGTTGCAGGCAGAAAGGCCGGGCAGGGGATGTTCGCGCAGCTTGAGGCAGGGTAAGGTGAGGCTCATGATCGTTCGATCGAAGCCGAAGGTTTGGGAACTGTTTATGATTTTCCGGCTATCGATTTTGCCCCAGATTGCGTGGCAGCTTGCGGTGGTGGTGGTGTTTTCGGCGGGTTTGGTGGTGGTGTCGCGCATGGGGAACCCTGCCGCGAGGTATGTGGGATCGGCGTTCCGGAACTGGAGTGTGGCGCCGTTTACCCTGTTGGGTGTGGCGATCTCGATCTTTCTAGAATTTCGAAACAGTGCTTGTTACGACCGCTGGTGGGAAGCACGGCGGCAGCTGGGTGCGCTGATTGGGGAGATGAGTTCGTTTGCGCGTTTAGCGGTGACCACGCCGGTCGTGGATAGAGCGCGGCGGGAGCGGGTGGTCCGTTTGGCGATCGGGTATGTGTATGCGTTGATGGGGCACTTGCGGGGAGAGGATGCGCCGGCTCAGGCTGCGAGCTACGTTGTTGGGTGGGAGGATGTGAAGAGGTTCCGCAATGTGCCGGACGCGGTGTTGCGGGGGATCGGCGCGGAGGTTGGAGATATGCTGCGCGAGGGAGAGATTGGCGAACAGATATATTCGGTATGGGACACGCGGATGAGTGCGTTTACCGCGATCCAGGTGGCGTGTGAAAGGATTCGGGGGACACCGACGCCGTTCACCTACACGCTGCTGCTGCACCGGACGGCGTACGCGTATTGCTTTCTGCTGCCGTTTGGGTTGGTGTCGACGATGGGTTGGGGAACGCCGTTATTTTGCGGGTTGGTGGCGTACACGTTCTTCGGTCTGGATGCGTTGGGGGATGAGTTGGAGGTGCCGTTTGGGGATTGCTTGAATGCGCTGCCGCTGTGTGCGATGGCGCGCGGGATGGAGATTAACCTGCTGGAGACTTTAGGTGTGAGGGATTTGCCGGACGCGTTGCGGCCTGTGAGGTCGGTGTTGCGTTGAGTGGGGTGGAACGGCTGGTGGGGATCGATTGGTCGGGTCGGGTGGATGCTGCGGGGCAGCGGCGGCATATCTGGGCTGGGGTTTGGACTCGCCGCCGGGACGGGAAGGTGAGCGTGCGGTTGGAGGCTGGGCGGACTCGGGAGGAAATTGGTTCGTGGCTGATTGAAATGGCGCGGGAGACGCCGCGGATGGTGGTGGGGATTGATTGCTGCTTCAGCTTTCCGGAGTGGTTTGTGCGGGAGTGTGGGTGCGGGGATCTGCTGGCGTTCTGGCGGCTGGTGGCGAGTGGGAAAGGGGAGGAGTGGCTGCATCGGGCGTGTGAGGACCGGCGGTTTTGGGGGAAGCCTCATAAGCGGCCTGCGGGGTTTGGTGGGGAGGGTTTCCGGACGATGTTTCGCCATGCGGATTGGGACAACAAGGTGGCGCAGGCGATGGAGAATGGCGATCCGGAGCGGGCGGCGAAGATGAAGGGGATTACGCCGAAGAGTCCGTTCCAGATTGGGGGTTCGGGGAGTGTGGGGACGGGGAGTTTGCGGGCTATGCCTGTGTTGTTGCGGCTGAAGGAGGCTGGGTTCGGGGTGTGGCCTTTGGAGGATGCGGCGTTGGGGGAGGAGCCGCGGCCTTTGCTGGTGGAGATGTACACGCGGTTGATGACGGGGGCTGTGGCTAAGTCGAATGAGGGGGCGCGGAAGCGGTACCTGGCGTTGCGGAAGAAGGAGGATCCGGTGTTTGCGGGGGTGCCGCGGGCGGTGATGCGGCTGGCTGAGGGGTCGGAGGATGCTTTCGATGCGTTGGTGAGTGCCTTGGAGATGGTGAGGCATGCGGAATCGTTTCCGCGGTTGAAGGCTGCGGAGGAGGGGATCTTTCGGATGGAGGGGAATACCTGGCGGCCTGGGGTGGGGTAGGGGGTACCCTCCCCCTCCCTCTACTTTTCTTCAAAGTACGTTCGATAAGAGATTTAAGGGGGTACTTGGAGCTGAGCCGACGGGTAACTCGAGCGGTTCGGGTTGCTCTAATTCAAGTATAGGGAAGTCGTAGTTCATGGTGCGCAAAAGGGGTATACGTATTTGCGAGAGACGTGGCGGGTCAGAGATGGCCGGCGGTGCCGCCCCATGTCTCCGGGTGTAGATCGGCCATGGATTGGGAGAAGGTCCATTGGTGGCCTGCGGGGTCTTCGGCGACGTATTGGCGTTCGCCGTAGGGGTGGGTGGTGGGTTCGTTGAGGATTCTTGCGCCGTGGGCGCGGGCGTGGGTGCAATGGGTGTCTGCGTTTTCTACCCGGACGGTGATGTTGTGGCCGAGGCCGAGGGGGGTGTTATGTTCGTGGGGGCGGGGCTCGCGGACGATGATTGCGCCGTTATCGCCTACGTTGAGCTGGACGCGGTGGGTGTCGACGCGGAGGCGCACGGTGAAGCCGAAGGCGTTGCAGAGCCAGGCTGCGGCTTCGGGGGCGTCGGGGTAGGCGAGGACGGGGATGACGGTGGCTTGGGGGATGGAGCGGTTGTGGAGCATGGTGGTCTCCGTTTGGAATGGAGCCGTTGGTGACGCGGCTTGTTGGGTGGGCCTATGCTATCGCGGTTCTTTGGGAACCACTCACCCACGGTGAAGCCGTGGATGAATGGGGCACCCGGGATGGTGGTCTCCGTTTGGATGGAGCCGTTGGTGAGGCGACTTCTTGGGATGGGCCTATGCTACTGCGGGCTGCATGGGAGCCACTCATCCCTGCGGTGAGGTCGTGCATGGAGGGGGCCCCGGCAGTAGGCTGGAGATGACCATCCCTGGTGGCGGGCTATCTTGCGGGCCTTGAGCCCTTTGAATGTCTTTTGCGGCTGATCCTGGGCCTGCGGCCCAGGCTGTTATGTGTCGAGCCTTCAGCTCGAAGGAATGTGGCTATGGTCTGGGGAGTTCGATAGATGGGAGCTGTCTTTTGGAAGCTTAAAAGATCGGGGGGATCTCCCCGGGGAGTTCGATAGACAGGACTTCGTTCCGTGAAGCGTTGGGTTAGTGTTGGCCCCAGTGTTCGGATTGGAGGGGGGCGACTTTGGACCAGTCGAGGAAGGGGGCTGCGTGGGTGGCTTTGCGGGGGCGGGCGAAGGCGGTGGTGAGTTGGGTTTGGGTTTGGAGGAGGACGAAGATGGCCCAGAACCAGGAGCGGTGATGCCGGTCCTGGGTGAGCGCGGCGAACATGGCGAGGACCAGGAGGCCCATGGCGATGTTCCAGAGAACGTGGGTGGTGACGGCGCGAAAGGGGGCGAGGGTGGCCTCGGGCCAGCGTTCGTTCGCGTTGTCGTCGCGTAAGGCGTTGGCTGCCCAGAACATGATGAGGAGACCGACTACCACGAGGGCGAACGTGAGGAGGAGCAGGGGGAGAGAGGTATGAATGGGATGAAAGCTGGAGCCCAGGAAGCCGGCGCAGGCAAGGAGGCTGCCGGCGAAGATCAGGGCTGTGAGACGGTAGGGTGAGTCGAGCATGAGGTCACCTGGCTTGCTCTTTTGAGGACGGGCCGGGAGGCGCTCAAGTTTCGTGCAGGCCAGCGGCGCTGGGGTGGGAAGTAGGGTGTGGGGAAGTATGGCGAAGCAGCTATCTTGGGGGTTGCTTTTCCGTAGGCGCATCGTGCCGGGCTAGGGAGTACGTTTACTTTCGACGAGGGTAGCCGATAGTCTCGTTGCGCCGAAGGATGCGGGATTGATGCGGAAGTGGATTGCGGGCGTAGTGGCGCTGGGGCTGCTGTGGACGATGGCGGGAGCGACGATGCATGCGCAGGGGGTGGGGACTGGCGCTGAGGGTTACCCGGGTGTGCTGGTGGTGCGGAGCGCGGAGGAGGCTGGGGTGGTGTTGGGGCAGTTAAAGGCGGGGATGAATTTTGCGGTGGTGGCGAAGGAGAGGTCGATTGAGAAGACAGCGGTGGATGGTGGGCTGCTGGATGCGGAGGGTGTGGCGAAGTTAACGCTGGCGGAGAAGGAGGCTCTGCGGGGGCTGCGGGCGGGTGGGGTTGCAGGGCCGGTGCGGGTGGCGGATGGGTATGCGCTTTTGACGGTGTTTGCGGAGCGGCCGCCTACGGAGGACTTGAACGAGAAGCAGATTCGGGGGATGGGGCGAGCGGCGGCGGTGCGGCAGACGATCAATGTGGCGGGGATGTCGGAGGAGGATTCTGTGTTTGAGCAGTTCGCGAAGCCGTCGAACTGGAAGGAGGATTTGCAGGTGCCGTGCGAGGTGCGGAAGGAGTCTCATCCGGCGGCGGTGAAGAAGATGGAGGCGGTGCTGGCGGCGGGAGGAGCGCCGATGGAGTTGATGCGGGGGCATGTGGCGTTGGCGCAGCTGCATGCGTTTGTCGGGGATATGGGGATGTCGATCAAGGAGTGGAAGGCGGCTTACGCGATTGCGCAGGCCAGTGTGCCGGGGGCGGTGCCTTACTTTGAGGAGGCTTTAGGGGCTTCGTATCTTCATGTTTCGGAGATGGAGAATGGGGTTTACCGGGATTCGGGGACTTTGGACATCTTTCCGCCGTTGGCGAAGGGGGCGCGTTTTGGGAAGGTTGAGGATTCGGAGGTGGCGCTGCGTTACTTTACGAAGTTTCTGGAGCGTGCGCCGGATGATATGCAAGCCAGATGGTTGTTGAATCTGACTTTTGTGACGTTAGGGGGATATCCGGAGCAGGTGCCGGCGAAGTATCTGGTGCCGCCTGGGGCGTTTGGGGCTGCCGAGGTGAAGGGGGTGGGGCGTTTTACGGATGTGGCGCGGGAGGCTGGGCTGAATGTGTTTTCGGCGGCGGGTGGGGTCATTGTTGAGGATTTCGATAACGATGGCTTGTTGGATGTGATGACGTCGAGTGCGGACATGTGTGACTCGCTGCATTTGTTTCATAACAACGGCGATGGGACGTTTAG
>CAZZWG010000100.1:0-11765 GCA_964657685.1 Verrucomicrobia bacterium Tous-C9LFEB | reverse complement strand
TGCAAGCCTCGGCTGCCCTGCATGAAATCACCGTCCTCCGCGAACAACTGGCCCAACGCGCCACCCAACCCCCCGTAGCCGCCTCCACGGACACTCTTCAGGCCAAACTCAACACCATCGCCGGCCCAGCCGACGGCGAACGCCGTGGTGGCGGTCGTCGCGGCCCAGCAGGCCCACCCACACTTGCCTCATTACGCTCTCAAATGGCCAGCCTCGAACACGAAATCCAGAACGCCGACGAAGCTCCAACCTCCGGCCAGAACGAAGCCCTCAACACCCTCGCAAAGCCCTTCACCGACCTCCTCACCCAGTGGACTCAACTCAAAGCCACCGACCTCAAGGCCCTCAACCTCCAGCTCGAAAGCGAACACCTCGCCACCCTCAACCTGGACACCACGGGAATCGACCACGACGTGCAAGACCAGGTCACCGTAGGCCTCGAGGAATAGCACTCTGCTTCTCGCAACTTTCGGAAGCCCAAGTTCAACGAACCGCAGAGAGGAGCGTTACCCATCAAGTTGTCATCTCGACCGAAGCGCAGCGCAGTGGAGAGACCTGCGTCCTTGCGGCCCATGCTGCTCGCTAGCTTGGCCATAGCCCTCACCACCCACGCCCAAACCCCCGACACCGCCACCCTCCAGGGCACAATCCACGACCCCACCCACGCCGCCATCCCCAACGCCAAAATCCTCGCCACCAACGAACTCACCCACCTCCAACGCAACGCCAACGCAGACCCCGGGGGCCGCTTCACCCTCCCCGGCCTCCCCACTGGCGGCTCCTACACCGTCACGGTCACCGCCCCAGGCTTCTCCCCCATCACCACCTCCCACCTGGCCCTCACCGCCGGCACCACCGCCGATCTCCAACCCACCCTCCACCCCGCCGGCGAAACCTCCACGGTCCTCGTCACAGGCACCGCAGGCGACATCGGCATCGACGAACCCCAGCTAGGCATCAACCTCACCCAACAGCAGGTCAACGACACCCCACTCCCCGTCCGCCGCCTCACCTACCTCCCCCTCCTCGAAGCCGCCAACCGCCCCGCCATCAACCAGGGCGACATCTTCATGAACCAGGACCTCTTCACCACCAACGGCACAGGCCGCCGCCAAACCTGGTTCGAAGCCGACGGCACAAACAACATCGACATGTGGGGCCGCCAAACCGTCTTCGCCAACATCCCCCTCATGGCCGTCGCCCAGCTCTCCGTGCTCACCAACGCCTTCTCCGCCGACTACGGCGCCACCGCCGGTAGCGTCGTCAACCTCGTCACCCGCACCGGCGGCGACCACCTCCGCGGCCAGCTCCTCGAACTCTGGCGACCCGCCAGCACCGAAGCCTCCCTCGCAGGCTTCACCTCCACCAACGCCTCCAGCGGCAACGACCTAGCTACCGACATCTACGCACAAACCGCCGCCTCACTCTCCGGCCCGCTATCCAGCCAAACCCACTTCTTCACCGCCGCCGAATACAACCGCGAAGCCAAAGACTCCCCCATCACCTCACCCCTCGCCCCCGGCATCTACACCGGCCGCTACAAAGGCTGGCTGGGCTTCCTCCGCCTCGACCGCCAACTCACCGCCAACAACAACGTCTTCCTCCGCGCCCACCTCGACAGCTTCGTCGACACCAACCCCAACGGCATCGTAGGCGGCGCCAGCCTCGCCAGCGTAGCCCGCATCTTCCACCGCCGCACCTACTCCACCGAACTCGGCGACACCGCCGTGCTCTCCTCCCACCTCCTCAACAACGCCCGCCTCCAGTTCCAACTCGCCTCCCCCATCACCGAGTTCGACCCCGTCCTCAACGGCACCCAGTTCGTCGTCCCCGTCTCCTCCGGCGGCACCTTCACCTCCGGCACCTCCCAATCCGCCCTCCTCACCAACCGTCAATACGAGTTCAACGACTCCCTGGAACTCACCCAGGGCCGCCACCAACTCATCGTCGGCGCCGCCCTCATCGACGCCCACAACGGTGGCAACAGCAAAGAATTCGGCGGCCCCCTCTACGACGGCAAGTTCACCTACAGAACCTGCACCCAAGCCGCAGCCATCTGCGAAAGCCCCACCTACCTCAACAACCTCGCCAACGTAGCCAACTACCAGCAGAGCTACGGCAACGCCCACTACCTCGTCGACGACCAGCTAGTCGCCGCCTTCGCCCAGGACAACTTCCGCGCCACCCGCCGCCTCACCCTCAACGCCGGCCTCCGCTACGAACGCCAAACCCTCACCGACGCCAAACTCAACTTCGATCCCCGCGTAGGCTTCGTCTTCGACACCACCGGCACCGGCACCACTGTCTTCCGCGCCGGCTTCGGCCTCTTCACTTCCCAGGTCGTCGACAACGCCTTCGCCAGCTATGCCCTCGGCGAGCCGGCAGGCGTCTTCACCTACACCGCCGCCCCAGGCCAAATCGGCTTTCCCACCTCGGTTGCCGCCGCCCCACTCCCCGCCTTCCCCGCCGGCGCCGTAGCGCCCATCCGCAGCCTCTACGTCCGCCCCGGCCAGCCAGCCTTCCTCAACCAATACTTCCCCACCTCAGTCCTCAAGGGCTATCCCACCGCCCTCCTCAACCCCTACTCCGAGCAATACACCGCCAGCCTCGAGCAACGCCTGGCCCCCAACTGGGTCCTAAGCCTCGACTACGTAGGCACCCACACCCTCCGCATCCTCCGCCCCCTCGACCTCGATAGCCCCTCCACTTTCACCCGCACCGCCCCGAACCAGATCCGCTCCGCCGCCGCCGCAAACTGCACCCGCCCCTACTGGACCCTCTGGTACGCCCAGCACGGCACATCCTGCACCTCTGCCAACCTCAACCCACCCCTGTACTCCGTCATCCAAACTGACGTAAACAACGGCTACCTCCACTACAACGCCCTGGACCTCAACATCACCCACCGCTTCGCCGACCATTTCCAAACCCTCATCAGCTACACCTGGTCCCACACCCTAGACAACGTAGACCCCGACACCACCTCCCAAAACCCCAACGACCCCAACCTCACTGGACACACCGAATACGGCCCCGCCATCTACGACCAGCGCCACCGCCTCGTAGTCAGCGGCGAGTACATCGCCCCCCTCAAAATCCACTTCGGCGGCGTAGGTTCTTTCTCCTCCGGCCTCCCTTACAACCTCATCACCGGCAACACTGACAGCGGCGACACAGGCGCCACCACCGACCGCCCCGTCCTCAACGGCGCCGTTATCGGCCGCAACACCGGCCGCGGCAACGGCCTCTACTCCGTAGATCCCTTCATAAGCCGTCCCTTCCCCCTCTTCCACGAAGCCCTCCACCTAGACCTACGCGCAGAAGCCTTCAACGCCCTCAACCACCGCAACGTAGTCGGCTACAGCGGCACCTACGGCGAAGGCCCAACCCCCGCCTCAGGCTTCGGCGCCCCCTTAGCCGGCGTCACCAACCAGCTCCCCGCCCGCCAGATGCAGTTCTCCGCGACCTTAAGCTTCTAGCCCACTACCCGGCCCCAACGCATCCCAGAATCCATCACCCGTCCTCCCCCAAGACAAAACTCCCCAGCACCACCACCAACCCATCGCCCATGAATCACCAACAGTCGACTGCCCGGCAAACAACAAGGCCAGGGAATGATCTCCCTGGCCCTGTCTACTCTCTAACGGAAATGCCTACGCAACTACATCCAGGCCCATCGACCGGGCCGTGCCGCGAATCGTCTTCGCCGCCGCTTCCACAGAAGCCGCATTCATATCCGGCATCTTCTGCTTTGCGATATCCAGGATCTGCGCCTCGGTGATCTTGCCGACCTTGTCCTTGTTCGGTGCGCCGGAACCCTTCGCCACACCCGCGGCCTTCAACAATAGCACCGGGGCCGGCGGAGTCTTGGTGATAAAGCTAAACGTACGATCCGCATACACGGTGATAACCACCGGAATCGTCATCCCGGTGAGCCCTGGTTCCTTCGTACGCTCGTTGAACTGCTTGCAGAACTCCATAATGTTCACCTGCGCCTGACCCAGCGCGGGGCCAATCGGAGGTGCCGGTGTCGCCTTTGCCGCCATCACCTGCAGCTTGACATAGCCATTAATCTTCTTCGGTGCCATAGTTTTCTTCCTTGCCTTGTCGCGAGACGGACTCGCTCAGATTGGGTACTGCGGCAGGAGCTAGAAGGTCCGGTGAAGCGGCCGGGCTGCGACTCCTGAAAACTTTCACTTCCCAACACCCTGTCTTCTCGACCGAAGCAGCACAGCCACCCAGTGGAGAGACCTCCGTGTTGCACTCGGTAAATCTACTCTTCGTTCTTTTCCACGCTCGCGAACGAAACTTCCGTCGGTGTCGGCCGGCCAAAGATCGAGACCATCACCTTGATCGTCTGCTTATCCTCATTCACGTCATCCACCGCGCCATTGAAGTTCGCAAACGGCCCTTCGGTAATCCGAACCTGCTCGCCCTTGGAAAACTTGAGCTTCATCTTCGGCTTATCCTTCGTTACGTCCGCGCGATTCAGCATCGCGTTCACTTCCTGCTCAGACAACGCATTCGGCTGGTCGCCCGTCTGCAAAAAGCCCGTTACCCGCGGCGTATTCTTCACCACGTGCCACAGATCGTTGTCCAGCTGCATCTCGACAAACACATACCCCGGCAAAAACACCCGGTCAATCGTGTACTTCTTGCCGTTGCGCAACTCCGTGGTCGGCTCCGTCGGGATCTCGATCCGGCCTACCCGGTCCTCCAGGTGGTACGCCCGTACCCGGCTCTCCAGCGACTCCTTCACCTTGCGCTCAAACCCCGAGTACGCGTGAATGATGTACCACTTGAAGTGATTCGGCGGCACCTCGGCCACCGGTTCGGCACCCTCCGGGGCAAGCCCGTCCGTCTGCGCCGCTCCCATGTTCGGGTCAAAATTCGGATCGAAACCCTCGCCCGCGGTCCCCGCGTCGAAAGCCTCGGTCTCATTGCCGGCCTCAAGCCCCTGCTCGCTTTGGTTCACTTCGTCTGCCATATCCGCCATCAATCTCGTTTCGTCCAATCGTCCCGTACATCCAAACAGCGCGGTCTAATGCCCCGTCAGCTTCAGCAACCCGCGGTCAATCACCCGCCCCAGCGTATTATCGATCACCGCAAAATACGCCGCAAACACAAATACCGTCGCAATCACAATGATCGTGTTCGTCCGCACCTCTTCCCGCGTAGGTGTCACCACCTTGCGCATCTCCTGGCGCGTATCCTTCAAAAACTCAACCAGCTTCTGCGGCCCGGAGGTCGCCCGCTCAATAGCTGTGTGCTCCTGCGTTGACTCAACAACAGCGGCTTTGGACATGGGTGCTACTCCTCAAATCCCCTGAACGGTTCTACCCCCTCAGAAGCACTCGTTACTGCAATCCTATACAAACTGGCGGGGGAGCTCGGATTCGAACCGAGAAGTTCGGTTTTGGAGACCGACAGTTTAACCGTTGAGCTTACTCCCCCATGGGAGCAGCAAACCGGCAAGTCAGCCCTTCAACCGCAGCCAAACCGCCGCTGCTACGCTGACTCACCGCCCTGCCGACTCGCTTTACTTCGTTTCCTTGTGGTCCGTGTGCTTGCGGCACGTGTTGCAAAACTTGCTGAACTCGAGGCGACCGGTGGTGGTCTTCTTGTTCTTTGTCGTTGAATAGTTCCGGTTCTTGCACACCGGGCACTGCAGGGTGATAATTTCGCGCATCGTCGTTTCTCCTCAAGTTTGGCCAGCCACCTCGGCTGGCAAGCAGCTCGTCAGAAGAAAACCCCTGACACGCCGCGACGCAGGGTCATGTACCCTGCGCATTACCTTCCCCGATTTGTAAGCGGGGTTGGACGCACGGAATCTCCGCCGCATCCACGTCTATTATCCACGATTCCGCCCGGTTCGGAAAGCCCCGGACACCAAAGAGCTCTTCCCCGCCTCTACCGCCACAATCTCGACGTCCGCAGCCGAAACCCGGTCACCACCGCATCCGCCACCACAACCTCCGGCCGCTCCAGCACCTCAACATCCCGGCCCGGCCGGTAAATACCAACCGTCCCCGCATAGGGGTCAATCATCCACGCCAGCTTCGTCCCGTTCGCTATCCACGCCGCCATCTTTTTCTCCAAAGCAGAACGCGAGTCGCTCGCCGACCGGACCTCGATCAGAAAGTCTGGGCAAATAGGCGGATACGACTCCTGTTCCTCCTCATTCAAAGCATCCCACCGTTCCTGCGGGATCCATGCTCCATCCGGACTCAGGACGGATCCGTCGGGAAGGTGAAAGCCGCCGCCGGAGCTGAAGCAAACACCCCCATATACCTCAGCCCAGCTCGCCAGGTCCGCAACCACCATCGATTCATGGCGACTGCCCTTGCCTCCAACCGGCGTCATAATCTCAAGTTCCCCATGCGCGTTACGCTCCAGGCGATAAAGCCGGTTCTTCCGCGAAAATGCCATCAACTCCGCGTCGGTGAGCGGAACCGCAAGCCGCAACGTCGCAGGAAGCTTGACCCCCGCAAGGTCCATGGACAACACCGGAGCTTCAGCCGCCACCGTCATACCAGGATTCTACTTCCCCACTCCTGAACACAGACTTTTTCCAGTTCGCCTGCCCCCTGACGACCAACCCCAGCGCCTATTCCTCTTCCACGCCGCCCGCAAACCCAAACCATCCTTTACACCGTCTGTCCGCTCTCCAGAACGCACCCCGCCAGTCGTTCACACCTTCCTCCCTGAAGGCAAACTCGACCGCACCCGCCGCCGCACCTCCGCAAACTGCATAAGAATAAAGTTATCCGTCATCCCCGCCAGGTAATCCGCAATCACCCGCGGCAACCCCTCACTCGCAATCTCCGGAAAATACCCCTCCGGCAGCTCCTCCGGCTCGTCCATCCAATACGCAAACAGCTCGGTCACCACGTCCTCCGCCTTCGCATGCTCCCGCTCCAACTCCGGGCACGTATACAGCGAGTCATACAGATACTTCTTCTCCTCCCGCCGCTCCGCCTCCACCGCCGGTGAAAAGACCGCCAGCCGCCGCCCCAAGTGCCGCACCCCCTCTAAATCCGACACCCCACTCTCCCGCACATTCCGCGCCGTAGTCTCAATCAGATCCAGCACCAGCCGCTTCTGCATCCCCTGCAAAGCATCGTGGAAGACATACTTCTCCTCCGCCGCCGGATGAGCGGCCTGCACCGTTGCAAAGCATCGTCCCAAAATGCCCACCCGGTCCCGAATCTCTCGAATCTCCAGCAGGCCCGACTCGACCCCGTCATCCAGATCCGCCGTCAGGTACGCAATCTCATCCGCCAGGTCCAGGATCTGCGCCTCCAGCGGCGGACATTGGTCCAGAAAGTACTCCCCTAACTCCGGATGCTCCGACGCCGTGTAATCCCGCGAGTGCTTCACGATCCCCTCGCGCGTCGCCAGCGTCAGATTCAGTCCCCGGTGCCCCGCATATCTCTGCTCAAATCGCTCGACAATCCGCAGCGCATGCAGATTGTGGTCAAACCGCAATCCATGCGCCTGCATGCACCGGTCCAGCGCTCGCTCCCCTGCATGACCGAACGGCGGATGCCCGATGTCGTGTACCAACGCCAACGTCTCCGCCAGATCCTCATTCAAGCCCAGCGCCGCGGCTACAAACCGCGCCACCTGCGCCACTTCGATCGTGTGCGTCAACCGGCTCCGGAAATGGTCCGAAGCCCGGCTCGTAAACACCTGCGTCTTCCCCGCCAACCTCCGGAAAGCCCGCGACCATACCACTCGGTCCCGGTCCCGCACAAAAGGCCTGCGCCCATCCCCCGGCGGCGCTGGGAACGCCCGCACCGCCAGCCGCTCCTCAGCCGCCCCAAACACCCCAAACTGCTGCAAATCAAAGCGCATCTACGCCGAGTCTAGCAAGCCCGCATCGCTTCGCAAGGTCAGCTGAAATTAGCTGCGCTATGCGCGGCAGCTGAGACCAGCGAGTTTCTGTGCAGCGGCGTGCGCCATTGCCTAGCGATGACTTTGGCTAGCTACGTGAAATGCCGCAACCCCGCAGCAGCTAACCTCGCGGACCGACGCTAACCCCCAGCTACCGCGAAGCGCTACTCCCTACTTCGCTGGCCCACTCCCCGCATGGGCCAACCGCACCCGCGCCGTCTCTAAATCCTTCTGCGTCTTGCTCACATCCGACGGATCCGCCTCAGGCGGCAGCGACGTCGCATATTGGCTCACCGCCCGCTCCCACTGCATCACCGCCAGCGAAAGCTTTCCGTTGTGCGCGTAAATCTCGCCCATATGCGCCAGGATGGAGGCATCCGCCGGCTGCCGCAGCACCGCCTTCCGCTCCGTATCCTCCGCCAGCGAGTAGTTGCCCTGCCGGTAATACACCCACGCCAGCGAATCCAGATACGCCCCATTCTGCGGATCGAAATGCACGGCCTTCTCCAGCATCGTCCGTGCCTGGTCCAGCTTCACGCCCCGCTCCGCCAGCATGTACCCATAATCGTTCTCGGTCGCGGCATTTTCGCCATCAATCGCCAGCGCCTTGCGGAACTCTACCTCCGCCTGGTCAAACATCTTCTCTCGCTCCGCAATCGATCCCCGGAAATAGTGAATGAACAGCTTCTCCTCCGGCTTTTGCGACAGCGCCTCTGCCTTGTCCAACGCCTCGTCCGCCTGCTTGTAGTGCTTGTTGCGCGACTGCATATCCGCAACTGTCACCAGCACATCCCGGTCCTCCGGGGTCCCCTTCATCAGCCCCTGCGTGATCTTCAGCGCGTCCTCCAACTTGCCGTTATCCGCCAGCTGCCGCGCATACGTCATCTGCACATCGCGATTCTCCGGCAAGGCCTTCGCCGCCGCACTCGCCACATCCAGCGCCGCCGGCCAACGATGCGCATCCCGCAGCGCATCCACCTCGCCCTCCGCGCCACGCGCCTGGTACTCCCCACCCAACGCCGCCATCAACTTGTACGCCGCAACTGCCTCGTCGAAGTTGCCCTCTTCCCGGTACACCAGCGCCAGCCGGTCCAGAAACAGCGCCCGGTTGCTCCGGTCACTCTCTTCGTACTTCCCATCCTTGGCCGTCGTCGCCGTTACCGCCGCCTTCAGCGTCCGCACCGCATCATCAAACCGCCCCAGCGCGTCGTACGTCAGCGCCTCGTTATAGTCCAGCTCCAGGTTGCTGTCCGGAACCAGCGCCTCCGCCTTCTTTAACGACGTCAGCGCCGCTTCGTAGTGCCCCTGCTGCCGCTGAATGTCCGCTTCCCGAATCAGCGACTGCGCATCCTGCGGATCCGAACCCAGAATCTGCCCATACACCTTCGCCGCCGCATCCATCTGCCCCGAAGCCTGCAGCGCCGACGCTAATCCACGGCGCGCATCCGTATTCTCCGGATCCTGTGCCACCGCCGCCCCGTACGCCTTCGCGGCCTCCTTCGGCTGCTTCAGCTGGTCATACAGGTTCCCCAGCGCGAAGTTCATCCGCGGCGATCGGTCCTCGGCCGGCACATCCGCAATCGTCTTCGCCGCCCGTGCCATGTTGCCCTGCTCGGAGTACATCTGCGCCATCCGCAGCACCACATCCTCCGACGTCGGATCGATCTTCTGCGCCGCCGCAAACTGCGCCTCCGCCTTCCCCGAATCATGACCCAGCGCATACAACTGCCCCAGCAGCAGCCGCGCCTCAAGATCACTCGGCTTCAGCCGCACGATCGTCTCGTATTCCTTGATCGCCGCCTGCAGCATCTCCTGCGTCTGCGGCCCCTGGCTCGACTTGTCGTCCAGCGACCGCACATACACCCGCCCCAGCAACATATGTGCATCCACGTCGTCCGGATGCTTCTTGACCTGGTCCTGTGCCGCCGTCACGGCCTCCCGGATCCGCCCCAGCCGGAAGTACAGCATCGCCACCCCGTCCTGCAGTTGCGGCGATTCCGGATCCGCCACCATCGCCTGCTTATACTGCTCAATTGCCTGCGTCGCCAGGTCCTGGCGCCCGTTGGCCAGAAATTGCTGCTCATAAATCTTCGCCAACCCATAATGAAAGTAAGCGGCGGACCGGTCAGGGCCATTCTGCGTAGCGACAGCGGGAGGCACAACACTCTTCGTCTGCGCCTGCATCCCCGGCGCAAGACAAAGAGCAAGGGAAAGAGGAAGAAAGGAAGCACGGAACACAAAGGTCATCGGCGAAATCCTGAAAGCGCGGCGGGAGTCCAAATGAATGGTTAGACGGTACTCTACACGCTTTGGATGCGAACCCGCCTCCCCCACTGGTGCGTTACTGATGTGTAGCGCTTCGAGGTCGCCGCTGCACGGTAGCTGCTCCTTGCAGTGGAAACGAGATCGTAGCTGCCGTGCTCTCACTACCCGCGCAGCGTGCTACCGCGCTTCGCCCAGCTAACCTCAGCTACCGCGAAGCAGCCAACCTCACCCATGCCGGAAATGCCTTACCCCCGTCATCGCCATCGCAACCCCCATCCGGTCCGCCGCCGCCACCACCTCCGCATCCCGCACCGACCCACCCGGCTGAATCACCGCCGTAGCCCCAGCCTTGGCGACCGCCTCCAACCCATCCGCGAACGGGAAAAACGCATCGCTCGCCGCCACCGTCCCCTCCAGCGGCAACACCGCCTTCAGCGCCCCAAAACGCGCTGCATCCACCCGGCTCATCTGCCCCGCGCCCACCCCCACCGTCTGCCCAAAGCCACCCTCCATCCGCGCATACACAATCGCATTCGACTTCACATGCTTACAAACCCGCCACGCAAACAGCAGCGCCTCCATCTCCTCCGTCGTCGGTCTCCGCGCCGTCACCACCTTCACTGAGTCCGCCGAAACCACCGCATGATCCTCGTTCTGCACCAGAAAGCCACCCGAAATAGACTTGACCACCCGCCCAGCCACCGAGGGCTCAATCCGCAAAACCCGTAAATTCTTCTTCCCCGCCAGCACCCCCAAAGCCTCCGCCGTAAACCCCGGCGCCACAATCGCCTCGACGAACAACTTCGCCATCTCCGCCGCGGCAGCCCCATCCACCTCGCGATTCACCCCGATCACCCCCCCAAACGCACTCACTGGATCCGCGGCCAGCGCCCGCCCGTACGCCTCCGCCACCGTAGCCCCCATCCCCACCCCACAGGGATTGGTGTGCTTGATGATCGCCACGGCAGTCCCCGGAAATTCACCCACCAATGCCCAACAGGCATCCAGGTCGACCAGGTTGTTGTAGCTAAGCTCCTTCCCCTGCATCTGCTCCGCATTCGCAATTCCCCGCTCCGTCCCATCCGTATACAAAGCCGCGCTCTGATGTGGATTCTCCCCATACCGCAAACTCATCTTCCGCGCCGCAATCACCCGCAAAGTCTCCGGCAGCACCACCCCGCCGGCCTCTGAAGCGTCAACGGCGCGCTCGATACCAGCCTGGGGCAGCGCCCCAGGAACCGCATCCCCAGCACCCGAGGGCTGAAGGCCCGACCTATACTCCGCCTCAACGGTACGCGCCTCCAAAGTCGACGCAATCGCCGCATCATAAGCCGCCGTCACCCCAAACGCCCCCCGCGCCAACCGCCACCGCGTCTCCCAACTCAAAGCCCCACCATTCGCCCGCAACTCCGCCGCCAAACCCCCGTACTCCCCCGCCGACGACACCACCGCCACATCCTCAAAATTCTTCGCCGCCGACCGCAACATCGACGGCCCCCCAATATCAATGTTCTCGATCAACTCCTCAAGCCCCACCCCCGCCCGCGCCGCCGTCTTCTCAAACGCATACAAATTCACCACCACCATATCGATCGGCCCAATTC
>CAZZWG010000099.1:5316-11840 GCA_964657685.1 Verrucomicrobia bacterium Tous-C9LFEB | reverse complement strand
TATGAGTACCAGCGACAGCACCATCAAAGGCAAGTGGGATGAGATCGCCGGCAAGGCGAAGCAGGCTTTCGGCGACGCAACCGGCGATGACTCCACCGCCAACAAGGGCGCCGCACAGGAGGTCAAGGGCCACGGCGAACAAGCCTGGGGCTCCGTCAAGGAAACTGTGCACGACTCTACCGCGGAGACGCGTACGGACACCGGCGTCGCAGCCGAGAACACCGGCCATGACTTTCGGACCTCGGTGACCTCGGCCGCCGAGAATCTCAAGAACCACGTCAAGAACGCCGTAGAAGACCTCAAGAAATAGTCTTCCGGTCACACGAGAAGCCCGGCCCCTGGTCGGGCTTCCTTTTTGCACGGTGGCTCGTCCTCAGCGATGAAGGAAAACGTCCCCGGCAACAAACAGGAAGAACACAACCGAGATGATTCCGTTCAGCGTGAAAAAAGCAGCGTTCATGCGGCGCAGATCTGTCGGGCTGATGATGGCGTGCTCATACGCGAGCAGAAGCACCACAACACCGAAACCCGCCAGCGCCACCGGGCCCAGCCCGAACAGGTGTGCAAACACAAACAGCAGCACCGCAACACTCAGGTGCATGACGCGGGCAATCCAGAAGGCGCCCTCGATACCAAAGGCAGCCGGTACGCTATGCAAACCGACCTTGCGATCGTGCTGAAAATCCTGGCATGCATAAAGCACATCAAACCCTCCCACCCATAGCAGCACAATCGCGGTCAGCACAAGAATGCGTGGATCCAGGCTTCCTCGAACGGCTATCCAGGCAGCTGCCGGCGCAATGCCTAGAGCGAGCCCAAGAACCAGGTGAGACCAGCGCGTCATACGCTTCATGAAGCTGTACGAGAGCACTACCAGTAACGCAAGGGGCGAAAGTAACAGGGTAAGCCGGTTCAACAGGGCGGAAGCGCCGATGAAAACTCCTGCCGCCACCAACGTGAACGCCAGTACAAAACCCTTGCTCAAATGCCCGGCGGGAATCGCGCGTGTCGCCGTCCTGGGGTTTGCCGCATCCAGTTCCGCGTCGGCATACCGGTTGAACGCCATCGCAGCCGAACGCGCACTCACCATGCAAAGAACGATGAGCAGAAGACAGCGCAGCGAGGGCCAGCCATGCGCGGCCAGCAATGCAGCCGTTAACGCAAAGGGAAGCGCAAAGATGGAGTGCTCCCACTTAATCATCTCCAGCGTGGTGCGCGTGTTGTGCAGAACACGTTGCATAGACCCAGTCTAGTAGTTCCACCGACGAAGACTTCCGCTCAGGCCTAGCTCGTTTTCCGCGTGTGAAAGCGTCTGCCGGGCACAGCACGCCGCGCACTCGCAAACGATCAACAACGAGTCCTCACTTATATCGCTTGCGAAGCCTGTAAACGATCGAGAACACGCCATTCTCATCCCGCGTCGCGACCAGGGTCGTGTTGTCCGTCACCTGGTATTGCACCTGAATCAACTGCTGCGCACTTTCGTTCACGTTCGTCGCGAACACCAGCGTCAACTGGTTCGTCAGCGGCTCTTGCACAGTGATCCGCGCCGTAGAGTTCCCCAGCGTTCCCGTATACGAGGGATCCAGCTTGATGGACCCCGCCCCAAACAGCTTGCCCACCCGGCTGCCCAGCGTGGCATTCAGCGCGCCCGAAAGAATCGCGCTCGTCGTCGGGTCAGTACCCGCCGCGACCTGCTGCTGACTGGCAAACTGGGATTCCTCCTGCGTCTTGCCAAGCGCCAGCAGGTTGAAAATGTCACCTTCCGTCAGCGGCGGAGAGGACCGGTAGATCGGCTTCAGATTCGTCGAATCGCCGTGTACCCCAACCGTGATGTTGTAGTTCTCCACCCGCGTCGTCACATCAAGATCAATGATCGGATTGATCCGCACAGGGTCGGTAAAGTAAATGACACCCCGCTCCAGCTGATACGTTGTACCCGCAAAGGTGGCGCTGCCGTCCGTCACCCGGATCGTCCCAAGAACGCTGGGCACTGACACCGTGCCGCGCACATTCAAGTCCACCGTGCCGGCAATCTTGGCATAGCTGTTCTGAAAATCCAGCTGCGGTGAACTCGCCACATGAATGTCCATCCGGATTTTGTTCAGGATCGACGTCGGGTCCGGTGGTACTGAGATTCCGCCCGCCCCCGCAAAGCGCGCAAAGTCCACATCCGCCCCAATCCCAAAACGCGTTACCAGCACGTTGCCGGAAAGAAACAGCGCCTGCCCTCCGCCCTGCAGGCGAATGTTCGCATCCGCTGTCGTGCTCAATCCTGCATAGCGCACACGCACCTTCTGCACGCTCACCGAAAGGTCGGAAAACAACCCGCGCTGGTACCCAACATAGCCGCCCAGCACAATCTTGCCGCCGCCGGAGGTACCGCTGATGTTGCGGAGCTCAAGGCGGTTCTGGTTGAAGACCGCAACGCCTTGCAGGTTGGACAGCCCATTCGGAATGCCGTCGATCGCAAAATTCGCGTTGTCAAAGCGAACCTCGCCATTCAGTGCGGGATTCTTTAAACGACCACCCACCCCGGCATTCAATGACACCTTCCCGGACGAGATCACCTCCGGCGCCAACGTGTGTACAAGCGCCAGGTCCACACCCCCGGTCGCCCGCAGATTCACCGGCCCGCCATCAGGACTGGCATCGCCTAAAACCGTAGCCGCGCCGGCCACCTGCAGCGTCGTATCCGGCCCTGTCACGTGGAAGCTGTTCACCGCCACCACACCATTGCGCAGACCCAGGCTGATCGGCTCCACCTGCTTCAGCGTGATCCCTTGCGTTGTCACAGCAAAATCACTAAAAGTGGCCGAGCCCGCAAGAAGCTGCGGTTTGCTGGCCGGCCCCTCTACCGAGAGCGTCGCGGCGATGTTCGACGTCGCATCCGTCGCACCCGGCGAAAACAGTGCCACAGCCTTGGCGACATCCACCCCGGAGAGCGAAAGCTTCGCCTTTGTCTGGTAATCCCCCGTCAGCGCTGTCTGTCCATCCCCCGCAATCTGCGCGCCAACCAGCTGCGACGTGAGATTGTAAAAGACCGTCGACCCCTGCGAGTTTGCATTCACGTTCAACTCGCCGAGATGCTTATCCTGGTAACTCAGATCGCCCAGCGAAAGCTGAGCCTTCAGGTTCGGCTCCTGCATCGTTCCGTCTGCGCTGGCACTGAACGTCACAACCGCATCTGCGGGAACGTTCTGCTTCTTCACAACGTCCAGCGTGGAGAGGCGAATCTTCTGCCCGGCCAGCTGCGCGGTGATGTGCTTGGACGTCAGGTTATAGCTTCCATTCCCCGTCACCGTCGCACCCTGTGCGTTCACCAGCACACGCGTTGCAGTAATTTGCTGCCCCTGTACGCCCGCATCCACAGAGATCGTCGAGTAAGGCTGTCCATACGCCACACCATTGTTCAGCGTAACGTTGCCAGACCCGGAAAGACTGCCGAGCGTACCGGCCACCCGGGCATCGATATTGGCAATGCCCGTAACGTCTACGTTGTTCTGCTGTCCGGCGATTTGCAGCAGGTCAGTCACCTGTGCATCGGCTAGCTTCACCGTACCGTTTACCGCGGTCGCATTGTCCCAGTTGTAGCTCACCGCGCCTCGCCGCGACACCACCCGGTGAGGGACAGCCGACCCCGTCACATTCAGCACCGCCGTGCCCCGCTTGATCGTGCTCCCCGCAACAACCAGCCCACGGCTCGGCGCATACTCCGCATCGGCAACAACGGAGTCCAGCTGCACATCGGTAGTCGTCCCGTACCGGACCTCCACAGCATTCGCCGCCAGGTGGCCCTTCACATCAATCGTCCGGATAGCACCTTTCGCCGTGCCGTTGAACGCCAGCGATCCATGCAGCACTACCGGCAACGCAGCCGCGCCCTTCTTGCCGTTGCCGGCTACCCCAAGGACCGTAAGCGTCCGGTCAAACTCAGAGAGATCGCGAGCATTCAGATTGACTGCAACATTAGTGAGTGGATCACCCTTGTTGATCCCCAACGTGCCGGCGCCCGTAAGCGTGGTCCCGGGGGTCTGCAGGTTCACCTCTTGTAATTCCACAACCTCCCGGCCGCCATCATAGTGCGCACGCAGGCGGCCCGACACAGGCACGTTGGATGTATTCGCCCGGCGTTCACCAAAGGGCTGCAGTGCAAGGTCGGCACCCACCTGTACCGTGCTCGCAATATCCGTAGCCGGTCCGCCCCACTCAGCCGTAAGCGGGCCTGACACCTGCGTGTCCAAACCAAGATCCCCAACCTTGTTGGGAGCCGTAATCTCCAGGATCGTACGCAGCGTGATCCCTTTCAGCACAACCTTCGCCAGCGCGTGCGCACGCGAGACCGGCGTAGGCGCCATGCTCTCCACCGGCGGCTTAGCCCCTACATTCGCTGCAGTCTTGTTCGCTGTGTCCGCGGCAGCCACCGTTGTGGGAGAGGAGGCCGCCGCGCTCGGGGGAACCTCACCCAGCCAGTTGTCGATCTTCAATTCGCCATCAATGGTTCCGCCACCCGGGAGCCGCCCCGTCAGCGCACTGAACAGCAGCTGCGTCGGTGTAATGCGAAGCTGCGCGCCCGCATTCACGTTATGCAGCCGCACGTCCGGCGTCACAAATCCCGCATCCGTCGCCTTCACGTCGCCCGCCAGCAGATACCCGCCATTGCAATCCGGGTCCGGGGCAAGCATCTGCTCGTTCAACGGAGACGCCGGCTTGTTGTGGCGCTGCCAGAAGTGCGGGTTCTTCTGCGCGGCCTGCGGCGTCACCACGCAGTTGCGGCCATGCAGATTCACATTCACGTCACCGGATGTGAAACCCTGAATGCCGCCCAAATACCCTACCTGCCGCAGGTTGACTGATCCATCTACGTCCGCCTGCCACGCCGGATTCGCAAAATTCTCAATCAGCGCCGTTGCGTTCAGATGCGTGTTGTTTCCGCTCTCAAAGTCAAAGGTCTCCAGCGCCGCCATGTTGCGCCCAAGCTGCAGATCAAGGTGCAGCTTGGAGTGCTCCACAGGCTCCTTCTGCATCTGCGTCTGCAGGTCCGCCAGGCTCACATCAATCCCATAGCGATCCGTCGAAGCCAGGTACTGCACACGCGCACTCAGGTCCGCGGCATTTGCCGTAAAAGGAATGGGCCGATCATTGATCAGAACCAGTCCGTCTGCCAGCTCAACTTCTTTGGCCTGCAGGTCAAGCAGCGAGTTCTGGATCGGCTCCGTGCTTGTGGAAGGATGCTTTGGGACAGGCTGGTTCGTCTTTCCGTCCTTGTCGATGATCAAATGCGCATGGGGCTGCTCAACACGCAGGAAGTTCAGGCCAACATGCGACTGCGCGCCGCGCCCGACAGTATGGGAGAGAAATGTATTCAACTTCAACCGCACAAGAATCTTTGCGGCGGAAAGGTAGGGCATCTCCCCCGGAGCTTCCGTGCCATGGATCACAAGGTTGTCGACCTCAATCGCCAGGTGCCACAGATCAAAGCTGATATGGCCAATGTCGACAGTGCCGCCCGTGGCATCCTCAAGCGTGGCCTTCACCTGGCTCCCCACCCGGTGCTGGAAGTCCTCCGTCTTCGTGTACATCGTTACCCCAACACCCACGACGACCAGCAGAAGCAGGAGCGAGAGGATCGTCCAGCCGAAGAAGCGGATGACCCGGCGTTGTTTGCGCGGGACCGCAACGGTCGCCGGCGTCTGCGATGGATTGGCGTCTCTCACGGCGCCTCCTCACCGGGGTGCAGCACCGTGATGCTGCCCTGGGCCCGCAGACTCTGCAGCCAGTCCCGCAGCAGACTCGAAACCTGCTGCTGTTGCAAAACCTCGCGAATGCGCGGCTCCACGGACGTAAACGGCGCCGGCTTCGTTCCAGCCTTGCGGTACTCCGGCAACATTGTGTTCTGGTAGAACTCCCGAACCTGCCCTTCACTCACCGAGGTCCCCGCGCCAAAACGCTCTTGAATAAAAGCCAGCGTCTGCATCCGCTGCTTCCACCGTATGCGAAACTCCTCCACACCAAAACCGCGCCCAGCCAGATAGCGTGCCCACCCCGCCTCCGTGGAACATAGGTCCGGCTTGCATCCCGGCAGCGTCTGGCGGAGCTTCGCAATCTCCTTATCCACATCCGCTTCCGTGGTCGTGTCCTCGGTCTCTACCCTCGCCTGCTGAAGAATCAGCGCACGATTCACCAGACGTTCAATCTCCCGGTCGCGCGTCGGTTGCGAGGTTGCGTCAGACGCATACGGCTGGATAGCCTCAAAGCGATGTTCCTCCTGCACGTCTGAGTCCAGCACCACCTGGCCATTCACAATCGCCACCACACGGTCAATCTCCGCGCCAGGCTCATGCGGCATCATCGACGGAACAGCCTTCGGAACAGCAGTTACACCCGGCGTAGACGCAGCCTGTGCTGCGGGAGCATTGGGAGTCGGTTGTTGCTGCTGATCCAGCGACGGCGTCGTGGACCCTGTCTGGTTCTGCTGCTGGTCCGCCGGCTTGGAAGGCAGTGGCGAAGTCTGCCCCTGCGAA
>CAZZWG010000099.1:0-5216 GCA_964657685.1 Verrucomicrobia bacterium Tous-C9LFEB | reverse complement strand
GTGGTCCCCGGGGTGCCCGCCGGGATCGCCACGTTGCGGCACGTCGCTTCGTTCGGCTGCCTGAAGTTCTTAAAGCTTGTGAACATATCGCCTGGATAACGAAACACGTTCCCCATATCGTGGAAGATCACAAAGTTGACGCTGTTCCCCACAATCGGCAGCGTCGTCGCAGGCAGTCGCAGCTCAAATTGGTTCACCACCACTGCGGAACCGCCCACCGGATAGCCCGTTGTCAGGTCGCGCGGACCCGCATCATTGATGCCAAAGCCGCGATGGGACTGCGCGCCGCCGGCATACATCCGTTCCGGCAGCGGAATCGGGTTGCAGGTAGCATTCTGCGCTGCGTACTGCGGTGCGCAGGAGTTGTTCGTCTGCCCAATGGCCTGCGCCGTAGCGTTCTGTGCACTTCCAAAGATGTTCTCAAACCCAACTCGCAAATTGCGCGCAAACGTAAACGGATGGGTCGGATTCCCGAAGTTGTAGTAGCTGGAATGCGTCAGATCCAGACGATTGAAATTCGTCGCCGACCCAAAAATGCTGTCCGCGAAAAACTCCTGCGCCGAAAAGTATTGACCCCGCGTAGCATTCAGTGGGCTCGGATCACGTGTGTCATGGAAGTACGTCAAGCCAGGCCCACCCACACGCACAGGCTGCGAGAACTGCGAAATCAGCGTCGGGGAAATCTCAAGCGAGTTCTGATTCACATTGATCAGACGATACTGGTAGTCATAGATCAGGTTGTCAGCGCGCTTCACCTTCTGTGTCACGCGGACGTCAAACTGCGACGTCTGCGCCTGGAATGTCGTGATGTTCTGAACGTTGGAATAGCCGCCCGAAACAGTAGCCGTAAGGTTCGGCCGCCCCAGTAGATTCGGATTATTGAAGCTAAGCGAGGCCACCGTTTCGAGCAGGCCGTACGTCGTGTGCAACGTCAACGACTTCTGCGTGCCAAACAAATCAATACGCGAAACATCCAGAGAAACCCGCGGGCTTGCACCCGCCTTGCCATTCTGCGCGGCTGTACCGCTTGCCCCGTTCTGCAGCACCTGGTAAGGCAGATACGAAGGTTGGTTCAACTGCGCCTCAAAGCCGAACCCATACGTCACGTCCCAGCGCTTGGCCTCGGTCAACTGAACCAGGACATTCTTCTCCAGCGCATCTCCCCTCGGATTCTGAACGGCGGCATTCACCTCGTTAAACAGCGCCAGATTGTACAAATTCCGCTGTGTCTGCAGCAGCGCAGCCTGGTCCAGCGGATCACCCGCATGCACCTCCATCTGCTTCTCCACAATGCCGGGCCGGGTATGCTCCACGCCCGAAAGCAGAACGTGATCAATCGTCACCTGCTGGCCTTCCACCACGTTCAGGGTCACATCGGTGATGAACTTGTTGTCAGCGGAAACCTTCGGACTCACCTCAACCTGCGAGTGATCAAATCCATGAGAGATATACCAGCTAAGAATCGCGTCGCGGTCGTTGGCCAGCGTGATCAGGGAAAAAGGCTGCCCGGTCTCAGAACTGATCAGGTCGTTGATCGCATCGTCGCGCGCAGCATCCACACCGGCAACATCTACCGAGCCGAACTTCTGCTGCACACCCTCATCCACCGTGTATGTCACCGCGATCTGCGCCTGCACCTTGCCGTGTTTGCCCGGCACGTCAATATCCTGCGCGCTGGACGTAACCTTCGCATTCAGAAATCCACTTGCCCGGTACAGCGACTGGATGGAACTCGCATCCGCATCCACAAGCTGCTTACTGTACACGCCATTCTTCACGTAAAGGCTGGCCCGCTTCACCCGTAGCCGCTCCCCCAGCGTCTCGGTCTCGAAGTAGCGATTGCCCTTGATCGTCACCGCGATCACCTTGTGTTTCACCCCGGGCTTCACGTCATACTGCACCGTCACGTTGCCCGTGCCCGCGCCCAGTAACTGCACAGAATCCGTCACGTCAAAATATCCCTGCTGCTGCAGGTAATCACGAATATTGAAGGCGCCCTCATTCAGCAGGTCATTATCAACCGCACCCTCCTCGTACACCGGCACTAGCAGCCTCTTTCGCGCGTTGCTCACCTTGGTGCCGTTGATGACAACCTTCACCATCGGTCCCTGCTCGGCGTTGAAGCTGTAATCAAGCTGCTTTTTTGGCGGCTCGTAGTCCTGCTTCTGCAGCGTGATGGTTCCTTCCAGCCGGTTGTTCTTCGTGTAAAAATCACGAACACCCGAGAGCGCATTGCTCGCCGTCTGCCGCGTGATATACGGCTCGCAACCCTTCTCAAAAAGAAGCACCAGCCGCGAACAGTTCAGCCCCGCCTTCTTGCGAAACTGTTCAGCAGTCACACCCGGATCCGCTCCACTCACGCTCACCGTTCCGACCCTCGCCTGCGGTCCAATCTGAACCTCGACCGACAGGTTGATCTGGTGGCCAGTGTCATCCTTGTCTTCGGTGATGTTGATCGAAGGCTGGTAGTACCCGTTCTCCGCGAGAGACTCTTTGATCCCATCCAGCGCGGCCGGCAGATTTGCCTCACTGTAGGGCTGACCCGGGTCCAGTTTCGTCGCGAACTCCAGAAGCGACGTCAGCCGTTCCGAGTCAACTCCCACAATCTGCACCCGGCCAATGTAGTAGCGCGGCACACCCGCGTAGATAAGCGTGAGGCCGTCCCCATCCTGTGTAGCGCTCAAAGAGATATCCCGATAACGTCCGCTATTGAACAAGTGGGTCAGATCCGCACGGACCTTCTCCGGATCCAGCTTCTGCCCCGCCTTTTGCGTAAGCTGCGTCACCGTCGGGTCGTTCGCTGCAAACGTCACACCATCAAATCGGATCGCTGCAACCTGCGCCCCGGCTTGACTCCAGACAGACGTCGCGAGCGCGGGTAAGGGATTAGACACGACGGGCGGTGTCTGCGGCACGCTCGGCGAGGCTGGGTTCGGCATTTGGCTCGCTTGCGGAACCGCCTGCGGAGCGCTCGGATTCGCGGAAGGCGTCTGCCCCGCAGACTGACCCGCGGAGCTCGTGCCCATCCCACTCGGGCTCTGCCCCAGGGCACCCGCGGACATCACCGCCGCAAGCAAAACACCGCACATTCGGCTCGATCGCCTTTCGGTCCGCCGACTCCGTGCTGTCTTGTTTGCCGCTTGCCGTCCCTTTCGCTTTGCCCGACCCGACACCGCTTATCCTTCCATCTCGTGGACCAGCCGGTCCGGGGTTGTTGGGCATTCTTGTCCCATGAATCATTCCCCGGCATCCAGGCCGGACTTCACACGCTGCCCTGGAACAAAGAATAGTACAGTTTCGGATGTCTCAGAAGTGACTCAGGTTGGCCGCATCCTGACCCGGCCACTCTGCCATTCCACCGCACCGTCTCTATACTCAAACCCATGCCGCTTCCCGTTGCCGCTGTGGAAAGTTCTGCAACGCCCCGCCCTCGGGAGCGGGAACTCACGGCCAGACCACCCATCGATCCCGCAGAACGGTATTCGCGTCAGGTCCTCTTTCCAGGCATCGGCCACGCAGGGCAAGCCAAACTCCGCGCCGCCCACGCCGCTATCGTCGGCGTCGGGGCCACCGGAGCCGCAGCCGCCGGTTTGCTCGCCCGTGCCGGCGTCGGGCACCTCACCCTCGTCGACCGTGACTTCGTAGAACCCAGCAACCTGCAGCGACAGGTCCTCTTCGATGAGGACGATGCACGCGATGCTCTCCCGAAAGCCGAAGCCGCGCGACGCCATCTCCAGCGCATCAACGCCGACGTCACGACCCATGCAAAAGTGGCCGATCTCACACCAGCGACCGCCGCAACGCTACTTGAAGGGGCCGCCCTCGTACTCGACTGCACCGACAACTTCGAAACCCGCTATCTGCTCAACGACCTCTGTGTCCGCGACGGAACCCCATGGATCTACACCGCCGCCGTAGGCGCTTACGCCGCCACCATGAACATCCTTCCTCGCGGCAGCGGAGGCGAAGCCTGGCGTGAGCACGCCGGCCCAACAGCCTGTCTCGCCTGCATCTTTCCAACGCCGCCCCAAGGAAACCTCGACACTTGCGACACCGCGGGCGTCCTCGGTCCGGCAGTCAACCTCGCCGCCTCCATCGCTGTCGCGGAAGCCCTCAAATTTCTCACCGGACAGCCCGGACAGATGCGCCGCACCCTCCTCTCCCACGATCTCTGGAGCGGCGATCGCAGCGAAATCGCCGCCGGGCGACCTCGAGGAGACTGCGAGGTCTGCGGCGCACGCAACTTTCACGCCCTGCGCGGCGAAGGCCGCCCCCACATCACCCTGTGCGGTCGCAACTCCGTGCAAATTCACGAGCACCATCGGCCCGTCGACCTCCCAGCCCTCGAGGCGCGTTTACGCCCACTCGGCGATGTCCGCGCCAACGGTCTGCTGCTGCGCTTCTTCCGCCCGCCGTACACCCTTACCGTCTTTCCGGACGGAAGAGCCCTCATCCAGGGCACCACCGACCCCGGCTTGGCACGCTCCCTCTACGCACGGTTCCTGGGCACCTGACTCCCCGGGGAACTTGAAACAATCGACTCGGCTCCTGCGTCTTTTATCGGACAGTTCCTCTGGCTGATCTGCGATACCCTAGAAACGGCAAATACTCGGCATACGGACAAACCGACCGGACCGCTTGCCCATGGAAAAACAAGGCTACCTAACGATGCAATCGAAACCGACTCCAGGGTTGTTCAAACGCAACCCACCCATCGCCGGCGAGGCTGAAGCGATCGAGCGCGCCAAACTAGGCGATCCAGACTCCTTCTCCAAGCTCTACGCACTCCATAAACGCCGCGTCTACACACTCTGCCTCCGTATGTTAGGCAACGTCTCCGAAGCCGAAGACATGACCCAGGAGGCCTTTCTCCACCTCTTCCGCAAACTCGGCAGCTTCCGCGGAGAAAGCGCCTTCTCCACCTGGCTGCACCGGCTCACGGTAAATCTCGTGCTCATGCACCTGCGCAAAAAGGGCCTGCAACTCGTTTCGCTCGAGGAAACCATCAACCCCAGCGAGGAAGATGCGCCAAAACGCGATTTCGGCTCCCGTGATCCTCAACTCGCCGGCTCCGTTGACCGTGTCACCCTGGAACGGGCCGTCGCCTCCCTTCCCCCCGGCTACCGTATGGTCTTCGTCCTCCACGACGTCGAGGGCTTCGAGCACAACGAGATCGCCACCATGCTGGAGTGCTCCACCGGCAACAGCAAGAGCCA
>CAZZWG010000098.1:0-11988 GCA_964657685.1 Verrucomicrobia bacterium Tous-C9LFEB | reverse complement strand
ACGAAACCGGCATCGCCAACATCATCATCCACCCCGACCTCTACGACCGCGACCGTCTCCTCATCACCCGCGAAAAATTCCTCCTCGTCACCGGCAAACTCCAAAATCAAGACGGCGTCATTCACATCAAAGCCGAAGTCGTCACCCCCCTCCGCGCCCCCGATCTCGCCCTCCACTCCCACGACTTCCACTAGCCTCCGCACCTACCAGATCCGCCGCACCCCAAACCCATCCAACTTCGCATCCGCGCTCAAAATCGGTATGTCCTCTGCCAAAGCATGCGCCGCAAGCATACGGTCAAAGGGATCCCGGTGCTCCCCCGCAAGCCGCCCAGCGCGCAGCGCGATGCCAGGCGCTATCGGAAGAAATGTGTATCCGTTAGCCTCAACCAGTTCCAGCAAGTTGGCCTCCATCTGGACCGCCTCTGGCCACTTCCCAAGACGGACCTTGGTCGCCATCTCCCACGCAGAAGCAGACGACACAAGGATTTCATTCCCTTCGCCCGTAATCAGCGCAGCGGCCTCTCTTCCAAGCAGTTCAGGCTGGGCACCAGCCCAAAGAAGAGTGTGGGTATCCAGCAAAAACCTCACTCACCTTCTCCGTTCCAAAGCCGCAACTCCTCTTCCGGCAAAGGATCCCAGAACGTATCGGAGACCTTGAAGTTCGGGTTGTAGCAGAAACCCAACCGCTTCTTGGGCTTCACCTCCACAGCCTCCAACTTCGCCACAGGCGTCTTCTCCCGCCCCGAAGTAATCACCACAGTCTCCCCCGCCTGCACCTGCCGAATCAACTCCGACAACTTCGTCTTCGCCTCAAAAATCGTAGCCGTAATCACGCCCACCTCCTCCTGCTAACCTATCCTAGCAGCCACCCGGTCACACTCAGAAGATACCTCTCGCTCCCGACGCCCAACTCGCACCCACGCCGCTGATCGCAATAACCAAGTACGACCACACCCAACACCCACGCACAATACCCGATGCCCAGGTACGCCAGCACAAGCAACACCGGCAAGCCCGCAATCTTCGGCCCCATCACACTCGTGAAGTAATAACTCCCAAACGGAATACCCGTCCTGAGACTAAGGCTTTCACTCACGCCACCCACCCCAAGACAACAGGCCGTAAACACAAGCATCCCCCGCAGCCGGTACAGCATGCTCCCATGCACAAGAGCAAAGATCGCAGGCGGAACAACATGCAAAACAACAATCAGCAGAGTCGGCAACCGGTCAGCAAAAAGCTGACAGACACGCCCCCCGGCATACAGCCCCAGCGAGCCCCACAGAAGCGTTTGCTGCCACTTCGTCAAAGGCGCTCCACCTCAACCTCCTTACCGTCCTGGGCGATACCGCACCAATCGGCCACAGTCACTTACCCGGAAAACCACATATCCTCCACGCGGGCCAAGGGTATATCCAACAGCGCACGCGCTCAGCGAAGGAGCCCCACCCGCATTCCATCTGTACAACTGTCTTGTACACATGTACAGTAGCTTCATGCCCGAGCCCACCCTCACCATCAATCTCGGCAGCCCCACCCCCGCCTATCGCCAGGTCGTCGACCAGCTCCGCCTCCTCGTCCAAACCGGCCAACTCGCCCCCGGCCACCCTCTTCCGGGCGTCCGCCAGCTCGCCGCCCAACTCGGTGTCCATCACAACACGGTCGCCGAAGCCTTCCGTGCCCTCGCCGCCGAAGGTCTCCTCGACCTCAGCCACGGCCGCCGCGCCACGGTCGCCGCCAACCCCGCCAACCCCCACCGTCTCACCCCCGAAGAAACCTCCGACCTCCGCACCCGCCTGCGCGCGCTCGTCGCCGAGCTCCGCTCTAAAGGTATCCCCGCCAAAACCATCCTCAACGACACCACCGCCGTCCTCAGGAGCTAACCCATGCCGCTCTCCCTCTTCCTGCCGCCCCTCTTCATCGCCGCTCTTTTCCTCTACCTGCCATTCACCTCGCCAGGCCAATTCTTCGCAATGCCGGTTCCCCCGGAATGGCGAGGCGGCCCGCAGGCACGCCGTATCCGCTACGTTTACGGGGCCGTCGTCCTGCTCCTTGCCGCAAGCAGTGCCATCCTTTGCGTCAGGGCCGCTTCCGATCACCACATTGTCTACTCCGTTGCCATCGCTGAGCCCCTGGCGCTTCTCGCCGCGTGGACCTGGGGCTGGAACCGCACACTGCCCGCCCGCCTCCCTCACCCGGTCCTTCGATCTGCCGCACTGCATTCAACCGCCGGTCCAGGCCCCATTCTGGCCTTGACCCTTGCAAGCCTTCTTCCCCTCGCAGTCGCCGCCGGCTATCTTGCCGCCCACTACTCTGCAATCCCACCCAATGTCCCCATACACTACACCGCCGATGGAACCCCGAACCACATCGTTGCCCGCAGCTTCCTGGCCGTCTTCGGCCCCTGCCTTCTTGGCGGAACCCTCATCCTCTTCCTCGCGGGACTCCTCCATGCCGTCTCCCGCCGCAGCGCCGGATTTCCAGGCTCGAACCGCTACCTCTCCCTTACCCGCACCATCTTTCTCGCGGCAACATGGTTCGCCGCACTGCAGCTCTCCCTTGTCTCGCTCCTACCTGTTCTTCGCCATCCCGCATCCCTTTCCTCCAGAATCACTGACCTCTCCTCCGGCTCCTTCCTCCTCCTGATCCTGGCCACCTTCGCTGATCTTCGTCAATGGCCAGCTCTCACCGCCGCCCAGGCCACCACAGCCGAAGAGCACTGGAAAGGCGGCCTCTGGTACTACAATCCCCACGACGCCGCCCTTTTCGTTCCCAAGCGTCTCGGCATCGGCTACACCCTGAACATGGCCCGCCCCGAATCCTGGTTGCTTATGGCCGCGACCCTTATCCTTGTCCTCGTCCCTCTCGCGCTCAAGCACCTTTAGCTCTTCCCCAATCCTTCATTCCGGAACACAACACTAAGCCGCATCTCTCCGACTCCGGATCAGCGACCACTTCGCACAATACCCCCAGCTGAAAGGAACTCATACACACTCGCCAGCCAAATACGCCCCATCTACTTCCCACCCTGCCTGCTCACGTGCCATCCGCGCGGGACACGTCAGCGGCAACGCCGCGATCGCATGTCATCGACATCGTCAAGGGTCTCGCCATATCCCTCGTAGTTCTCGGCCACACCAACCAGGGCGAGATCGCCCGGGGCTGGTGGGGCACCTCCTCCTTCGGCGTCCATCTCAACGCCTTCATCTACTCCTTCCACATGCCCACGTTTTTCTTCGCTTCAGGAGTCTTTCTCCGGCAAAGCGTCGACCGCCGCGGAGCCTGGGCCTTCGCCAGGCAAAGAGCGCGCACGTTGCTCTACCCGTTCGTACTCTGGGCCGTCCTCATGCCCGTAGCCGAGCATCTTCTCGTTCGCTTCAAACACGCGCAACCACCAGGCCTCCGCTCAGCCCTCATCAACCTCGTGACGGGCAACAACGCCTGGTTCCTGCCTTCCTTGTTCGTGGCTCTCATGCTCTGCATGCTGCTTCGCCGCGTTCCGGCAGTCGCCCTCTTGAGCATCACCTGGATCGCAGCCTGGTTCTGCCCACCCACGGGCATCCTTGCCCTCGATCGCGGGGTCGCCTACCTGCCCTACGTGGTAGCGGGCATGTGCTTTCGAAAACACCTTCCGCAGCTGCAACGAATCGCCTTCGGCCCCAGTCTAGGCAGCGCCCTCCTGCTCGGCACAACCCTCTTCATCGCAGCTTCCGGCGTCACCAGCGAAGCAGTCATCCGCTGGGCTCTCCTCCCCGCCGGCTTCTTGGGAACCGCTATGCTGCTTCTGCTGGCACGCGCGCTTGAAGAGACGCAGGCGGCTCGCCCCCTGCTTTGGGTCGGCACCGCCTCCATCGCCGTCTTTCTCCTCTCCCCGTTTCCCCAGGGAGCCACGCGTACACTCCTCGCCGCCCTCCACTGCACCCAGCCCATCGTGCAGTGCCTTCTGCCCTCTTTCGCCGCCATCACGCTCACGGCCTGGCTCTATCACGCACGCAACCATCTACACATCAGCGCCCTGTTCTACTGGCCCGCTGACACATCGGACAGGAAAGACCGGGGCGCGCCGAGACCCTGAAGCCGTAAACGCCAGCCAGCCTCCACGCACGCCAGGCAATTACTTCAACGTCGTCAGCGAAGGCTGCTCCCGCACCGCGATCCCGTCCAACTTGCCCTGGTACACCACCACATTCTTCAACGCCGCATAGGGCACCTGGCCCAGCGGTACCGTGCGTCCATTGATCACCAGCGTCGGCGTCCCCGTGATCCCCAGATCCGCCGCCAGCTTCATCGAAGCCTCCACCGCTGTCCTGGTTCCCGGCTGGGTCGAGCACGTCATCACGGCCGCCGGATCCGCTCCAGCTGCTGTCACCCCTGCCCGCAGCGTCGCATCCGCCTTCTCCGGCGTCAGATCCGTCTGCGCGTCATAAATCTTCTTCGCATACACAAAAAACGCGGCATCACCCTTGGCCTGCCGCACACAGTTGCCCACCTCCGCCGCCTGCATCGCAAACGGATGCACGCTCGGCAGCGGCAGGTTCTGGAACACAATGCGCGCCTGCGGGAAATCCCGCGCCAGGTCATCCATCGTTCCCTGCGCCGCCTTGCAGTTCGGGCACTGCAGATCCGAAAACTCCACCAGCTCCAGATCCTTGCTCGCCGCCCCGCGCGCAGGCCCATCTGCCCGCTGCTGCAGCGTCGCCCGTACCTCTTCAAACGGCTTCGCCCCAAACGGTGCCAGGTCCCCCTGCACCGCATGTTTGCCGTCCGGCGTAATCAGGAAGTTGTAACTCCCCACCCGCGTAGGCTGCCGCTTGTCCCCCACAAACACCTCAACGCGAACAAACCCAGGCACAGACGCCGGCTGAATCCCCGCAATCCGCCATTCCCGATTCGCGTCCAGGCCCCACACCGCGGTCAAAAAGCTGTTCACCGTCTCCTTCGTAGGACTCGCCGCCGTAAAGTTGTTCGAGTCCACATCCGGAAACTTGATCGGCCCAACAGGAGCCGTCGGCGCCTGCGCCTGGCTAGCCGCATTCGCATTCGACTGCGGAGAACCCGGACTTGCCGGAGCCTGCCCCGTCGCGGGCGGAAGCGGCGTCCTCACGCTGCCACCGGCCGTCTGCGCTCCCGAAACCGCACCGAAACCCATAACCGCGCCCAGCGCAGCCAATCCCAACATCACCTTCTTCAAAACAAAACTCCTGACCGATATATCGGCACTTTTCTCAAAAACTTTAAACCTCACGGCGGGCCGCAATCGGAAACCGCCGTCCCATCCCAAAAGCCTTCTTGGAAACCTTCAACACCGGCGCCGCCTGCTGCCGCTTATACTCCGCAATCTCCACCAGCCGTATAACCTTCCGCACCAACTCCAGCTCCACACCCTGCTCCGCCGCAATCTCCTCCGCAGGCCGGTAGTCCTCCACATACGCCCGCAAAATCGGATCCAGCACCTCGTACGGCGGCAGGGAATCCGTATCCTTCTGCCCCGGCCGCAGCTCCGCCGAGGGCGCCTTCGTCAACGTGTCCGACGGAATCACCTCCCGCCCGAACTTCACCCCGTTAATCCAGTGCGCCAGCGCATACACCTCGGTCTTATACACGTCCCCAATCACAGCCAGCGCCCCCACCATATCCCCATACAGCGTCGAATACCCGCACGCCATCTCGCTCTTGTTCCCCGTCGTCAGCACCAGCGCCCCCGTCTTGTTCGACACCGCCATCAGCAGCGTCCCCCGAATCCGAGGCTGCACATTCTCCTCCGCCAACCCAAACGGCGTCCCCGCAAAGAACGGCTCCAACCTCTCCGTAAACTGCTCGAAAATCTCTCGGATCGGCAACACGCTAAACCGGATCCCTAAATTCCTCGCCAACAGCTCCGCATCCGTCAGCGACCCGCTCGACGAAAACTCGCTCGGCATCCCAATGCCTTCCACGTTCTCCGCCCCCAGCGCGTCCACCGCCACCGTCGCCACCAGCGCCGAGTCGATCCCCCCACTCAACCCCACCAACGCCTTCGTAAACCCGCACTTCCGCACATAATCCCGCGTCCCCAGCACAAGCGCATCCCACGTCTGCGCACTCTCCGGTCCAGCCTCCGCACCCCCCAGCGCCGCTGCCCTCTCCGTATCGACAATCACAAAATCCTCGCAAAACAACCCCGCCTGCGCCACCACCTCCCCCGCCGCATTCATCGCAAACGAATCCCCATCAAACACCAGGCTGTCATTCGCCCCCACCTGGTTCACCATCACCACCGCCGCCCGGTGCCGTTTCGCCAGCGCCCCCAGCATCCGCCGCCGCGTCTCCGTCTTCCCATGCCAGTACGGCGACGCCGATATATTCAAAATCAGCCGCTCCCCACCCATCGTCTGCGGCAGCGTCCCCCACTGCTTCATCAGCTCTTCCACCGGATCCAGCGGATAATTCTGCCGAGGCCAGAACATCTTGTCGTTCCACGCATCCTCGCACACCGTAATCGCCACCGGCCGGCCCTTGATCACCGTCAGCGTCTGTCGCTTCGCCGGCTCAAAATACCGCTGCTCATCAAACACGTCATAAAACGGCAGCAGCATCTTCTGCTGCAAAAACCGCAACTTCCCACCCTCCAGCACCGCGGCCACATTGCGCACACGCTTCTCGCCAAGCCCCTCGCACCGCATCGGCGAACCCACCAGCACCGCCGGTCGCCCCTCCCCCCGCGTCAACTCCGCAACACGCGCCAGCGTCTCTTCCGCACGCTGAACAAAGCTCTCTTTCTCCAGCAAATCCGCCGGCGGATACCCCGAAACCGCCATCTCCGGAAACATCACCAGCGCCGCACCCGCTACGGCCGCTCGTTCCACCCCCGCCCGGATCTTCTCAAAATTCCCCGAAAAATCCCCGACCGTAGGGTTGATCTGGGCCAACGCAATGAGCACAGCCCCATTCTACCTCCGGTCCACCCTCACAGTCTCCGGCGGCGGGGTCACACGAAGACCCCCAAAAGCGGCCAATAGCCTGCCCCGCCCTCCCCCCATCGCGGGTACGATCATGCGAAACACCCAGGATGAGGCACCTATGAAGACTGCCGATTCGGGTCCCCCGCACCACAAAATCCGCGTCCTCGTCGCCGACGACGAAGAAATCATCGCCAAAACCCTCGCCACCATCCTCAACCTGGCAGGCTACGAAGTCTGTGCCGTCTACGATGGCGAGACCGCTGTCAAACTCCTCGACATCTTTCAACCTAATCTCATCATCACCGACGTCACCATGCCCGGCCTCACCGGCGTCGAAGTCGCCTTCGCCGCCCAGAACACCCTCCCGCGCTGCAAAATCCTCCTCTTCACCGGCGAAACTACCCTCCATCGCCTCCTCGGCAACACCCCTGCCGCCAGCCTGCCGTTCAACCTCATCACCAAACCCGTCCATCCCGCCGATCTCCTCGCCCTACTCAAACAGCTGCTCAACTCCGACAAACCAGCCCTCCTCGTCCCCATCGAGGTCGACGACGAAAACATCCACTAGACCCCTCGTCCGGCAGCTAAACCCAGCACCGACCGCCACCCACGCCAAAAGTTCTCAACACGGAAAGCCCCGCGAAACAACCCCTACGACCCCGTCCCCGCCAGCACCACACCCAACGTCCTCGCTAAAATCCGCGCATCCAGCATCAGGTTCCAGTTCTCCACATACGCCGTGTCGAGCGATATGTAGCTGTCAAACGAAGGATCCTGCCGTGCCTCAATCTGCCACAATCCCGTAATGCCCGGCAGCACATCCAGCCGCCGCAAATGTGCCAGGTCATACTTCTCCACCTCGGACGCCAGCGGCGGCCGCGGACCCACCAGGCTCATATCACCCTTCAACACGTTGTAAAACTGCGGCAGCTCGTCCAGCGAATACTTCCGCAGCTTCCGCCCGATCTTCGTCACCCGCGGATCATTCTGCACCTTGAACAGCACCGTATCCCGCTCATTCATATGCGCAATCTCGGTCTTGCGCTTCTCCGCATCCTGCACCATCGTCCGGAACTTGAAGCAGCGAAAGACCCGTCCCTTCCGCCCAATCCGCTCCGCCACATAGAACACCGGTCCCGCCGAATCCATACGGATCATCACCCCGATCACCAGCATCACCGGCAGCACCACCACCAGCGCCGCCGTCGCCAGAAGAATGTCCAGGGCCCGCTTCAGCACAAAGGCCCCCCGCGGAAATTCCCGCCGGTGCAACGGAATCGTCGGAAACTGCCCGATATACTCCACCGGCGCATTCCAGGCCAGACCGTCATAAAGATCCGGCACCACCCGCACCTCAATGCCCAGCAGCCGGGCCTCCTCCACCACCCCAATCACCGTCCGCTTGTCCGCCGGCGTCGAGAAATAAATCTCGTCCACAAACAAGGACCGCGCCACCGCAACGCAATTCCGAATATCCCCCACCACGTGCGGGTTTTCCCGGTCGCGCCTCTCCGCACCCAGCGAGACAAAACCCTTGAACCGGAAACCCATATGCGGCAGCGACTCCAGGTGGTTCCGCAGCGCATGCCCCACCCGGCCGTCCCCCACAATCAGGACGTTGCGCACCTCCATGCCCCGCAGATACCGGCGCTCCCGCAGCTTCCGCCACAGCGCCCGCCGCAGCATCAGCATCGGCATCGTCAAAAACACGGTCAGCAACACCGCAATCCGGGAAACCGCATACCCCCGCGTCAGATAAAGTGTGCCGCACAGCAGCAGACCGGAGGTCAGTACCGCCTGGATCGTCATCCGCTGCTCATGCAGCCCGCTGAAATTGTCCCCAGGCCGGTAAAGGCCAAACAGTCGCGAAACCAGGACCAGGTAGATCCCAAACATCAGCAGCATCAGCAGCGACGGCATGTGCGCCGCGTGCCTCAAATTCCACAAAACACCCGCTTCGCTCTCCGCCCCGTCCAATCGCAAACGCAACGCAATCAGACCCGCCAGCACCGCGGACACCACATCCAGCAAAGCCCAGACCACCACCGAAATCGACGGTCGTTCCCGGCTGGGGGAACTCTCCGACGCTACGCTTTCACGTCGGCGAACTCGTCCCGCCATCCCTACCTGGTCGAGAGTATCGGGAATGGGCATCCCTCACGCACCACGTTCCTGGTCACCACTAAACGAAACCAGCGGTTGTTACCAAAGTTGCAACTTGCTTAAGGTACTACGGACAATCTACCACTCGCGACTGAAAGGGTTGTGACCCAAATCGGGTCACGGTACTACCCCGGAAGTGTCAGCTGATCCAGCTCGAAAAACTCCCGCAGCACCGGGTCGGCGCTCGCCCGCAACGCCTCCATTGTTCCGAAAAACCGTGCCCGCCCCTCATGCAAAAACAGCACAGAATCCGCCAGCTTCTCCGCAAAGCGCATATCATGCGTCACCACAATGCTGGTCAAATGCAGCTGCGCCTTCAAACGCTGGATCAGGTCCCCCAGCAAATGCGCCATCAGCGGATCCACCATTGTCGTCGGCTCGTCATACAGCACCGCCGCCGGTTGCGCCGCCAAAGCACGCGCAATCGCCACCGACCGCTTCATCCCCGTCGACAAATCGCTCGGCAGCAGATCCTCCATCCCCGCCACCCCCACCATCTCCAGCAGCCCCTTCACCACCTGCAGAATCTGGTCCTCCTCCATATCGCCCCGCTCCCGCAACGGAAAGGCCACATTCTCGCCAACCGTAATCGAGTCAAACAGTGCCCCATTCTGAAACACCATCGTCACCTTACGCCGCACCGTCTGCATCTCCCGCGCCGTGAACCCGGCAATATTCTGCCCCGCCACCATCACCGTCCCCGAGTCCACCTGCAGAAACCCCATCAGGATCTGCAGCGAAACCGACTTTCCCACCCCGCTTCGCCCCAGAATGCACACCGTCTCCCCCGGATTTACCGAGAAACTCACATCCTCCAGCACCTTGAAGTCGCCAAAACTCTTGTACACGTGCTCAAACGCGATATACGGTCCAGCCGGCGCCGCGAACTCCGCCCCCTGCAGCCCCAGGCTCGCCGAAAAGCTGGACTCCTCCGCCGCAGCCCCGGCCTCCGCCACATTCTGCTCCGCAGCCTCATCCAGAAACTCGCCCACCACCCCCGCCACGTCCGGCGAAACCTCCGCCGTCAACGACTCCACCTCCGCCGCCCGCACCGGCGCCGTCACCTCCCCCTGCTGTCGATGGTGAACCAACTCCGCCGCCTGCAGCTCCGTCCCCCCAACGTCATCCCCAAGCTCACTCATCGCCCTTAGTATGACAAACCGCCTCAACCTGACGCACAGTGGAAAGTGCATAATGCCAGCTAACATGTCCTTATGCCCCACCTGAAACGGCGGCGAGGAAGCTTGGCCAAGTCTGCAGTGAGGCTTGCAGTCCTTCTCCTCTCCCTCTACGCTTCCGGGCAGAGACCGGAACAAGTTCGAAAAGTGGTGTAGTTTTACGGTTCACAGGATCACTTCAGCGGGAATGTGGTCGTCTTCCGTGCCGGCCATGTGATCTGTAACGAGAGCCGTGGACTAGCCAATCAGGAATGGAACATCGCGAACACCGCGAAGACTCGCTTCGCAATTGGCTCCATCACCAAGCAGTTCACCGCTGCCGCAATTCTGCTCCTGCAGGAGCAAGGTCGCCTCAAGACCAGTGACGCCGTGAGCACGTATTACGAACAAGCTCCCCTCGCCTGGAAAGGCCTCACGATCAGGGAGCTTCTTCTGCATACATCCGGAATACCGGATGACCTCGTCAACAGCAGTTCTGTTGGGTTCGAGCGTGGCTCCTATACACCCGAGGAAGTTGTCGAGGCCGTGACACACAAGCCATTGACTGCTCCTCAGGGCACCCGCACCGCTTACAACAACGTTGAGTACGTCCTTCTTGGTCTCATCATCGAGCGCGTAAGTGGACAGGACTACGCCAGCTTCCTCAAACAGCACTTCTTCGCTCCCCTAGGCATGCTCGACACGGGTGTGGGATGGAGTCCGAACATCATTCCACACCGCGCATCCGGTTACACCAGCGCAGGCGCAGGCGCCCGCGAAGCTGAACCTTTCAGTGGCACGGCACTGGGGGGTGCAGGTGCAATCTACTCAACCGGAGCAGACCTCGCCCGCTGGCTCATCGCCCTGCACAGCGGGCGCGTCCTTAAACCGGATTCTTACAGCGAGATGACGACGGCTGATGCAGATGGCTTTGGCTATGGTCTGACCGTCTCGACGCAGTACGGACTTCAAGATATTGGACATGTCGGCGACTTACCCGGCTTTCATGTATCGACCGAGTACTTCCCAGCCCGCCAAACAGGAATCATCGTCCTCACCAACAACGTCTCGGGTCGCAGTACTCCCGGCACCTACGCGATCGCGAACGACCTTATGCAGCTAGTGAGTGATGACAGAGCTATCATCCGTTCCACGGGGCGAGAGGTACCCCTCCGCGCCGAACTCCTGCAACAATACATCGGCAGCTACAGCGACTTCACAGGACAGACAGTCAAGATTTCACGAGCGGGCGACCACCTCACGCTGGCGCCTCAACTCCCGGGAAAGGCACCATCCACGCTGAAAGCAGAATCTGAGGTCCGCTTCTATTGTGCAGAGTGGGATGGTGAAGTGCAGTTCGAACGCGACCGTGACGGTGCGCTTCACATGACCATCTTCGCCTATTCGAACGAAACTGCCACACTCTGGAACAAATTTCCTATCTCCAAATAACAGGAGATCTGCTTTGCAGAAGCTTCACCCACGTTCATCCTCGTTGAGGTTAGGTCCTCACGATCTAACGCATGACAGAACTGGATGGGTCGGTCTCCGGAAGACCTCAGCAGAGTCGCTACGCCATACGCGTGGCATCCGTCTTCGGCCTGCAGACCTGCTTGGCGACTGACTGGCATGCCACGTAATTAACTACTTCGATAGAACTAGGGCGCGTCCCTGGGGAGATGTCTGTTCACCAGCAGGCGTCGGTACGTTCAGGAGCCGCTGAAG
>CAZZWG010000097.1:0-12062 GCA_964657685.1 Verrucomicrobia bacterium Tous-C9LFEB | reverse complement strand
GCCGCGTCAGGCACCGGGCTTGCACCAGCCATCGACGTTTCACTTGAACCGTCCTCAAACCTCACAGGACAATCTCGCCTCGTCAGGCACCGGGCTCGCACCAGCCATCGATGATTCATCTGAACCGTCCTCAAACCTCTCAGGACAATCTCGCCTCGTCAGGCACCGGGCTCGCACCAGCCATCGATGTCTCATTTGAACCGTCCTCAAACCTCACAGGACAATCTCGCTTCGTCAGGGCCCGGCTTCAGCCGGGCCATTCATCCTGCACCCTGATCCCGGCTTCAGCCGCCGGGTAAGGTCATCACACCCTAAAGCTCAGTCCCAACAAGCGTCCCGCACACTCCGCCACTGCTGCAAACCAACCACCAAAACTCACCCGGCCAGAAACTCAACTCACGGCAGAGCTCCCAAACCTCTCAACCTAAAATCCCCTTGTATACTCATCCCAGCAAACGGACCGCATCCGGCCACGCCGGAGCGGCACTGGAGGCCTCAATGAGCTTCACCGGAGAGCGCACGCCCCTCGCCAGCGCACCCAAAGTCACAATCCACACCCTCGCCGAACGCAAGCGCACCGGCCAGAAAATCACCGCCCTTACCGCCGTCGACTACCCCACCGCCCGTCTCGCCGACGAAGCCGGCATCGACCTCCTTCTCGTCGGTGACTCCCTCGCCATGACCGTCCTCGGCCACGAAAATACCCTCGCCGTCACGATGGACGAGATGCTCCACCACACCCGCGCCGTCCGCCGCGGCACCACCCGCGCCCTCCTCGTCGCCGACATGCCCTTCGGCAGCTACCACGCCTCCCCCGAAGACGCCCTCCGCAACGCCATTCGCTTCCTCAAAGAGGCCGGCGCCGAGGCCGTCAAACTCGAAGGCGGCCGCGACCGCGCCGACCTCGTCGAGCGCCTCACCCGCAATGAAATCCCCGTGGTCGCCCACATCGGCCTCACCCCGCAATCCGTCCACCGCATGGGTGGATACACCGTCCAGGGCCGCTCCGCCCCCGCCATCGACAACCTCCTCGCTGATGCTGCCGCCCTCGAAGGCGCCGGAGCCGCAGCCCTCGTCCTGGAAGGCATCCCCCGCGAAGTCGCCGCCCAGATCACCGCCCAATCCTCGATCCCGACCATCGGCATAGGCGCCGGTCCCGATTGCGACGGCCAGATCCTCGTCTTCCACGACCTCGCCCAACTTACCTTCGCACCCCCCGCCAAATTCGCCCGCCGCTTCGCCAACGCAGGCGACCTCCTCCGCGACGCCATCACTCAATACCGGGACGAAGTCCTCCAACATACCTTCCCCAACGACGCCGAAAGCTACCATCTCCCCCGCGCCGTCCAAGACAAAGTCGCCGCCCAATTCACCGCCGGGCGCGCACCCGAACCCGTAGAAGTATGAAACTCCTCACGGCCATCCCCGAAACCCGCGCCGCCCTCCAAAATCTCCGCGCTCACCCGCAGCCAACGCTGGGCCTCGTCCCCACCATGGGTGCCCTCCACGAAGGCCACCTCAGCCTCGTCCGCGCTGCCCGCCAGACCTGCGACCACGTCGCCGCCACCATCTTCGTCAACCCCACCCAGTTCGGACCCAACGAAGACCTCGCCCGCTACCCCCGCACCCTCGACTCCGACCTCAGCCTCCTCGAAAAAGAAGGCGTAGACCTCGTCTTCGCCCCGACAGCCGCGGAGATGTACCCCACCGGCACCCTAAGCACCTTCATCGACCCAGGCGACCTCGGCAACCGGCTCGACGGCCGCTCCCGCCCTGGCCATTTCCGTGGCGTCTGCACCGTCGTCGCCAAACTGTTCAACATCCTCCAACCTGACCGCGCCTTCTTTGGCCAAAAGGACGCCGCCCAGGTAGCCGTCCTCCGCGCCATGCTCCGCGACCTCAACCTCCCGGTCGAAATCACCGTCTGCCCCACAGTCCGCGACCCCGACGGCCTCGCCCTAAGCTCCCGAAATCGCTTTCTCTCCCCCGAGCAGCGCCACGAAGCCCTCGCCCTCTCGCAGTCTCTCCGCTGCGCCGAGAACGCCATCGCGCAGGGGGAACGCAACGCCGCCGCCCTTCTCGCCCGCATGCGCAACCACCTCACCTCCCCAGCCCTCCGCCTCGACTACCTCGAGATCGTCAACGCCGACACCCTTCTCCCCGTCTCCCAAGTCCACCCCAACACCCTCCTCGCCATAGCCGCTTACCTGGGCGAGAAGCCCCATCAAACCCGCCTCATCGATAACCTCCTTATCACCGATCTCCCCGCATGAAAATCCTTCTTGGCGTCTGCGGAGGCATAGCTGCCTACAAGGCCGCAGAAATCACCCGTTCCCTTCAGGACCACGGCGCCGCCGTCGAAGTCGCGCTCACCCGCGCCGCCGGGCGCTTCATCACCCCCCTCACCTTCAGCGCCCTCACCGGCAAACCCGTCTACACCACTCTCTGGTCCCCCGACCAGTCCCAACACCCCGAAGGACCCATCGACCACATCGCCGTAGCCCAGTCCATCGACGCCCTGCTCGTCGCTCCCGCCACCGCCACCACCCTCGCCCGCTTCGCTCACGGCATGGCTGACGATTTCCTCTCTGCCGTCCACCTCGCCACAAAAGCTCCGCTCATCCTCGCACCCGCGATGAACGTCAACATGTGGCAACACCCCGCCACCCAGGCCAACCTTAAGACCCTGCTCGAGCGCGGCGCCCACCTCGTAGAACCAGACGCTGGGTACCTCGCCTGCGGCATGACCGGCAGCGGCCGCCTCGCCTCCATCGACCGCATCGTCGAAACAACCTTCGCCGCCGCAAATCCCAAGCCCCAAGACCTACTGAACGAAACCATCCTCATCACCGCAGGAGGCACCCGCGAAGCCATCGACCCCGTCCGCTTCCTCGGCAACCGCTCCAGCGGCCGCATGGGTCACGCCCTCGCCGCCGCCGCCCTCGCCCGCGGTGCCAAAGTCATCCTCGTCACAGCCTCTTCGCTCGACGCTCCATCAGCCTGCCAGACCCTCCGCGTCGAAAACGCCGCAGCCATGGAACACGCCATCGATCAACACCTCCCGCGCGCCACAGTTCTCATCGCCGCCGCCGCGGTAGCGGACTTCCGCCCCCTCTTCCCTTCGGCAACCAAGATCCGGCGCAACGGCCCACTCGCCCTGACACTCGAACCCACACCGGACCTCGTCGCCAACGCAGTCGCGCGTCGCTCGCCGGGGACCCTCATCATCGCCTTCGCCGCGGAGACTGAAAACCTGGAAGGCAATGCCCGTGCGAAGCTCCTTCGCAAAGGTGCCGATGCCATCGTTGCCAATGACGTCTCACAACCCGGCATTGGCTTCGACGCCTCACAAAATGCCGGTCTCTTCATCACCCGGCAACGCACAATTCAGCTTCTTCAGGCCCCCAAGCCGGTTGTAGCGGACCGCATCCTCGATCAACTTATAACTCTCCGTTCGGAACCCGAGCGGTACGATGAAGACCTGCGGGAGGCTGTCGGCACCACTTACGCCACCTCCTCCTCCGCAGCAGGCTGAGTTGCCTGCTCCAGGTAATCCTTCATCGCCTTGGCAGCCAGTGGCCTGCTGAAAAGATAGCCCTGCACACGGTCACACTCCAGCGATTGCAACATTCTTAGTTGCTGTTCGGTCTCCACTCCTTCTGCCACCACATTCATCCCGAAGGTGTGTGCCAGGGCGATAATGGCGCGCACCGTAGGGTAACTTCCCTTCCGTTCTCCGATTCTGCTGATAAATGAACAATCGATCTTCAAGGTGTCCACCGGCAATTGGTGCAATCGCCCAAGCGAGGAATAGCCCGTCCCGAAATCATCCACTGAGAAACGGATGCCCATCCGCGCCAGCATCGCAATCTGGTGCGGCGCATCCCCACCGTCGGGCATCATCGTCGACTCGGTCACCTCAAACTCCAGCATGCGTGGGCTCAGCCGGTAACGCTCCAGCAGGTTGGATACCTTGCCCGAAAAATCAAAACGCGTAAGCTGCAGCGGCGAAACATTCACTGCGATCTGGACAGGCCGCAACCCCCCATCGATCCACGCCCGGCTCTGCCGGCAAGCCTCCTCCAGAACCCAGTCCCCCAGCGGAACAATCAGGCCGCTCTCTTCCGCAATAGCGATGTATCTGCCCGTGGGCGTTTGTGACAGAAGAGGGTCCCTGGATCGAAGCAGCGCCTCTAAGCTGTGCAAGCCACCCTGCATGTCCATCTGTGGCTGGTAGTACATCTCGAAGTCCCCGCTCTTCAACGCACGCCGCAAAGCAAACTCAATCTCATTGGCTTCACTCACTGCAGCACTGATCTCCTGCGACACCCGCACCCACTTCGACCCTCCTGCTCGTTTGGCCCGATACATCGCCGCGTCCGAATCACGCCAAAGCTGCGCTGCGTCCGCTCCATCATCCGGGTACACCGTAATCCCGATACTGGTTGCCAGTTCCACTTCACCCCGTTCAAGAGCAACGGATTGCCTGAGACATGCGATGAGCCCATCAGCGATTCCTTCAGCCTCCTCCGGGCTTCTGAGATCGCCCACCAGCAGCATAAACTCGTCGCCGCCCGTTCGAGCCAACGTACCCTTGCCCGCAAGCTGCACGTTGATACGACGAACCATCTCCCGCAGACAACTGTCTCCCGCTGCATGCCCGTAAGTGTCATTGATCTGCTTGAAACGGTCGAGATCGATACAGAAAATTGCCGCAAGATGACGTTCTGTAGCCGCCCGTTGCAGCGTGTTGTGAAGTCTTTGCTCGAACAAGGCTCGATTCGGTAGGTCGGTCAACACGTCGTGATGCGCTTGCCGCATCAGTTGCGCGTGCAAACGCAGCGGCTCGGTCACGTCATGAATGAGAGCGAACGTAGCCCTTGCACCCTCTCGCTCCATCGGCTGGCTCGCCATATCCGCCTGAAATTCGGTCCCGTCCTTGCGACGGTGCAGCCACGGACCGGACAGCTTCTGCGGTTCGGTCGCACGCACCTCCTCCAGTGCCGTCTCGTCATGGCCCACCTCCATCACGTCCGGCAGCGTCAACCCGGTAAACTCCGCGCGCGAGTACCCGTAATGCGCCACCGCCGCATCGTTCACATCGAGAAACTTCAAGGTCTCCGGATCATAGATCCACATCGGGTGCGGACTGCCCGCAAACAGCAGGCGGTACTCTGCACTGGCTAGGGCCGCGGACCGGATCTCCTCCTCTAGCAGACTCAACACCATTCCCGCTGCCAGCAGATACTTCGGCAGATTCCAGATTTCGGGACTCACTGCCAAGCCAGGCTTCCAGCGTGCGAGCACTGTCGCACAAACCCACACCAGGCTCCAGGAGAATGCCCCGCACGTTGTAGTCATCGAGGCTGCAGAAAACCACGGCTTGCGGCCACCAAGGAGGACGGCGATGAACCCGAAACACATCGTGAGAACAATGCAGACGACCGCGTCAAGATCCCGCGTACGCAGGGTACTCGCCAGCCAGAACAGGCATCCACCCACCAGAAAGGCGATGGCGGCAAGCCTCAACCGTCGCGTTCGGAACAGCCGGATCGCCACACCTGCAACCGCCAGCGCGCTGAGCAGCGCCGCGACCGCCGCCCACAAGAACCAGCGCGCCGAAAGCGACCCGAAGATCATCGACAACAGCCAGGGCACACCCAGCGAAATCCCTATCCAGCGTTGCCGGCGACCGCTGGCATGGCTTGCCGGATACGACAGCGCAAACGCCGTTCCGCAAAACACCAACATCGACAGGCTGACTATACTCTGGACTGTTTGCCCCGTCTCCGAGGATGGGTGCATCGCTTGCGCCGCGAAGTGCAGCAAGACACTTCCCCAGCCAATCACCCAGAAGCGGACCGCAGGTTTGCTTCTCTTCCTGTAAATCGAAACAAACAGCAGGAAGATGAAGCTGGCGACTAGGAGATCGGCGACGTTCAGCACGAGCACACTCTTCAGTGCGGGATGGGCCTGCAGGAAACATCCAAAGCCTAACCCAAAGTCCACGGGAGGTCTAAGAACAAAGGTTGTAGGTTACCGACTGAAAGTAACCCGCTTTCTCGATGCTGCGTGCCTGTCCCTTGCTTCCCGCCTCGTTAAAACTTCTCTCCCCTCTTTACCGTAACCATGGTTAACTCAAAGAATGAACACGGAGCTCACCGTCTCCCGCGAAGACTACCTCAAGGCCATCATCGAAGCCGAAAGTGAAGGTCGCCCCGTCGTCCCGGTGCTCCTCTCTCACTGGCTCGAAGTCTCACCCCCTGCCGTCACAAAAGCACTCAAACGTCTGCGGGAAGACGGCTTCGTCGCGGACGCAGACGAGGGCACACTGCGCCTTACCCCCAAAGGACGCCAGGTCGCCCATCGCACCGCCTTTCGCCACTACCTCGTTGAACGCATGCTCTCCGAGATCTTCGGCATGGAGTGGCACCAGATCCACGCCGAAGCCGAACGTCTGGAACACGTCATCTCCCCCGAATTCGAGGCCAAGTTGATCGAAAAACTCGGCAAAGACCAGGATTGTCCCCACGGCAACGGCGTCCTCCCCGAACCTCCTGCTCAACTCCGCAAACGAGGTCTGATTAGTCTCGCCGAGGCCCGCGAAGGACTGCAATATACCGTCGCTAGCCTCTACGAACGCGACGACCGGCTGCTCGCCTTCCTCCACAAACTCGGCATCGGTCCCAAAACCTCCCTCCGCGTACTCGAACACAACTACGACCGGACCGTCACCCTTGTCATCGCCGAACAGACACTAAACCTGGGCAATACTGCAGCGGAGAAAATCTTCGTCAAACCGGCATAAACCCGTGTTAACCATCAAATTGAACCCAAGCTAAATCAAACACTCCCGAACAGGATCCTCTTGCCCACGCTCGAAGACGCTCCACCCGAACAGAAACCGTCTCTCCCGGAGGTCTTCTCCTCCGTTCGCCTCACCGCATCCCCGCAGGCCTGGCGGCGCCTCCTCGGCTTCTTCGGCCCCGGCTTTCTTATCTCCGTCGGCTACATGGACCCCGGCAACTGGGCCACCGACCTCGCTGGCGGCTCCAAGTACGGCTACACCCTGCTCTTCGTCATCATGCTCTCCAACCTGATGGCGATCCTCCTCCAGAGCCTCTCCCTCAAACTCGGCATCGCCACCGAACGAGACCTCGCCCAGCTCTGCCGCGACACCTACCGCCGCCCCACCGCCATCGCCCTCTGGCTCTTTGCGGAAGTCGCCATCGCCGCCTGCGACCTGGCCGAAATCATCGGTTCCGCCATCGCCCTCCAACTCCTCTTCCACATTCCTCTTATCCTCGGCGTCTGCCTCACCTCCGCCGACGTCCTCATCATCCTCTTCCTCCAAAACCGCGGCTTCCGCTACCTCGAAGCCCTCGTCGTCACCCTCATCGCCACCATCGCCGTCCTCTTCGGCATCGAGCTCTTCCTCTCCCGCCCCGAATGGAGTCAGGTCGCCGCCCACCTCGTTACCCCCTCGGCGGGCATGCTGACCAACCCCGACATGCTCTACATCGGCATCACAATCCTCGGCGCCACCGTCATGCCGCACAACCTCTATCTCCACTCCTCCATCGTCCAGACCCGCAACTACGACCGCACCCCCACCGGTAAGCGCGAAGCCATCCGCTTCGCCAACATCGACTCCGCCACCGCCCTCATCCTCGCCCTCTTCGTCAACGCCGCCATCCTCGTCCTCGCCGCCGCCGTCTTCCATCGCAACGGCCGCTATGACATCGCAGAAATCGGCGACGCCTACAAGCTCCTCTCCCCCATGCTCGGCGCTGGCGCCGCCAGCACCCTCTTCGCCATCGCCCTCCTCGCCTCCGGCCAGAACTCCACGCTCACCGGCACTCTCGCCGGCCAGGTCGTCATGGAAGGCTTCATCAACTTCCGCATGACTCCCTGGAAGCGCCGCCTCCTCACCCGATCCATCGCCATCGTCCCTACCGTCGTCGTCGCCGCCCTCTACGGCGAACGCGGCACCTCGGACCTCCTTCTCCTCAGCCAGGCCATCCTCAGCATGCAGCTCAGCTTCGCCGTGTTCCCCCTCGTAGCCTTCACCAGCAACCCAAAACGCATGGGCGAATTCGTCAATAAGCCCTGGCTGAAGATCCTCAGCTACACCACCGCGATCCTCATCGCCGGCCTCAACCTCTGGCTCCTCATCCAAACCTTCCGCCCCCGCTAACCTGTCAGGGAGATCTGTCATCTTGACCGAAGCGCAGCGTAGTGGAGAGACCCGCGTTCTGACAGGACAGCATCTGATCCCGAACGCAACCAGAACTCCCTACGCACCCAGCTCCAACACGTCTAACCCTCATGCCCGAGCTACCCCGACCCGTTGCTCCCCACGACCTCGAGCACCTACTCACAACCCTCCAACAGCTCCCAGGCGACCCCAACGCCGGCTTCTTCGGCCCCAGCTCCCTCTCCTGGCAAGTCAACCGCGAGTCGGCCGTCTTCCTCGGCGCCGGCCGCGCCGCCCTCCTCCAACTCGCCCACCCCTGGGTCGCCGCCGCCCTCGCCCAACACTCCAATCTCCTCCACGACGCCATCGCCCGCTTCCACTCCACCTTCCGCGTCGTCTACACCATGCTCTTTGGCACCCGCGCCCAGGCTCTCGCCGCCTCCCGCGCCCTCTACCACCTCCACACCTCCATCCGCGGCAATCTCCCCCACGCCATCGGCGACCACCTCACCAAAACGCCCTACCAGGCCAATGAAGTCACCGCCCTCCGCTGGGTCTTCGCCACCCTCGTCGAGTCCGCCCTCCTCGCCTACGACTTCGTCCTCCCACCCCTCACCCCCGCCCAGCGCGCCACCTTCTACGCCGAATCCCACCGCATGGCAGCCCTCTGCGGCATCCCCGCCGACGCCTTACCACCCACTTGGCCCGCCCTGACCAGCTACATCGCAGACCTCCTGAACTCCCCCACCCTCGCCGTAGACGCCTCCGCCAGCGCCATGGGCCAGGCCGTCCTCTCCGGCGTCGGCACCTGGGTCCGCGCCCCACGCTGGTACCGCGCCCTCACCGCCTCCTGGCTCCCACCCCACCTCCGCGAGGCCTTCAATCTCCCCTTCAACACCCCCGAACAGCGCTCCCTCCAAAGCGCCGCAAAATGGCTCCCCCGCCTCTACCCCCACCTTCCCGAAACCCTCCGCTTCGTAGGGCCCTTCCACGAAGCGCAATCCCGCCTCCACCAGCGCCCTGCTTCCGAACTCACCAAAGCCAGCAACCGCTTCTGGATGGGACAGTCTCAACTCCTCTATCCCGATCAGTAAACATCCGGCTGCTTTCCCCCACCACCAGCCCAACTTAAGCTAGACTAAGCTGGACGGAGAAACCACATGCTCGAAGTCGGCGCATTCGAAGCGAAGAACACCTTGGGTACATTGCTCGACCGCGTGCAAAACGGCGAGGAAGTCCTGATTACACGGCATGGGAAACCTGTAGCTCGGCTCGTCCCCAACACAGGAGCGATTGATCGCGAGCAGGCAAACGCAGCGGCGCAGCGCATCTTCGCCCGCTCAGCTCAACTCTCCCCGGTTAGTTGGACGGACCTGAAACATGACCGCGACGAAGGCAGGCCATGAGCATTGTGCTGGACTCCTCGGCCACACTTGCGTGGATCTACCCTGACGAGAACAATCCCGCTACACAGGGCGTCCTCGAGCTTGTGAAAATGGAAGGCGCATGGGTCCCCGCTCTCTGGCGTTTGGAAGTCGCCAATGTACTCGAAGTGGGAGTACGACGAAACCGCCACGATGCACGGTTTCGCGACGAAACGCTGGCAGACCTCGCCCTTCTTCCCATCGCTGTCGACGCAGATACGAACCAGCACGCCTGGCAAGCTACCGTCCGCTTGGCCGAACGGCACCGCCTCACCCTGTACGACGCTGCCTATCTTGAACTCGCCCTGCGACGCCGGCTCCCGCTCGCAACGCTCGATCGCGAGTTGCGCAAAGCCGCAGAAGCGGAAGCAGTCCCGTTGCTGGGCCGCTGAGCACCTAACTCATGCCCTTCCAACCTGTCATCTCGACCAGGCGAAGCGGATTGGAGAGACCCACGGGTACTATGCGGGGGTCGCGGACACGAGCCCTCTCCCTGCACGACGGTCTAAATCACTGGTCTGGACAGATCATCTGTGATCCCGACCATACAACGGCAGATCACCAGAGCAACCACCCAATCCCTAGTAGAAGTAAGCCCGGCACCGCGAAGAAAGTAACCGGCAGCCACAAAGTCCAGAATGTTTTCAGCCTGGCCTGCTCCGGGTGGTCCTTCGGGTAGAGGACACCCACATGCTCCCCGTCTGCGTACGGCTGACCAGTTGATCCCACACTTGACGTCACTGTAAAGCTCCGACCATCCGCTGTGACGAAGCGAGCCTGCGGGTACAGGAAAGTACCGCCATGACTGCCGCCTGTGTGCGCCACACTACCGTCATAACTGCCGGTCGCCTCGACGCCATACAGAACCAAGCGTAGCGGTGAAATCGCCGAAACCGCAGCAACTCCGAGGAACACCCCGGCGATCGACAACACAATCTTTGCACCCGTTCTCGTACTCGCCACACCACTCTCTCCAATCGCTTAGATCATCTCGCACGCCAGTAGGCTTGGGCTCCGACAACGCAGCACCCGGGCGCCGGTGACCCTAAGTTCTCAATCGAACTCTGCCATCTGTCCTCATCGCTGCCCTCGCTATCTTCGTGTAGTACCCAACCTAAATCCGCTGCCGAGCCCACCGCCCCTGCCGAAACAGCACCAAACTCGCCACCAACATCGCACTCTGCGCCACCACCACCGACACAAACACCCCATTCACCCCCATAGTCGTCCCTCGCGCCAGCCACCACGCCAGCGGAATCTCCAACACCCAAAAGCCAAACAGGTTCACCCACGTCGGTGTCAACGTATCCCCCGCGCCATTAAACGCCTGCAGCAAAACCATCCCATACGCATAAGCGATGTTCCCGCAACTGATGATCCGCAGGCAGTTCACCGCCACCGGCACCACCGCCGGATCCGTCGTGAACAACCCCACAATCCAACGCGCCGCGGTAAAGAACACCACCCCCACTGACCCCAAAAACGCCATATTCCACAACCCCGTCCGCAGCACCGCACTCCGCGCCCGCTCCGGCCGCCCCGCCCCCAGACTCTGCCCGACTAGCGTCGCCGCCGCATTGCTCAGCCCCCACGACGGCAGGATCGCAAAAACCACCACCCGAATCGCAATGGTGTACCCCGCAAGCGACGCCGCCCCAAACAAACTCACAATCCGCACCAGCCCAATCCAACTCGCATTCCCAATCACAAACTGCAAAATCCCCGACAGCGACACCCGCACCAACCGCCAAAGCACCTCCCCCTGCACCCGCATCTGGGCCCGTGTAATTCTGAGCCGCTCCGTTCCCTTGCCGAGCCGGTAGAACTGGTACAACACCCCAATCCCCCGCCCCGAAAACGTCGCCACCGCCGCCCCCGTCACCCCCATCCGCGGAAAAGGCCCAAGCCCAAAGATCAGGCACGGGTCCAATATCAAATTCAAAATGTTCGACACCCAAAGCAGCCGCATCGCGATGGCCGCATCCCCCGCCCCGCGAAAGATCGCATTATTCAAGAACAACAGCATCACCACCCCTGACCCACCCAGGGCCACCCGCGCATACCCACTCCCCGTCGCCACAATCGCCCCCGAAGCCCCCATCAGCCCCAGCAACCGCGGCGCAAACAGGAAGAACGGCACACCCAGCAGCACCGAGATCCCAAGCCCCAGGATCACCGCCTGTACCGCCGCCACCGCCGCGCCCTCGCCGTCCTTCTCCCCAATCCGCCGCGCCACCATCGCCGCCGCCGCCATCCCCAGCCCCATACCCACCGCAAACACCAGCGTCAGCACACTCTCCGTCAATCCAACCGTCGCCACCGCATTCGCCCCCAGGTGGCTCACCCAGAAGACATCCACCACCGCAAACAGCGACTCGAGAACCATCTCGAGCACCATCGGAATGGCGAGCAGCAGAATGGACCGGTTCAGACTGCCGGTG
>CAZZWG010000096.1:0-12308 GCA_964657685.1 Verrucomicrobia bacterium Tous-C9LFEB | reverse complement strand
GACGGCAGCCCGTCTCTCCCGGCGCGCCCAGCCTCCTGCGCATAGGTCTCCAGCGAATCAGGAAACTCAAAGTGATACACAAAGCGAATGTCCGGCTTATCGATCCCAAGCCCGAAAGCTTTCGTCGCAATCATCACCTTGTGCTCGCCGCGCATGAACTCTTCCTGCACCTGCTCGCGCTCTTTTGCTTTCATCCTCCCGTGATAATGACCAACGGCAATGCCGTGATCCTTCAGCCATTTGTGTAGTTCATCCGCAGACCGGACCGAGGCCGTGTAGATAATCCCCGTGCCCTCTTCCTTCTCCAGCATCGCCCCAATGCGTGCAAGCTTCGCATCGTTGTTCACCGTGGGCATCACGGCAAGGTGCAGATTCGTACGCTCTGAGCCCGTGTTCACGCAGCAGGTATCCTTCATGCGTAACACCTGCTGAATCTCATCGATCGCTTCCTGCGTGGCGGTAGCCGTCAGCGCCAGCACCGGTGGATTGCCCAACTGTTCCCGCGCGATGCCGAGCCCCAGGTACGCCGGTCGAAAGTCATGGCCCCATTGCGATATGCAGTGAGCCTCATCCACCACAAACAAACTCACCCCGCCGGCCTTCTTAAGTTCAGCCAGAAACTCGGGCCTCTCCAGCTGCTCGGGCGTCGTGTACACCAGTTGCGAACTTCCCTCGTTGATGTGGTGGCGCGCAAGGTCAACACCTTTGACTCCAAGCGTTGAGTCAATCTTCTCCACGGCAATCTGAGCTTCGCGCGCATGCTCCTGCTGGTCCTGCATCAGCGCAATCAGCGGAGACACGACCACCACAGGATGCTCCAGAAAGATCGCAGGCAACTGGTACGTAAGCGACTTGCCGCCGCCCGTCGGCAGGATGCCAAGCACATCCTTTTTCGCAAAGACGGCCTCCACAATCTCACGCTGCCCGGGACGGAAGCCCTTGATGCCGAATCGCTTGCGAGCCTCTGCCGAAATCCGTTGCCAGGGCACAGCCTGCGCCGCCTGCTTGCCGGGGGCAGCCTTCACTTTGCCCTTGCGGGCGGTCTCTACCGCGGGTGTTTCCAGTACAGCGCTTGCCATAGGTCAATGGATGCCGCCAACCCTGGGCCTCTTGCCCACTCCTGCGCCGTCCCGGAAGCTTCGTATGACAGAATCGAAGAACCGCAACAGCACATTGAGCACCGCAACACCGACGAGGGTCGATGAGCAAACGCCGGCAGCTTCCCCCGGTCTGGCTGATGGGCTTGACCAATGCAACCTTTGGCATGATGGGCGGCTTCGCGGTAGTCACCCTGCCGGAAATGCTCGCCGCGCAGGGCGTACCGGGCGGTCGCATCGCTGCCGTCACCGCCGCCGTCATCTCACCCGGCTTCTGGGTCTTCGCCATCTCGCCGATGCTCGACGTTCGCCTCAGCCGCCGGTCGTACGCGCTCATCACCGCACTGTTGACTGCCGCGGCCGTTGGCTTCACGGTACTGCACCACCGCAACCTCGGGCAGGTCGAGGCCGTCATGATGGTCGGCTACATCGCGGCCTCCCTCTATCAGGGAGCCGTAGGCGGATGGATGGCGTCGTTGATCACCAGGGAGCAGGACGGACATCTGGGTGTATGGTTCGCCGTGGCGAATCTCGGCACAGGCGGTCTCATGATGCTGGCCGCCGGCGAACTGCTGCATGCGATGAAGCCGCTCGTAGCCGCCCTTGTGCTCGGTGGAGCGCTGCTCCTGCCCACGCTTATCTTTCTTGCATTGCCTGCGCCAACGCCCGATCGACGCCTCGCCCGCGAAAGCTTCTCCCGCTTCTGGGCGGACGTCTTCTCCCTCGCGAAGCGCCGTGAGGTGCAGGTCGCCCTCATGCTCTTTCTGCTTCCTTCAGCGTCCTTCGCGCTCACCAACGTGCTGGGAGGTGTCGGCAAGGACTTCAACGCCAGTGAGCGCATGGTCAGCCTCTTCGCAGGCGTCGGCTCGGCTGTCGCCGGCGTCGTCGGCAGCCTGATGGTCGCGCCTCTCGCCAGGCGTTTCGCCCTGCGTCCGCTGTATCTGGGCATCGGCGTCGCGGGCGCCCTGTTCACCTTGATACTCATCCTGCTGCCCCGCCATCCTTGGACCTTCGCCCTCGCCATCACAGGCGAAAACCTCTTCCAGGCCCTGGCCTTTGCCGCCGCCAACGGCATCACCTTCCAGACCATCGGACCCGCCAACCCGCTTGCGTCCACAACCTTCACAGTCCTCATCGCCGCCAGCAACTTATCCATCACCTACATGAGCTTTGCCGACGGCCTGGGCTACACGAGGGCCGGCATCGGGGGCAGCTTCGTGACAGACGCCGGCATAAGCCTCTTCGTCTGCACCCTGCTTCTATGGACGATGCGCAGATGGCATCCAGCAAGGGAACAAACACCGTCCTCTTAAAGCCACACATCCATCAACTCTTCAGCGAAGGAAAGGCGGTAACCCGCAGCTTTGCCGCGGCGTACGGAATCAGCGTCAACATCTCCTCAGGTTCGTTACTCACCTGCGGTCCCGCAGGCACCGGTGCGGCAACGCCATCCACGGAGCGCCATGAGTTCAACCTGCGTCCCGGCACCTGCAACACCACCGCTGCGCCTTCCGCCGCAAAGGGCCGCGCCGGCACTGGTGCTTCCACCACCTTCAGCCCCGGCGCAGACCCTTCATCCACACGCAATGCATAGTTCCATGACCGCTTCGGGAAGACCTGCCAATCGGCAGTAGGTCCATGATCACGAAGCTTCATCCACTCTTCCCCCGGACTCAAGGAAAACACCAGGGGTCCTCGCGATAACGCCACCGATTGGTTGAACCAGCGCGTAACGACAGGCTGCATGGGCAGGTGCAACGCAAGAACATCTCCGGGTTCCCACACGCGCTCGACGGTTGCAAAACTCCCCGGCGTCATCTGCACCGCCACAGCCTGCGCGTTGACCGTCAGCGACGCCTTCGCCGCCCAGCCAGGAACGCGCAAACGCAAAGCGAATCGATGCGCCCCCTCAGGCGTCACCGTGATGCGGACGCTCTCGCGAAACGGATACTCCGTCTCTTCGCGAAGTTGAACCACCCGCCCGCCGATCTTCGTCACCACCTCGCAAGGCGCATACAGCGTAGCCACCAGGCCCCCATCCGCTGAACGCATCCAGAGGCTCTGCGTGAACTTGGGCCAGCCTTGATGAAAGTTCGCCGTACAGCAGCCAAAGTTCGGCTCCAACCCATAAAGATTGGACTCAGGCCCATTGGTCGTCCACGGTTTACTCTGCAATCCCACCTGCACCTGGTTGCTCTGCTGGTCGTACTGGTGCGCCCACATCGCGTCGTCGAACGTACCGGGAAGTGCGTTATACGCAATCTTCTCCAGCCGGTCGCCAAGTGCCGCATCACCAAACGTAGCTAGCCCGACTTCCAGCGAAAACATAGTCTCCACCACGGTGCACAACTCGGTGCCGTGGCTCGGATCCAACCCCGCAAGATGCTCATCGCATGAGAACATCCCGTTTGGCACACCATGGTATCGGTCCAGGGTCGCCAAACCCTGCTGAAAACTTGCGCGCTCAGCCCGGTCACCGGAGAACCGGTACCGCACCGCCGCAGTCTTCAGGCCCATGCCGTTGTTTACGCCATGCGTCTGCATGCCTTCAGGCTCATTCCCGCCAACCGCCGTGGAACTCAACACCGCCCGCGTAGTCACGCCGGTGTACTTGAATTCTGCATAGTTGGCGACCCAATCGAACCCCTGTTGCTGCAAGGAAGCCGCCAGCTTTAGCAGCACGGGATCACCCGTCCGTTCATACAACCACGCCACCACCAGCGCCTCATCCTGCCATCGATACCTGCCCCAATCCCGCAGCGGCCGCCCCGGCATGGCTTCCAGTTGATGATGAAAATAGCGCGTCAACACGGGCAGAACGCGGCCATCCGCCGTCGCGTCGTAGAACTGCGCCAGCACCTTCACCATCACCATGCGCGGCCACCAGTCTTGATTGCCAACGGGTCCAATCATCCCATCCGCCGCCTGGTGGTCCAACGTCCAATTCACAAAGTGCAGAGCCTTCGCCTTCAACACAGCATCGTCCAACTGCCATGCCAGCGGTAACAAGCCATCGAGGAAGTAAGGCCCACGCTCCCAGCTCTCCCCCGTCCCGCCAAGCCATCCACTGCCTGCACCCACATCGGGCCAGAACTCGTCCAGATGCCCACCCAAGCCGTCAGCCTGGAGGCGCAACTGCCGTCGCAGCCATCCCGCTGGCTTGATCTCTCCCAATGGCAAGGGCTGAAACACCACAGGCGCCATGGCCTTCGACGCCGAAGCAAGCGGCGCAACCCTCAACGCCGCCGCCGCTGCCGCAGCCCCGGCAACCCTCTCCACAAACGCACGACGGGAAACAATAGCCATCGCGCAAAAGCATACCGCGAGCTCACTGCCCCTGGTTTGTAAAGGCGTGTTCAACACCCCCACGCGCGGAAACGCAATCTCTAATGACCACCCGTATTCCCCGGTGCCGTTGCCGCCGCCCCAGTCACCAGCGCTCCATGGATGTCACGCACCTCCACGGTACCCAGACCCGCTTCCTTCAACGCCGGCTCAATCTTCGCGCGGTCGCCCGCAGCCACAATCACCAGCTGGTCCGGATGCAGATCCTCTTGCGCCACCTTCGCCACATCGCTCGCCGTCACCGCGCGGTACTTCTCCGGCAGCAGCGCATAGTAGTTCAGCGGGCGGTCATAAAGAAAGATCGTTCCCACCGCACCGGCCGTGGCCTGCGCCGTCTCAAACCGTCCCGGAAGCGACTGAATATTCGACGCCTTGGCCGACGCGAGCTCCTCCTCCGTCGGCGGATGCGTCGGGAAATTCCGCACCTCCGTCATCAGTTCTTTCGCTGCCTGCGCCGTCACATCCGTGCGCACCAGCCCGCCGGTCGCAAACAGCCCACCCGAACGGTAATTCTGATACTGCGAGTTCGCGCCATAGGTGTAACCATGCACCTCCCGCAGATTCATGTTGATGCGCGAAGCAAACGACCCACCCAGCGTATAGTTGGCCACCTGCACCACGGGCAGCTCCGGCGAATTTGCCGGCACGCCCACACCATAGGCAAACAACGCCGTCTGCGGTGCACCCGGCTTGTCTACAATCACCACGCGCGTGGCCTGCGGTGTCGGCGCCGGCGGCAGCGTCACAGCCGCACTCGCCGTTCCACTCCATGTGCCAAAATACTTCTCCGCCAGCTCCTTCGCCTGCCCCGGCGTCACATCCCCGGCAAACACCACAGCCGCGTCCTGCGGTCCATAGTGGCCCTTGTAAAAGCCGGCCACATCCTCGGTCGTCAGGCTCTTCACGCTCTCCGTCGTCCCGGTCGCGGACATACCATAAGGCGTATCGCCAAACACCAGCTTCGGCCCCACACGATTCGCCATCTGCTGTACGTTGTCCGTCTCCTGCTGAATCTGCACCAGCCGCTGCTTGCGCCGGCGCTCGAGATCCTCCGTCCGAAACGCCGGATGCTCCACCACATCGCTCAGCAACTCCATCCCCGGCGCCTCGTAATTCGTCAGCACCGTCATCGACGTCGTGCTGCCATCCATCCCCGCAAACGGGCTGATGCTCGTCCCGATCACCTCTTCATCCTCGGCCAGCTTCTCCAGGCTGCGCGACTGCGTCCCATCACTCATCAACTCCGTCGTCAGCGAGGCCAGCCCACCCTTGCCCTCAGGGTTGCTGTCGCTCCCTGCGCGCGTCACCACCTGCGCCGCCAGCACCGGCAGCGTGTGGTCCTCCACCACATACACCTTCATACCGTTGCTCAGGCTGAACGTCTGCGGCACAGGCAGGTGCACCTCCGGCGTGGGACCGGGCTGCGGCTGCGTCTTCCGCCAGTCCTGCGAAGCCTCAAAAGCAGGTGTATACGGATTCGTAATCTTGATGTCCGCATCCGTCGTCGCCGGGCTCCGCGGCACATCGTCCACTACCTTCTTGCCCGGCGTGCAATACACCACGACCGCCGCATCCTTGCTGAAATACTTAGTCAACGCAGCCTTGGTGCTCGCCACCGAAACGCTCTGCTCCGCCGCAATCTCCTTCGGCAGGTAGCCCGGATCGCCCGTGTATTGATTCAGGTAGTTCAGCGTATCCGCAACCCCGCCAAAACCACCCAGCCGCTGCAGCCCGCTGATCGTGCCTGTCAGACTCTGAGCTTTGGCCGCGTCCACTTCCTCCGTCGTCGGTCCCTCGCTCTGCAGCCGCCCCACCTCCTTCCACACCGTCGCTTCCAGATCCTCCAGCTTCACCCCCGGTTTCGCGATCACAATGCAGCCCGCAATCCCATTCAGCTTCAACGACTGCGAGTAGCACTGCACCGTCTGCGCCACCTGCGTCTTGTACACCAGCGCCTGATCCAGCCGGCTCGCTTTCGCGCCGCCCAGGGCAAACATCGCCGCATCCACGGAGTACGCATCCGGTGTAAACGCCGGCGGCGTAAGCCACGAAACCATCATCGCCGGCAACTGCACCGTGTCGGTCACATTCGCCCGCCGCTGGCTTGTAATGGGCGGCGTCGTGGCCGTCACAGGAGGCACAGCCGGTCCCTTCGGAATCGGCCCGAAATACTTCGTCAACAAGCTCTTCAACGCCTTCGCATCAAAGTCGCCCGCAATCGCAATCGATGCATTGTTCGGCGTGTAGTACTGCTGATGGAAGTCCCGCACATCATTCACCCGCGCCGCTTCAATGTCCGCATGGGATCCAATCACGTTGGCGTAGTACGGATGCTCCTTCGGAAACAGCGTGTGAAACATCGCCTCCTGCATAGCGTTATAGGGCCGCCCCTCACCCTGCCGCCGCTCGTTGCGCACCACGTCGCGCTGGTTGGTCAGCAACTCCCGGTTGAGCCCCTCCATCAGGAAGCCCATGCGGTCCGACTCCAGCCACAGCGCCAGTTCCAACTGGTTGGAAGGCATCGTCTCAAAGTAGTTGGTGCGGTCAAACGAGGTCGTCCCATTCACATCCGTCGCACCCGCGCCCTGCACCTTCTTGATGTGCGCCTTCTCCCCCACATGCTCTGAACCCTCAAACATCATGTGCTCAAACAGGTGCGCAAACCCCGTGCGCCCTGGCCGCTCATTCAGCGGTCCCACGTGGTACCAGAGGTCAACAGCCACCAGCGGCAGCTTATGATCCTCATGCGTGATCACCTTCAGCCCGTTCGGCAGCGTGTAGGTCTCGTACTTCAGCTCCGGTACCTTCGTCGCTGTTGCCTTGGGCGCCGCCGCCCATCCATGTCCAGCCACACACGCCAGGACACCAGCCATCCAACCCGCTCGTACTGCACGGCTACGCACAACGGCCATTCCGTTCTCCTCAGACCTGCTATCGATTCATCTGTGCTCTCCAGCATAGACCGTCCGGCAGAGTGCTCGTAAGCAAAGCCGATCCCCACTCGCCGGCCATCGCGTGCTATTCCACCCCAAACGTCGTCGCCACACGCTCCAGCCGCTGCTCCAACGCGGCCACACGCTCTTCCAGCGCCACAACCCGCGCCATCCACTCCGCGCGTTCCGCCCCACTCGCGGCCTCTGCACCGCGCGGCGTAGGGAAACTTTGCGGCGCAACCGCCACCGCCGGATCCTCCGCCACCCCATCCAGCAGGTGACGCCACCGCGCCTCGCGCGCCCCCGGCTGCCGCGCCATCACGCGCACCACCGGATCCTCCCGCCCGGCCAGCCGCTCCAGCGTCGACTGCGCCGCCGCCGTATCGTCAAAGCTGTACAAACGGTCCGCCCGCGCCCGCAACTCTGCCGCGGTCTGCGGCCCGCGCAGCAGCAGCAGGCACAACACCGCCACCTCATCCCGCCGAAGCTGCAAAGGATCCCGCATCCGGTGCTCATATTTCGGCACCCGCGCATCCGCCAACACCCGCACCAGCCCGCGCCCCTCCAACTCAAACAGCGCCGACCGCACATCCCCCTCACTCAACTCCATCACCGGCTCACGGCTGCTCTTCTGGTTACACGCATTCACCAGCGCATTCAAACTCAGCGGGTAATACTCCGGCGTCGTCGTCTCTTTCTCCATCAACGCCCCAACGACCCGCGCTTCCACCGCACTCAAAACCAGCATGCCCCATGCTACCCAAAGTCCTAGAAGTTCGCGGCCCCTCGGGTTGCGCTCCCAGAGAAACGTGCCCGCAGACTGCCTCGCTGACTAGAACCCGTCAAACGTATCCCGCGGTTCGAAACTCGGTACAATCTGCCCTTTCAACGGCTTGCCCTCCAGGTCGTACACGCTAAGTTCATTCGGAAACTCGAGCGAGTGCGTCATCGTATCCGCTAGTCGAGCCATCACCGCCATCGAGCCCTGCGTGTTCGGATTCCAAAGCAAAACACCCCAGCGTGAGTTCCACACCGCGCCCACGGAGCCCTGAATCCGCCGGTCCGGGCACATCGTAAACTTATGTGCAAGCAACACACGCAGCGCATCCACGTTGACAGCGCGAATGCCGGGCATCCCACGCTCCGTGGTGTAACCCGGACACAACAGTGAGGCGCGACGCGCCATCTCGTCCTTGACCTGGGCGTCGCTGAGGTCAAACCCGCCCGCCCGCGCGGTCAACCCGCAAAGACATCCCATCAACACCGCTATGCGTCCACTACGTCCCATGCCTGCGACTCTCCCATGCATCTCGGTTACGTCCCTTCATGCAACCTGCCCTGGCACTCTCGTTGTGCGGCGGCGACGTGGGCCCGGTCAGCGGCATCGGCTGTGCCCCGGTCGGCAGCAGCCGTGATCTCCGCATCGGACATGCTGCTCAGCAAGGTATCGACATAGCAGTTGCAATACCGTACGACCTGCCCCGCTGTTGCATTCGCCGTCACGTTTGGGTTGCTACGACAAGCCGAGGCAGCAGAGTCCCCCATCACCTGACGCAGGTGCGAAGGCTCTCTGCTTTCTCGGTATTTCAGAAAGAAATGAAAAGCGCCGGAGACAACCGCGCACACCAGCAAGATCAATATCGTATTTCGGATCTGCTTCCTGTTCATGGCGTCTCCAGTGGCTTACAGGTGAGACTTCAAGAACTTCTCGGGATGGTCCACACTGCCGCCCGAGAAGCCGACACGATAGGTAAACACACCGTCGGCAAGCGACTCAGCCTCACCGTCGGCATACGCGCCCACCACGGAATGGATCTTCGCCGCGACCGCTGCCTTGCCCGCCTCGGTTTTGCAGACGTTCATAATCGCGTCGCCCGCGTTCATAAGATACTCGGTGTCGGATTGCCGCCGAATGCCTGGACCCGGCGTCTTGCCCTGGTAGGAGGCGTAATTGATCGAGAACTGAATGTGAGTCCCGCACGCCGTATTCACACGCTTCGCGTATTCGGCAAGCTGAACCTTATCCTGCGCGATCTTGTCGCGCTCCTCCAGGCTTTGCCCGGCCGCACATGTCACCAACGCGACCGCCACAGAAACACCACTGATGAACCTCACCACTTCTTTCCGCATTGTCCCTCCCTAAGATTCAGCCTTCTGGTACCCCGAATCCTTTCGTGAGATGCGTCAAGAGTTTCTGCCCGCGAAAAAATTTAAAGAAAAATGTCCCCCACCTGCGAGTCCGGGAACTTGGGGAAGCTAACCACCCATACCTCGCAAAGCTGCCGCCCGGGTGCCAGGCAATCCGAAAGCGTACACGATCGAAGTAGGCTCGCCACGCCAAGTCCAAACAACACGCCTCTCCACCTGTCTTTCATAGTTCCTGCTCTCCGTCGCAGATCCACAGCGCAAACGTCTTCGGCAGGCGAAGACTATGATCCCGCCTGGGTGTCCGCAGTGCAACTCCATCACGCGTAGCTCTCTGGGCACCACAGATCGAGGGACCTGATGAACGAAAATCCAACCATTCCGTTGACGTCGCATCACCGCATGGAAGCGGACGGGGTTCAGGTGTTCTACCGTGAAGCGGGGCCGGCGGACGCGCCGGTCATCCTGTTGCTCCACGGATTCCCCACCTCCTCCTTTCAGTATCGAGAACTGATCCCTCGCCTCGCTGATCGCTACCGCGTGATCGCTCCAGATCTGCCGGGCTTCGGCTTCACTGAAATCCCTGCGGAGCGTCGTTACACCTACAGCTTCGACAACCTTGCGAAGACTCTGTTTGCCTTTACGCAGGCTCTCCAACTCACGCGTTATGCCATGTATGTCTTCGACTACGGAGCGCCAACTGGATTCAGACTGGCGCTGATGGCACCCGAGCGTGTCACCGCCATCGTCTCTCAGAATGGCAACGCCTACGAGGAAGGCCTCGGCGACGCTTGGCAGCCCATCCAACGCTACTGGCGCGAGCCCAGCCTGGAACATCGGAACGCCATCCGCGCAGGTTTGACACCGGAAGGAATGCGTCATGAATACGCCTCCGGTATGCCGGACCCGGCTCTGATCCGACCCGAGAGCTACACCCTGGATGCCGCCCTGTTAGCCCGCCCCGGAAACGTCGACATCCAGCTCGACCTCTTCCTTGACTACGCTGACAACGTCAAACTGTATCCCAGGTTCCAGGAGTATTTTCGATCCGCAAAGCCTCCGCTTCTCGCCGTGTGGGGCAAGTTCGATCCCTACTTCATTCCGGCGGGAGCCGAAGCTTTCAAGAGAGATCTCCCCAACGCTTCTGTAAAATTTCTCCCCACGGGCCACTTCGCGCTGGAAACACACGTGCAGGAGATCGCCATCGAAATGCGTGAGTTTCTGGCGAAATCAATCGGCTAAGTCGCTCATGGCAAGAGAGTGCCCGGCTGACGCGATGCACGCCAACCGGGCAGACCGCCGCGGCTATAGTTCTCCTTCCACCTGGCGTCGCTTGCAGCTGGCAAACGGGCTCTCACCTTCACCACGGCCTTAACCACTAAAATAAGAAGTGGTGAGCTACACAGAACATTTCGACGTCCTCGTCGTCGGCGCAGGCCATGCCGGCTGTGAAGCCGCGGCTGCCTCTGCCCGCATGGGTCTCCGCACCGCGCTCTTCACCCTCAACCTTGACCTCATCGCCCAGATGTCCTGCAACCCCGCCATCGGCGGCGTCGCCAAAGGCCATCTCGTCCGCGAGGTCGATGCCCTCGGCGGCATCATGGGCGAAGTCGCCGACAGTTGTGGCATCCAGTTTCGCCTTCTCAACACCTCCCGCGGTCCCGCCGTTTGGAGCCCCCGCGCCCAGTGCGACAAAGCGCTCTACCGCGTCCGCATGCGCGAAAAACTCGAGTCCATTCCCAACCTCTTCATCAAGCAAGCCGAAGTCATCGACGTTGCCTTCGCCACACCACCCACCGACGATCTGTCATCTCGACCGGAGGAGCGCAGCTCCGCAGTGGAGAGACCTGCGGTTCTGCCGGTAGCGTCACAAACGCGACGCATCACCGGCCTAAAACTCCGTGACGGCCGCACCGTCTACGCCCACGCCGTCGTCATCACCACCGGCACCTTCCTCAACGGCCTCATCCACTGCGGCGAACAGCAATACACCGCCGGCCGCTCCGGCGAACCCGCCAGCGTTCTCCTCGGCGAAGCCCTCAAGAAACTCGGCCTCCGCGAAACTCGCCTCAAAACCGGCACACCACCCCGCCTCGACGGCCGCACCATCGACTGGTCCCGCTTCGAGGAACAACCCGGCGATCTCGACCCCACCCCCTTCAGCTTTCGCAGCCTGCAGTCCCTTACGGAAATCCCGTCCTCTCGACCGGAGTCACTCAGCGACGTAGCCGAGAGACCTGCGTCGGAAGCCGCTGCAGAAGCCCGGCAGCACACCTCCGCCCGCTGGACCCCGCCCTTGCGCCAGATCTCCTGCCACATCGCCTACACCACCCCCGAAACCCTCCAGATCATCCGCGACAACGTTCACCGCTCCCCCATGTACACCGGCCAGATCGAAGGCATCGGCCCGCGCTACTGCCCGTCCATCGAAGACAAGATCGTCCGCTTCCCCGACAAATCCCAGCACCAGTTCTTCCTCGAGCCCGAAGGCCTCTCCACCCACGAGGTCTACATCAACGGCATGTCCACCTCCCTCCCCATGGACGTGCAAGCCGCGGTGGTCCACTCGATTCCCGGCCTCGAAAACGCCGAAATGCTCCGCCCCGGCTACGCCATCGAGTACGACGCCATCGACCCCACCGAACTAGACCGCACCCTCAAAGTCAAAGCCTTCGAAGGCCTCTATCTCGCCGGCCAGATCAACGGCACCAGCGGCTACGAAGAAGCCGCCTGCCAGGGCCTCATGGCCGGCATCAACGCTGCCCTCCACGCCCGCCACCAACGCAAC
>CAZZWG010000095.1:0-12310 GCA_964657685.1 Verrucomicrobia bacterium Tous-C9LFEB | reverse complement strand
ATCTACGTCGACGGCTTCACCGGCGGCCAGCTTCCACCAAAGTCCTCCATCCGCGAAATCCGCATCAACCAGAACCCCTTTTCGGCCGAGTACGACCGCATCGGCTACGGCCGTGTCGAGGTCTTCACCAAGCCCGGCACCGATACCTACCACGGCAACTTTCAGGTCAACGGCAATCCCTCGCAATTCAACTCGCCCAACCCTCTCAGCGGCGCCTACGAGCCCCCGTACCACACCATCTTCATGTTCGGAAACATCACCGGCCCGATCAATAAGAACACCTCGTTCTCAGTTGGCGGATCGCACCGCGACATCGAAGACAACCAGTTCACCAACGCTTATCTCTACACGCTCCCAGGCTCGTCAACCGTCTGTCAGCCGGGCCAGGGCGGATGCGTCGCGCAGTCAACCCCGACCCAGATCTTCACGCACTACCCGCAGGTCCGCACCGATATCTCGCCGCGCTTTGATTTTGCCCTGGGCGCCAAGAATGTCCTTACAGCGCGCTTCCAGTACGTGCAAAACGACATCATCAACAACGGCATCGGCAACTTCACGCTCCCGGATTCGGCCTATAACTCCGACAGCCGCAACGAGGAGTTGCAGATCAGCGATACCCAAACCTTCAGCTCCAAACTGATCAACGAAACCCGCTTCGAATGGGAGCGCGACCGCACCTCGGATGCCCCTCTCAACACCGGGCCGGTCATCACCGTCCAGGGCACATTCACCACCGGCGGCGCGTCCGTGCAAAGCACCTCTGACCACCAGGATCACTTCGAGGTACAGAACTACACCTCACTCGCCCTGCCAAAGAACTTCATCCGCTTCGGCGGCCGTCTCCGCACCACGCGTGAAGCGCAATACGCCGCCGGCAACACGAATGGCACCTTCCTCTACGCCAACCTGGCCGACTACGCGAACAATCAGCCTACCCAGTTCACCCTCAGCCAATTGAACAGCACGAACATCCACTACAACTATGCCGATGTGGGTATCTATGCCGAGGACGACTGGAAGCCAAGGTCTAACCTGACGGTAAGTTATGGCATCCGCTACGAAACCCAGAACTTCCTGCCCGGCGACCACCACGACTTCGCTCCCCGCTTCGGCATCAACTATGGCCTCGGCAAGGGCGCGCCAAAGACGGTGCTCCATGGCGGCTTTGGTCTCTTCTACGACCGCTTCGGTACCAACTACATCCTGAACACGGTCCGCTACAACGGTGTGGCAGAAACGCTGCTTTCCGATCAGGCCCCCACCGCAGCCTGCACCCCTGCCAACATCAACGCCTGCAAGGCGGAAGCGGCAGCCGGCGGCAGCTCCACATACATCCAGTCCACCGGGCAAACGGGACAGGAAGCGCCCACGCTGCGATCTCCCTATCTCGTCGAGTTCGCCGGTGGCTTCGATCAGCAGCTCAGCCGCCGCGGCACACTCTCGGTCAACTACATCCATTCCCAAGGGGTTCACCAGCTCGCCGAGCAGAACCTCGCTTGTCCGGCAACCGGCGCCCTCTGCTCTACAAGCACGGTCACGAACGAGTACTTCTCCGAAGGCTATTTCAAGCAGGATCAGCTCTTCTTCAACGGCCGGGTGCAGACTTCCAAGCGCGTCTCTCTCTTCGGCTTCTACGGGATCAATTTCGCCAAGGGCGACAGCTCCGGCGCTGCCAGCGCGTTGACCGTTCCCTACAACATCCAGGCAGATTACGGCCGCACCACCTTCGACACACGCCAGAGGCTCTTCCTGGGTGGGTCTCTCACTCTGCCCTGGTTGGTGCAGTTCAGCCCCTTTACCATCGCGCAGAGCGGCAACCCCTACAACATCACGCTGGGCACGGATCCGCTGCAGGACAGCTACTTCAACGAGCGCCCTGCCATGGTCCCGATCAGCATGGCCAACGGCAGCACCATCCTCGGTATCCCCTCCTGTGGTGAGGCCTTCGTCGACCAGAACGCTAACCCTGCCCTCGCAGCCGGCTACGCCACCGCACCTATCAACGCCTGCACCGGTCCCAACCTTTTCACCTTCAACTTCCGGCTCACCAAGGCCATCGGCTTCGGTGAGAAGACGGCAAGCCGCGGAGGAGGCGACGGTGGCGGCCCAGGAGGCCCTCCCGGCGGCGGCCGTGGCGGTCCCGGCGGCGGTGGTGGTGGGCGCGGCGGTCCAGGCGGCCCGGGTGGCTTCGGTGGTACCAGCACCGGGCGCCGTTACAGCGCAAATGTCGGCATCAATATCCAAAACCTCTTCAACAACACAGATCCCTCCAACCCCATCGGGAATCTCAGCGCCGGGCGCAACTTCGGCCAGAGCATCAACCTGGCAGGCGGCCCCTACACCCAGCAGAGCGCGGTACGACGTATCTCCCTGCAGGCCTCGTTCAACTTCTAAGGGCGTAGAGTTCTGGGGCAGGCAAGAAAGTACCTGCCCCAGAACCTGTGCACTTCTGCACGGTATGAAAATCCCCAAGGTCCAACGCTAAAGTCCCCCGATAGAAGACTTTGCAGCAAAGAGGGGAGTGGGTACCTCCCCTCCCACCCGCAGAAAACCCTACCGCGAAAGCCCCAAGGTAGATCCGCCAAACCCGCTTCCACGCTCCGGCTCCTTCTCCCTGGCCTCGGCCACAGCAGCCGGCTGCGCCGCCGCAAGCACCGGCCCTCCACCCGTCGACCCATTCTGCGACTCCGCCACAAAAGGCAGGTCTGTCTGCTGCGGCGCGTCCACGGCCTCGGCCACCACCACCGTCTTCGCATTCAGAAACTCCCGCATCCCTGCCGCCGACAACTCGCGCCCATACCCCGACCGCTTGATCCCCCCAAACGGCAGCCGCGGATCGCTCGCCACCGGCGTGTTGAAGAAAACGGCTCCCGCCTCAATCTCCCGCGCCAAACGCTCCTGCTCCTTCGCGTCCGTCGTCCAGCAACTCGCTCCCAACCCAAACGGCGTCTCGTTCGCAACCGCAATGGCCTCCTCCAGGGAAGCGACCCGGAACAGCAACGCCAGAGGTCCAAATGTCTCCTCAGAGCACACGGCTGCCCCCCGCGGCACCCCCGCAATCACAGTAGGTTCAACATAGAAGCCCTCGCCGGGGACACGTTTCCCGCCCGTCAGCACGCGCCCGCCCGCCTGGATCGCTCCCTCAATCTGTCCCATGAGCTTGTCTCTTCCTGCCTCGCTCGCCAGCGGTCCAACCTCGGTGTCTTCCAGCATCGGATCGCCCACCTTCAGCTCCCGCATCCCCTCGACAAACCCCTTCTCGAACTCGTCATACACGTCTGCGTGCACCACGAAGCGCTTGGCCGCGATGCAGCTCTGCCCGTTATTGATTGCCCGCGCCTTTACCCCATTCGCAATCGCGGACGGAAGGTCCGCGGACGGCATCACCAGGAAGGGATCAGACCCACCCAGTTCCAGAACGCTCTTCTTGATCAGGTATCCAGCCTGTGCCGCAACCGCGCGCCCAGCAGCCTCGGATCCGGTGAGCGTCACAGCCGCAACCCGCGTATCCGCCAGCACCCGCTCGACGACTTCTGCTTCGATCAGCAGGGTCTGCAAACTGCCCCGCGGAAACCCTGCCCGCCGCACCACCGCCTCAATCGCCAGCGCACACTGCGGCACACTCGGCGCATGCTTCAGCAGAGCAACATTGCCGGCCATCAAGGCTGGAGCCACAAAACGGAACACCTGCCAAAACGGGAAGTTCCACGGCATAATGGCCAGCACGACCCCCAGCGGATCCCAGCGGACATAGCTCTCCGCGTGCTCGGTAGCGATCGTTTCCGCCTGAAGAATGCCCGCTGCGCTTTCAGCGTAGTACCGGCAGGCTGAAACACACTTGTCCACCTCCGCTCGCGCCACCACGATCGGCTTGCCCATCTCCGTGACGATGATGGCTGCGAGGTCTTCGCGGTCACTTTCCAGCAGCAGCGCCAGCCGCCGCATCCAGAACCGCCGCTGCTCCAGGCTCTCCGCGTTGTACGTCTTGGCAGCGCTTGCGGCCAGCATGAGCTTGGAATCAAGGGCAGAAGGCGTGAGCGGTTCGAAGCGGCGCAGCACCTGTCCGTTTGCTGGGTTCAATGACTGGATCATCGCGTTCTATAGGACTCCGAGAAGAATGCTGGGCCAGCCGGAAGGAAGTGCCTGAGCTACCTTCCAGTCTACCCGCGTAACCTCTGTCGGTAACCTGATCCTTGCACTCAGGTTGCGGAAAGCGCGGCCAGCGACCGAGCCAGCACCTCGGTGCCCCGCCGGATTGCCTCCGGACTGGCATACTCATCCGGCCGGTGTGAAACGCCGCCCCGGCATGGGATGAAGATCATGGCCACCGGCGCGATCCGGGCCATGAAGCTGGTGTCGTGGTAGGCCCGCGAGAGCATGGATCGGCATTGCGCTCCGGCTGCCTTCGCACTCTCCATCACGGTCTGCACGATCTCTGGACTGCATGCTGCCGGTTCGTCCGCATTGACCAGCTCTTCCGTCACGATCACGCCCCGTCGTTCCCGCACCCTCAGCACCTCGGCCCGAAGCCTGTTCATCACATCCTCCCGGAACTCGGCGCGGATATCGCGAATATCAACGCTAAACACCACACGCGAGGGAACCGCATTGACCGTGCCGGGATGAAGATCCAGTTTCCCGACTGTGGCTACGAGGCCGCTTTCCATGGCCTTCGCTTCGCGCTCCAGCGCAAGCACCAACTCCGACGCCGCGCACAGTGCATCGCGTCGGTCCGGCATGGGCAGCGCCCCTGCATGCCCACCCAAACCCTCCACCGTGAAGCGGTAGCTTGCCGGGCCCGCAATGCTCGTCACGACCCCAATGTCCTTGCCCGCCTGCTCCAGCAAAGGCCCTTGTTCGATGTGCAGTTCAACCCACCCGGCATAGTAGCCCGCGGGCAGACGCACACTCGCCAGCGAGCCTCGGAATCCGGCAGCCTCGCGCACACTGCGCAACGTACCTCCTGGGGCCGTCGCCGGATCTGTCTCATGCAGCCGGTCCGGCAAAGCATCAGCCATCTGAGGGTCGAGCACCCCACCCATCAGCCGCGATCCAAGGCAACCGATGCCAAAACGCGTCGGCTCCTCGCTGGTGAACATGACCAGCTCGATCGACCTGCGGGGCACGAAACCGGCCTCCCTCAGCGCCCGCAAAGCCTCCAGCCCGCCCAGCACGCCCACTGTGCCGTCGTACATGCCCGCGTGGGGGATTGCGTCAGTATGCGATCCCGTCCCAATTGGCGGCAGCGCCGGCTCCGAGCCTTCCCAGCGAACGAAAGTGTTGCCTACAGCATCCTCGCGCACCGCAAACCCGCAACCCGCAGCCAGATCTTTCAGCCACGACCGCGCTTCCAGATCCCGAGCGGTGAAAACGATCCGCGTCACCGCTCGTTGCGGCTCGGGCAGCGAAGGATCCACCGTGAGGGCAACGTCTGTGAGCGAAGCCAGATGATCCATCTCCGCCATCAAGCGGACGGTATTTACTGCGAGCTTCATGCCAGCACATGCCTATTGAAGTCTTTGTAGATCAGGTAGCGCGCGCGCAGTTTGCCCACTGCCGCAAACCACTGCGGACAGAAAGGCGCCATCCAGATGGCATCGCCGGTCTCTACGGGATACCACTCTTCCCCCAGCCGGTACACACCGCCGCCGGACAACATCAACAGCCCGTGTTCCATCCAGTGCACCTCCACCTGGCCCAGCGACGCGCCCGGTTCATAGGTCATCGTATTTACCGCAAAGTCAAAGTCCATTGAACTGGGAAGCAGGGCTCTCACCTGCACGCCGGCGTCACCGTTCAGGGGCGCAGGGATGATTTCTGCCTCATGCCCCACGATCAACTCCGGCACCGGTTCGCCTGCGAGGGGAGCATAGGGTTTTTCAAACATCACCAACCGTGAAGCTTTTTCGCCCGCGGTCAGGCGGTGCGGGTAGAGTGCAGGGAGAAAGGCGAACCCGCCGGGCTCCAGCCTCCGCGACCGTCGCGAGCCCGACTCCGTGAGCGCAACCTCGCCATCCAAAACGTAGACAAATCGTTGTCCAGGACCCGTGTCGAGCACGCCGTCCGGTTCGAAGATCACAGTCGTCATGGCAAAGGCCGCGCCCAGCGGAGGCCCGGTATGCACGATCGCCACCCCGCACGACAACCTCGGCAACGGTGTACTCACGAACGAATCCGGTGTGTGCAGCAGATATTCGCGGCGGCTGGCACTCCGCGTCAGTCCTAAGTGATGCATCGTGCGTTCATTGTATGAGACGGGGCGGACGCAACTCCTCTAAATGCAGCCGTGAGACAAACTCCAGCACCGTCGCCAGCGCCGCTTCCACGTCCGCCTCCAGCACTGTCTCTTCGGGATGATGACTCAACCCACCCGGCGATCGCACAAACAGCATCGCCGTTGGAACATACGGCGCGAGAATCATCGCATCATGCCCCGCGCCGGAGACCATCCGTTTCGTCTCGTAACCTGCAATCTCCGCCGCCGCCTCCAGGCCTGCCGCAAGCGGTGCACTCAGGGGCACCGCGGCCTGCTCAGACAGCGCCCTGGCGCTCACCTTCACACCCCTGCCCGCTCCAATCTGCTCCGCCTTGGTCAATAGCCTTCCGACAGCCGCATGCCGCGACGCATCACTGGGATGTCGCACATCAAAACTCACCCTGACCTCGCCCGGCACTACGTTGACTGCCCCGGGAATCGCCTCGATACGGCCCACCGTCGCCACGAGTTGCCTATATCCAGAGGCAAACCGCTCCACCTCCACCACCCACTGTGCCGCGGCCACCAGGGCGTCGCGCCGCAATGCCATCGGCGTTGTCCCCGCGTGGTTTGCCTGCCCTGTAAACACCAGCTCCAGTCGCGACTGCCCGATCACCAGGTCGACCACACCGAGCGGCGATTCCTCAATTTCCAGTGCAGGCCCCTGCTCGATGTGAACCTCGATTGCCGCGCGTGTCCCGACTCTCAGTCGTGCGCTCTCGCCCAGGCGCCCAGGATTTAACCCAAATGCCTCGATAGCCTCGCGTAGACTCACCCCTGCATAATCGGTGCGCTGCAGATGTTCCTCACCCAGCGCTCCCACCGCAGCCCGCGAGGACAGAAACGGAAACCCAAACCGCACACCTTCTTCTTCGCTGAACCCGATCACCTCCACATGGAAGGACAGTACCTCGCCTGCAAGTTCTTCGGCAACCGCGATACCCAGCAGCACGCCCAGCAACCCGTCGAATGCCCCGGCGTTCGGTACTGTATCCAGATGAGAAAAAAGCACAAGCGTCGGTGCGTCTTCAACCGCCGCAAGCCGCAAGCCGCGTAGACTTCCCGCATCGTCGACTCGCACGTTCATCCCTGCCTGCCGCATCCACCAGCCCACCAGCGTATGCGCATCGCGGGTTGCAGATGAGAGAAACAAACGTGTCGTTTCGCCGGGCACATCGCTCACCCGCGCCAACTCACGGCACCGGGCAACCACGCGCGCCGCGCGGCTCGCTCCGCTTTCAGCCCAGCCCCTCAATCTCGCCGCACCGTCGCCTCGATCGTCCCATGCGGCTCGTCCGTTGGCACAAAGATGTGATTGGGATTGTCGCTTCCAAAGCGGCTCAGATCCACCAGCAGATTGTGCTTGTTCGGCATCCGCAGGAACACCTCACTGATCGCATGGGTGTGGCCGAGCGCAGCCTCCGCCATCGCGTACAGCGTCTGTTGCACACTCAGCGATTCATGCTTAGCAAAGGTTTCAACCATTCGCTCGCGCAGATGCCGGCGCATCTTGTTGAAGTCCACACACTGCGCTGACGCCTCCGCAGTATAGTTCCACACCGCCGTCACTGACGTCCCGAACAGTCGGTCCGCCGTCTCCGGCAACGTCGTAAGCTCATCGCGGATGAAGCCTATGAATCCTGACTGCGCCGTCTTCAGCACGGTCATATTCTTAAACCCGCTACGCACCTCAAAAGCCCCACCCTGCGTACGCGCAACATGCGTGGTTCCCCGCTCCTCGGAGCCCTTCATGAACGCCGTCGGGTAACGCTCGCCGTTTACCATAAGCCGCTTCCAAAGGTGCGCCTCGATCCGTACCTCAATACGAGTTACCTGTACATTGCGGCCGAGCAGGAAGTCGATCAACTCTTGCGCAAACGCCTCCATGCTCTCAGCCTTCGATTTACGCGCCAGAAAGTACACAGTGTTCTTCACTGTGTCGGTCGCAACGATGCGCGTGTTGTCCCCTTCGGTGAATACCTCGTCAAAAGCGCCGCTCAGCAGTAACTCCAATGTCCAGTCATCGATGTCATGGTACGTCTCGTGCCGCGTCAGGCGCATGAGCCGCACCCGCGACTTGCCATAACGATGACTCGCCAGCTTACCCTTTGCCTCCGCCATTCGCTCTCAACTCCCCCGGTACGTCGAGTACCCATTCGCCGTCACCAGCAACGGGATATGGTAGTGCTGGCCCGGACTCCTCACCGTAAAGACGATCTCCACAAACGGATACAACGACAACAGCCCCTGCGCCGCAAAATACGGCTCTACCTCAAAGCGAAGCCGGTATACCGCTTCCGCGATCTTCCGGTCGCCCAGCAGCGTCCGGCAACGGCCGTCTCCGTCCGTTACACCATAGCTGACCTCCTCGAAGCGCTCACCCGCATGCCGCGACAGAACCAGCGACACACCCGTCGCAGGCCTGCCCAATGCGGTGTCCAGGATGTGCGTCGAAACTCCCATGCCGTGCGAATACTCTACACGTCCTCACATCGCGCGGCAGCCATCCCGAGCCACTTGCGCAGGCGTAGATGTGTAATCCGGCGCTGCTGCTCCGCCGCCTCCCGCAACTCCGCTGGCGGCTGGTTCCCTAGTCGCGCCTCCAGAATCGCCAGCATCTCCGCCGCGCTCTTGCCCGTTGCGCAGACGAGAAACACCCGCCGGAACCGCTCCTCATAGCGCCGGTTAGCGTCCACCAGAGCCGCCCTGACTGCCTCTTCTTCAACAACGCCGCTCTGCTCCCCCGCACTCCATCGCAGGCTCGCGTCAGTAGCCGCTTTCGCATGCCGCTCCCCGATGCGGGGATGGCTGTCGAACGCCTCCTGCCAAGCCTCGTCCGGCAACGTCCACCAGACCGCATCCGCTACGCGAAACAGCTCCCGAACATCAGTGAAGGGCCGCTGCGAAACAACTCCGTTCACCCACGCGCGGCTTCCATTGCAGGGCAACAACACCGCGGCCGCCTCCGCTTCAGGTAGTAAGTGCCAGCCGGCAAGTGTCTCCTCAGGGCTCACGCGATATCCGCGCACGATCATGTTCCCGTCCTCTTGGCACACCGACAAATTCACCATCCCGGAACACGGTCTGTCCACGCACCCAGGTCTGCCGCACCACCCCGCGCAGCGTCTCGCCTATGTACGGCGACACCGCGTGTCTCTGCCACAGACGGTCCGCGCTCACCTCAAATGATGCCTCCGTATGAAATGCCACCAGGCTAGCCAGCTTCCCGGGTGCAATTGCTCCAACGTGCGCCTCCAAACCCGCCAACGCCGCCGGCCTTGCACTCATCCACTCCATCAATTGCGGCAGCTTCACCTCCCGCCGCACGCACTCCGTCCAGAGCACCGGCAACGCCGTGGACAACGACGCAATCCCACCCCAAGCCTCATCGAACCTCCCGGCCTCCATCCCCGGCTCTGTTGACTCAAGCCGCTTCATCCCCACGGGGCATGGCGAATGATCCGTTGCAATCAGATCGATGCCGCCATCCAGCAAGCCTCGCCATAACGCCTCTCGATTCCTGGCAGAGCGTATCGGCGGCGCGCACTTGAACAGGGTCGCCCCATCCAGAATTTCCTCCGCCGCGCAGTGCAGGTAGTGCGGGCAGGTCTCCACCGTCAGGGGCAGACCCTCCGCCTTTGCCGCCGCAAGCATCGGCAGCGCACGAGCCGTGGATAGATGCACAATATGCAAGCGAAACCTGTACCTGCGGGATAGATCCAGCAGCATTGCGATCGCCTCCAACTCCGCCACATCTGGCCGCGACGCAAGGTATGTCTCATACCGCCGCCAATCCGCACTCTCCCGTTCCAGCCGCGTGAACGCTGTATCGATCGGCCCGGCCAATTCCGCATGAACAAGCAGCGGAGAGCCTGTCTTCACGATATGCGGAACCGCCAGGTGGAGATTTGCCGCATCGATGGCAGTGAAGCCATCACATCCCGGATAGATCAAGAAGCACTTGAATCCCGCGACGCCCGCCACCGCCATCGGCTCCAGCGAAGCCTGATTTCCATCCACCGCCCCGCCCCACAACGCAAAGTCCACCCACGCCTGCCCTTGGGCGGCCTCACGTTTCAGAGCCAGGGCGGCCACGTCCGTGGTCTCCGGCAGGCAGTTCAGCGGCATGTCCACCACTGTTGTAAATCCGCCCGCTGCCGCCGCCCGCGTTCCCGTCCAGAAGCCCTCCCACTCTGTTCGCCCCGGTTCATTCAGGTGCGTGTGGGCGTCCACCAGCCCCGGCAGCAGCGCTATCTCACCCAAATCCTTAAGCGGCACACCCGAGCCCAGTTCATCGGGCGAGATCACAGCCGCAATGCGCTCGCCGTCAATCACCACGACGGCGTCGCGCTCTCCCCCAGGTGTAATGGCGTGGCGCGAACGCAGAGCATGTACCATAATCCTGATTATGCCCGCAGCACGCCCTGAGTTCATGCGCATGGCCATCCACCTGGCCACGGAAAACGTCGTGCACGGCCACGGGGGCCCGTTCGGCGCCGTCGTCGTCAAGGACGGCAAAGTCATCGCAACGGGCGCTAACCAGGTCACCTCGACCAACGATCCCACCGCCCACGCCGAGGTTGTCGCCATCCGCAACGCCTGCCAGGCCCTCGGCACGTATCAACTCACCGGATGCGACGTCTACACCTCCTGCGAGCCCTGCCCCATGTGCCTCGCCGCTCTCTACTGGTCACGCTGCGCGGCTATCTTCTACGGCAATGACGCAGGTGACGCCGCCCGCGCTGGTTTCGACGACAGCCTCCTCTACGAAGAGGTGAAAAAGCCTCTCCAGCAGCGCTCCATCCCCATCGAACGTCTTCTTCCCGAAGAAGCCAACTCCAGCTTCGAAGCCTGGATGACCAGCCCCTACCGTGTGGATTACTGATGAGCCAGACTGTCCTGTCTAATGCCGCCTCGCCCAGCGCCAAGCCCCTCAACCTCGCCCTGCTCGGCTTCGGCACCGTGGGCAGCAGCTTCGCCGAGGTCCTCCACGAAGCGAACCGTCCCGACATCCGCATCACCGCCATCTTCAACCGCGGCATCGACCGCAAACGCACCCATAGCCGCGCCCACTTCGTCCCCGCAGACTGCTTGTGGACCGACCGTGTTGAAGACATCCTTACCGCGTCCAATGTCGACGCCATAGTCGAACTAACCGGCGGCACGGAGCCCACTGAAGCCTGGCTCACCACCGCCCTCACCGCCGGCAAACATGTAGTCACCGCCAACAAGCAACTCATCGCGACTCGCGGCCCCGCGCTCTTTGACCTCGCCCAAGAGCATGGCGCACAATTGCTCTACGGCGCGTCGGTAGCTGGCGGTGTTCCTGTCATCGCAGGCATTACCCAGGGCATCTCCGGCGACCGTATAAACCGCCTCAGCGGCATCCTTAACGGTACCTGCAACTTCATCCTGAGCGCCATGGAACACGGCGCCGACTACCCGGAGATGCTTCGCAAAGCGCAGAGCCTTGGCTATGCCGAAGCCGACCCCTCCGCCGACGTTGACGGATTCGACGCCCGCGCCAAACTCTGCATCCTTACCCGTCTCGCGCTAAAGGCCGAGATCGACCCCAACAGCATCGCCGCCCAAACGATCGCGCAGGTGAGCGCCGTCGACTTCGCCTATGCCAAAGAACTGAACTGCACCATCCGCCAGGTCTCCCGCGCCACCCTCGACCCGAACGCGGAACAACCCACCGTCCGCGCCCGCGTCGGCCCCATGCTTGTGCCCAGGACCTCGCCCGTAGCCTGGTCCCACGGCACACAAAACATGGTCGTCACCAGCGGGCGCTTCGGCGGCGACGTCGTTTTTTCCGGCCACGGCGCAGGCGGTCACGCCACCGCGGTCGCCGTCCTCACTGACGTCCTTGCCGTCGCCGCAGGCAGCCACCCCATCCCCCTCACCGCCACCCCGTACACTGTCTCCGGAGACATCTTCGCCCCGCACTACCTTCGCCTCGTCGTCGACGACAAACCAGGAATCATCTCCGCCATCTCGGGCGCACTCGCCAGATTTAGGGTCAACATCGACTCCATCGTTCAGAGGCGCGGC
>CAZZWG010000094.1:11155-12467 GCA_964657685.1 Verrucomicrobia bacterium Tous-C9LFEB | reverse complement strand
TGTTTACGTCGGCGGCGAAGGGGCAGCATGGGTTGAAGGCTGAGTATTTTGCGAATACGGAGTTGACGGGGTCGCCGGTGCTGACGCGGGTGGATCCGAATGTGAACTTTACATGGAGCTTCAATGGGGTGAATGCTGCTTTGAAGCAGAACTATTCGGTACGGTGGACTGGGGTTTTGGTGCCTCGTGAGTCGGGAGATTACCTGTTGGGGTTTACGGGGCAGGATGGGTATCGGGTCTGGGTGGATGACAAGATGCAGGCGGAGGATTGGACGGCGCATCGGCCTTCCACTACCACGACTGCGCCGATTCATATGGAGGCGGGGAAGGTTTACAAGCTGAGGATTGAGTACTTCCAGACTGTGCGGGCGGCGGAGGCAAAGCTGGTTTGGGGTGTGCCGGGGCGGGAGGAGAAGGAGGCCGTGGCGGCGGCACGGGGGGCGGACCTGGTGGTGGCGGTGATGGGGTTGTCGGCGCGGATTGAGGGCGAGGAGATGAAGATCAAGGCGGAGGGGTTCTCGGGTGGGGACCGGACTTCGCTGGATCTGCCGAAGCCCCAGGAGGATTTGCTGGAGAGTGTGGTGGCGGTGGGGAAGCCGGTGGTGCTGGTGCTGACGAATGGGTCGGCGCTGGGGGTGAACTGGGCGGATGGGCATGTGCCGGCGATTTTGGAGGCGTGGTACCCGGGGGAGAGTGGCGGGCAGGCGGTGGCGGAGGCGCTTGCGGGGGATTTTAGTCCGGCGGGACGGTTGCCGGTGACGTTTTATAAGAGTGTGGGGGATTTGCCGGCGTTTGAGGATTACTCGATGGCGGGGCGGACTTATCGGTACTTCAAGGGTGAGGCTTTGTATCCGTTTGGGTATGGGTTGAGTTATACGAAGTTTGCGTATGAGGCTGGCTACCGGGTGGTGTCTTCCTTGAATGAATCGCGCAGTATTCATGTGAAAGTAAGGAACACGGGCATGCGGAACTCGGAGGAGGTCGTGCAGTTATACCTCACCCATGAAGGCGTGGAAGGCGCGTCGATCCGTGATTTGCGTGGCTTTCGACGAATTCATCTCGGGCCGGGGCAGGTCACCGAGTTTGACTTTGACTTGAACGACCGCGATCTGAGTGTGGTCGATGCGCAGGGCAAACGGGCGGTGGTGCCGGGGACGGTGCGGTTCTGGGTGGGGGGTGGGCAGCCCGTGGCGCGGGAAGGCTTGGTGAAGGCTGCTGGGGTGGAGGGGTCGTTTACGTTGACGGAGACAAAGGCTGTGGCGGAGTGAAGGTTGCGGCTGAGAGGAGTTTGGGTCTGACGACCTTACCCGCC
>CAZZWG010000094.1:0-11055 GCA_964657685.1 Verrucomicrobia bacterium Tous-C9LFEB | reverse complement strand
AGCGAGATCTCTGAAGAACGATTGGCTAGACTTGGTGGGGTGAGATGGTTTGCGGTTGTGCCGTTCGTGACGGCGGGGCTTACGCTGTGTGGGATTGCGTATAGCCTGTTGGCGTTGTGGGGGTTGGGGCGGTTTCGGCGGGGTGCGCGTGGGCTGCCGGAAGCTGGGGCGGCGGCGTTAGGGGTTTCGATTCTGAAGCCTTTGCGGGGGACGGATCCTCGGCAGTACCTGGGATTTGAGAGCCATTGCCGACAGCGGTATTCGGGGCCTTTTGAAATTGTTTTCGGGGTGGGGTCTTTGGACGATCCGGCGGTGGCGGCCGTGGGACGCCTGCGTGTCGAGTTCCCCGAGGTGGCCATCCGTTTGATCGAGTGCCGGGAGCGGCTTGGGACGAACGGGAAGGTCTCGAGCCTGATGCAAATGCTGCCGGAGGCGCGGTATGAGCATGTCATTGTGAATGATTCAGACATCCTGGTAGGGCCGGAGTATCTGGCGCGGGTGATGGCGCCGTTTCGGGTGGACGGGGCTGGCGGGGAGAGGCCTTTGGGGCTGGTGACAGTGCCTTACCTGGGGCAGGCAGAGGGGACGGTTTGGTCTCGGATGGAAGCGTTGGGGGTGTCTACGGACTTTCTTCCGGGAGTGCTGGCGGCGCGGGCGCTGGAGGGTGGTTTGCGGTTTGGTTTGGGGTCGACTTTGGCTACGACGAAGAGTGCTCTAGGAGCGATTGGCGGGTTTGAGGCGCTTGTGGATCAGCTTGCGGATGATTATGAGATGGGGGCGCGGCTGTACCGGGCGGGGTACCGGGTGGAGATGGTGGCGGAGGTGGTGGCGACGAGTGTGCCGGCGTATGCATGGCGTGGGTTTGTCGATCACCAGATGCGGTGGGCGCGGTCGACGCGGGATTCGCGGCGGGCTGGGTATTTAGGCTTACTGTTTACGTACCTTTTGCCCTGGGCGATGGCAACGGTGGTGGCGAGCGGGTTTTCGCTGCCGAGTTGGAGCCTGTTCAGCGTGGCGCTCCTGGTGCGGCTGCTGGTGGCTTTGAATGTGGGCGTCGGCTTTCTGCGGGATGGGCAGGTATTGCGGGATCTCTGGCTCTTGCCGGTGCGGGATGGGCTGGGGCTGGTGTTCTGGGCGTGGAGCTATGCTTCCGATGTCGTGGTTTGGCGAGGGGAGCGGTTTCGCCTGCGGCGGGGTGTGCTGCAGAGGGTGTGAGCGGCCTGTTCACGTTCACGACGGGATGGCGCGTGAGCGGAGTTGCTCGATGCTGTGGTCGAGACGGTTGCGCAGGAGGGGTCTGAAGTCTGTGCTTTCGGAAGACGATCGCTCCATGTAACTGGCGACGGCAAAGACGACGTTCAGGTGATCTTTCGACCGGGCGAGAAGGTCGGTGAGTAATTCGAGTTCCCTGACGTCGTTCACTAGGAAGCGAGGGCCAAAGGTGTCGACAAGTTGCGGGTCCATGGATTGAAGGTAAGGGCTTTCGGCTGATTTGACACTGCCGCTTTTTGGCCATTGGGGAGGACGAAGTGTCGCAGGGAGGGGCAACAGGCGCAGATTTGCACTAGCTTTCCAGATCAAACGGTTCGCGGGGAGCATTGGGACCGCGGACACGCTCGTCGAGGTCGTCGAGTTTGTCGTGGAGGAAGTTCATTTTGCGGGAAAGCGACTGGATTTCGGATTCGGCCCGGCGGTTTACTTCAAAGTCGAGTTCGGAGCGCAGGCGGTCGCGGGCGTCCTGGCGGTTCTGGCTCATCATGATGACCGGGGCCTGGATGGCGGCGAGCATGGAGAGGAAGAGATTGAGCAGGATGTAGGGATACGGATCCCACGCGCCCCGGCCTTTTAGGATCTGCTGAAAGGTGACATAGACAGCCAGAGTGAGGGCAAAGCTGATGATGAAGGTCCAGGAGCCGCCGAAGGAGGCGACGTGGTCGGCGATGCGCTCACCGAAGGTTTCGCGCTCGTCGATGAGTTCGTTGGGGTTGCGGAAGGAGCGAAGGCGGACGAGCTGCTGGGTGGCGTGGACCTCGCGGGCGACGCTGGTGAGCATATCGAGTCCGGCGAGCGGTTTGGCTTTGAAGAGACTGGCGAGGTCCTGTCGATCGACCTCGACGCAGGTGGTGGCTTCGATGGCGACGGCGCTGGTCTGGTGAGGGCTTTCGTCGAGCATGGAGGCGAAGCCGAAGAAATCGCCGTGTTTCGGTTCGGAGAAGAGGACTTCCTGTCCGTCCTCATCCATGGAGGTGACGCGGACGCAGCCGCTAAGGACGAGGAAGGCGTTTTTGGGTGGGTCACCTGCCTTGTAGATCCGCTGGCGGGCGGCGAAGTCGCGAAGTTCGACCTGCTGGGCGAGAACGCAGAGTTCGTCTTCGTCCAGAAGGGAGAAGAGTGGGACGTGGCGAAGTTCTTTCGGATCGACGGGCATGAGGTTGAAGATGTTTCGAAACCGATGCTACCGCAACCGGGGGAAGAGAGATGTAAGTTGATTGCAACCAATCTCTTTACCGCCGCTTTGGGCCAGTACGTGGAAGGGTCCGGGCAGTGGCGGTAGCTGGTTGGGGGGATCTGTCAGCGATTGCCACATGCAGATGGTTTGCGGACCGTTCCACTTGGCAGCGAGGCTGGCGGGTGTTTCGAAGATGGGCGGGGCGTCGGGGAAGAAGGAGCCGTACCAGAGGTTGGAGCTGCGGCCTTCGAGGATGTGGATGTCGTTTCGCCCGAGATAGAAGCCCAGGGAGGAGCCGGCTTCGTACTCGCCATGGATGACAAGCAGGGTGTTGCGATCGATGAGGGGGCGCAGAACCTGCGCGAGCTGGGCGGAGCTTAGGACGGGGGCGAAGGTTTGGAGGCCGAGGTGGGCGGCGAGGAGGAAGCCGAAGGTGGAAGCGGCCAGGGTCAGGTTGGAGCGGTGGACCTGGCGACGAGTGCGGAGATACCAGGCGAGGGGGAAGCCGAGGCCGAGGGAGAGGGCTGTGAGGGCGAGGGGGAGGCGAAAGAGGCCGAGGGCTTTGGCGTTGAGGTCGAGGAAGTGGCCGAAGCTTAGGGCGTATTCGCCGGGGTTTTGCTGGAGGAGCTGGGCGAGGTCGGTATCGGGCGCGGGGGTGCGGGTGTGGAGGATGAAGAAGAGGCTGGCGGCGGCGGCGGTCAGGCCGAGGATGGCGAGAACGGCGGTGATGCGGCGTCCAGCGCGGCGGTGGGCTTCGGCGACCGGGGTGTCGACGGCGCGGTAGGCGAGCCAGCCGGCGATGAGGATGGAGGCGGCGGGGAGGGCGGGGAGGATGTAGTACTCCTGGCGGGTGGAGAGGGAGAAGAAGAGGAGGACGAAGGCTGCCCAGAGGACGAGGAGGAGGCGGCCTCGGCGCGGGAGGGGGAGGTCATGGCGGCTGAATTGGCTGCGCCATTTGGGGGAGCGGAGGGGGATGGCCCAGGCGGTGGCTTTGAAGGCGAAGGCGGACCAGGGCATGAGCCAGATGAGGCAGAGGCCCCAGAAGAGGGTGAGGGGGACGGTGTCGTAGTCGTGGGGGACGCGGAGGTTGAGGTAGCGGAGGAGGTGCTCGTTCATGAAGTAGAACCACGGCCAGCCGCGGACGTTGCCGTCGGTGGGGAGGGGGACTTGCCAGTGGCCCCAGGGGAGGACGGCGCTGGGGTCGCGGAGGAAGAGGAAGGGGGCGGGGTGGCCCTGGGTGGGGTTGGCGAGGCCGGCGGCGATGTGCCAGGGGGCGGCGATCGCGACGAAGACGGCGAGGGAGGTGAGGGGGTGGAGTTGGCGGAGGCGGAGGAGGGTGCGGCGGGGGCCTCGTGTCAGGAGGAGATAGAGGAGGATGATGCCGACGGGGAAGACGATGCCGATGAGGCCCTTGGTGAGGACGTTGAGGGCGCTGGTGGCGGCGAAGAGGTGGCAGAGGGGGCGGAGTTGGATGGTTTGGGGTGGTGGGTTTCCTGAGAGGGCCGTGGCTGGACCCCGCCCTTTGTCTGGCGACAAAGAACGGGGCACCCGGCTTTGAGGATCGTCCGGTTGGGTTCTGTGACGGACCATCCCAGGTCTCAGAGGCGAGATCTGGGGTCTCCCGAGTGGTTGTGGAGGGAGATCTTCGGTGCGCCAGAAGGCGTAGAGGGAGGCGGTGATCCAGAGGCAGACGAGGGCGTCGGGGATGGTGATGCGGGTGAAGATGAAGATGCCGAAGCTGGAGAGGAGAATGAGCGCGGCGTAGAGGCCGGCGCGGGCCGAGCGGAAGAGGCGGCGGGCGAAGCTTTCGGCGAGGAGTGCCAGGGCGAGGACGCTGAGCGCGAGGGGGATGCGGGCGGCGGCGGCGAGGATCTCAGGGCGGTGCGCTCCGAGGAGGCTGGCGACGCGCATGCTGAGGGCCATGAGCCAGTAGAGGAGGGGGGCTTTTTCGAGGTAGCGGATGCCGTTGGCGTAGAGCGTGACGGGATCGTGGCGGAGAAGCATTTCGCGGGCGACTTCAACGTGGACCGAGTCGGCGTCGTCGAGGAGCGCGGGGCGGAACAGGGTGAAGCTGGCGTAGAAAAGGAGCCAGAGAAAGACGGTGGTGAGGAGTGTGGCGTGGGGCCTCTTGGGTACGGCGGCGGGCATTGGGGTTAGTGTACGGGGGTGTGTGTCCCCTGGGCCTGCAGCCTTCTGCCGAACGGGGTGATTGCTTGAAGCGATCGGGAAGCGACTCGGCGGAGGGAGCCCGGCACACTACCATTGTGGGTGAGAGTTTGGAGGGTCCTTTTGCTTCAGTGGCGTTTTCCAGGCCGTGTACATTGCTTTGTTCTCTGTTTCTCCGGCGGTTTGCTGACTTTTGCGGCCGTGGCGCAACAGCCGTCCGCGCCCGCGGTGTCGACGCTAACCCAGCCCGCATCGGCTTCCACGCTCACGATGCCCGCGAGCGCCCTCAAGCCGGAGCAGGTGGAATCCATGCAGAGGCAGTTGGCCGATTGGCCGCAACTGGCGCGGTACCGGTCGGAGAACGCGGCACTGGGCGAGCCGAAGCAGGGACAGCGACGGGTCGTCTTCTATGGCGATTCGATCACTGATTCCTGGGGGCGGCGGCATGGGCATTTCTTCCCGGATCAGCCCTGGGTCAATCGCGGCATCAGCGGGCAAACTACGCCGCAGATGCTGGTGCGCTTCCGGCAGGACGTCATCGATCTCCACCCCGAGGCCGTGGTCATTCTTGCCGGGATTAACGATATTGCCGGCAATACCGGGGTCGAGACGCTGCCGGTCATCGAGAACAACTTCCGCAGCATGGTGGCCCTGGCGAAAGCCGCGCACATACGCGTGGTGCTCAGTTCTGTGCTGCCCGCGGGCAGGATTCCGTGGCGTCCAGGCGTCGATCCGCGCGACGAAGTGGCGGCGCTGAACCACTGGCTGGAAGGCTTTGCCGCAGGGGAGAAGCTGGTGTTCTTGAACTACTACCCGGCGATGGTGAATGCCGAGGGGGCGATGCGTCCGGAGCTGGCCGAAGATGCTTTCGTCCACCCGAACGACGCCGGGTATGCCGTTATGGAGCCGCTGGCGAAGGCAGCAGTACTAAAGGCACTTGCGATGCCGAGGCCGTAGGTCCGCTCGTCCTAAAACGGGGCAAACTGGGCCGGGTGCATGGCCCGGATGAGGTTCTGACTGGCTCCGCTGTTGGATGGTGCGCCCAGGTAAAGGCTGCGACTCTGAATGGGCGATGACTCTTACTTTTTTCTCTGCAATGTGGACTCTGATCTGTGCGGCGCCCTGGGTATTCGTTTGCGTGGTGGCGCTGATTTGGCTGGATGAACGCCTGAAGCGGCACAGGATGCTGAAGGAAGACCGGCAGACGTTCCTGCGCTTCGGCTGACGCCTGTGTGCCCTATGCTGGAGAGATGGGGCGCATGCGGCCGATCCTGGCGGGACGTGAGGCGGAGTTGGTGCAGATTGCTGCCGCTGCCGACGCGCGCCCCGGTCCGCCCGCGGAGATGATCTTCGGCGAGTGGTACCCAGCGGCGCGGGTGGAAACCTTTCGCCCGGGCGACACGCTGGTGACCACGCTGCTGGGCATTCCCATGCTGTTGGGTCGCAAGAAGGAAGGAACGCTGTTTGCCTTGCGCGACCTTTGCCCGCACCGCGGCATTCCGCTGTCGGCAGGCTGGTTCGATGGCGAAACGGTGATGTGCAAGTACCACGGCTGGCGCTTTGAGCCTTGCAGTGGGCGCTGCGAGGAGATTCCTTCGCTCACCTCGCATGATCACCTGGAGCCCACCAGGATCTATGCGAATGCCTTTCCAGTGCGCGAGCGGGACGGGTACGCCTGGGTGTACGTGCCGGCAGCCGGCGCCGGGCGGGTAGCGGACGAGGCTGGACTGCCGGAGGTGCCGGAACTGCCGAAGTTTGGCGAGCAGTTTCGGTCGGCACATCTCTCCGCGGATCTGCCCTGTAATGTCGATCACGGCATTATCGGCCTGATGGATCCGGCGCATGGGCCGTTTGTGCACCAGGCATGGTGGTGGCGATCGGCGGCAAGCATTCATGAGAAGACGAAGCGTTTCGAGCCGCTGCTGGATGAGGAGAACGGTGGCCGAAACGCGGGTTTCCGCATGAGCCCGCATATGCCGAGTTCGAATTCGGCGCCCTACCGGTTGTTGGGGAAGCCGGTGACTACGATTGATTTTGCCTTGCCGAACCGGCGGGTGGAGACGATTGTGGCGACGGACGCGAAGGGCAAGCAGCGATGGTTTTCGTCGTTGACCACGGTGACGCCGGTGACGGCTTCGACTTGCCGGATCGATGTCGTGGCGGCCTGGAACATCGGCTACTTTGTACCGTTTGTAACCCCGTTGGTGCGGTTCTTCGGCGCGCGCTTTGTGGCGCAGGACCAGGGCACGATGGTGGAGCAGGCGCGGGGTTTGCGGTCGAATCCGGGGTTGATGCTGATCGATGACGCCGACAAGCCGGCGAAGTGGTACTTCGCGTTGAAGCAGCGGCGATTGACTGGCAAAGGTGAGCATCCGCTGGCGGACGGGCCGGTGGAGCTGCACTGGCGCAGCTAGGTTCAGGCTCACCGCTGCACTTAGTTTCACCGGGGCCACATGGGCTTAACGGATGCCTTCGCGCACCTTTTCCTGGGCTTGCTCTACGGCCTGGCGTAAAAGAGCGGGGCCGCCTTCGATCAAGCGGCCGTGGCCGGCGGCGTAGCGGCGGATGTCTGTGCCCAGGGTGTCGAGGAGCTTTTGCGCACTGTGGAGCGCAAGGGGTTTATTCCACGTTGCCATGCCGGCAAAGGGGAAAAACCACGGACCGAAGCCGGGAATATGCAGTTCCCCGCCAAGCGCAAGAAGCGCGTCGCCGGTGTAGAGCGTGCCGTCGCGCTCGTCGAAGAAGCTGGCGTGGCCGGGGGTGTGGCCGGGGCTGGCGAGGACGCGCAACGAGCCGAAAAGTTCGCCTTCTGAGAGCAGGTGCGTGGGCCGGGTGACCGTGCCGGGCAGGCCGCCTTTGATTTTGCCTTGCGGTTCGCCCGGTTCGAGGGACTTGTCCGGCGGTTTCTGCAGCAGGCGGGCGTCGCGCGTGCTGATTGCAAGGTCCACTTTGCCCAGATCGCGGGCCAGTTCGTCGACGGAGCCCACGTGATCGACATGCGCGTGGGTGAGCAGGATGCGCGTGATGGGCTCGGGGCTGATCGCGCGGGCAGTGGAAAGGATCCCCTTGGAGGCTCCGCTCACGGTGGTGTCGATCAGGGTGTAGCTATCGGACTCGCGGACCAGATAGCAATTCATTAAACCCATGCGGGTAAGCTGGTGGGCGTGCGCGCCGGTGGGGGTGACCTTCATCTGTGGCGGAAACTCCTTCGGTTCGGGTTGGTTGGATGCGCAGGAGGCCCGTTTTGGCTCTTTTGGGGACACGCAGGGGGACGGGAAATGACCCAAATGCCGCAGCTCTGGGCTAGAAGCGAACGATTAGACTGGAAGTATGCACGCGCATGCGAAACCAAACTCGGCCATTGAACGAATTTTGAAGTTCTCGCTGGTGCTGACGTCGCTGTACATCGTGGCGACGTTTGTATTTGGTGTGCGTGCGCACTCCCTGGCGCTGATCTCGGAAGCAGGACATAACGTCTCCGATTTTGCGGCGCTGGGCTTGAGTTTCGTTGCCGTCTGGCTGCAGGGTCGCCCGGCGAGCGATCAGAGAACGTTTGGCTATCAACGCGCGGGCGTGCTGGCTGGATTTGTCAATGCATTGAGCCTGCTTGTGCTTGCCATTTGGATTGGTGTCGATGCGGTGGCACGCCTCCTGCATCCGGTGGCGGTGGAACCGCGCCTCATGATGATGGTGGCGGCGGCGGGCGTGGTCATGAACGGCTTGATTGCGGCGCTGCTGTGGCGGTTTTCGGGCGATGTGAATATCCGCAGTGTGTTCGTGCATATGCTGGGCGACACGGTTTCTACGGCGGCGGTGATCGTGGGCGGATTGCTGATCGCGGTGACCCATCAGCAGTGGATCGATCCGCTATTGTCGCTGATTATTGCGGGGATGATTTTGCTGAGCTCCTGGGGGATTGTGCGGGAGACGCTGCACATTCTGCTGGAGGGGACGCCGCGGTCGGTGGATATGGACAAGGTGCGCGGGGCTATGCAGGCGGTGCCGGGTGTGGTGAATGTGCATGATCTGCATGTGTGGAGCCTGACGGCGCAGAGCCATGCGCTGGCTTGCCATGTGCAAGTGAATGAGATGACGGTGAGTGAGACGGAGTCCCTGCTGGGGCGGGTGAATCACCAGTTGGTGGATCATTTTGGGATCCGGCATACGACGATCCAGCTTGAGGTGACAGGGTGCGAGGTGACGGATGGATGTTGCTCGCCGCCGTCGCCGGATGTCATTGATGGGCACTCGCATCATCATCATGGGCCGGGTGGGCATACGCATGATCATGCGCATGCGCATTAGGGGTTAGTTCGCGGTGGGGAGTTCGGCGTGATCGATGACGAGGGTGTCGACTTGACCTTTGTTTGGGACGAGTTTAAGGCCTAGCTGCTCCTGCACTGAGGCGTAGATGGAAGGTTTCGGGTCGGCGCCGGTAGCGGTTTTGTCGGGGGCTGCGGCGAGTTCGCTGTCAGGGGTCCAACTCAAGTCGATGTTGTAATCGCCTGTCATGCCGGTCTTGTCGATGACCGTGTGTTCGATCATGTAGCTAAGCTCTTCGGCGAGGCTGGCGATCTTGTACCATTGCGCCTTCAGATGGCCGGGCTCGAAATACATGCTGCCTCGCTTCTTAGCATCTTCAGAGTCTGCGGCCGGAGCCTCAACAGGCTGGATCTTTGGGCCACCTTTGGCGACGATGAGGTCGAAAACAGGGAGGAGCCTGGATTCGATGTGTGCCTTGAGGTGAAAGCGTTCGGCGAGGAGGGCGCGCATCATGGCCCGGCGTTGCTCTTCCGTCAGCTTGACCTTGTCCGCTCCCTCGCCGGGCAGGGCTTTCGCGTCGAGATCGAAGCCTTTGCTGTTGACCCAGGAAGGACCCCCGGAGATGAGGTACATCTTGATGTTATAAGCCGATGCAATCATCGATTGGAGAGGGACATTGACCATGGTTTCACCGTCGTCCTTGGTCATCCAGCGCATGTTGTGGTCGTCGCTGCTGTGTTCTTTGATAGAGGCTACGTCAAAGGTTGCGGGGCCGGGTGCGGATGTATCCGGCTTATCTGTCGCATGGGAGCCGGGGGGTGGCGGAAGGCCTTGCGAACGGGCACTCGTGATGCAAGATGCGGCGAAGAGCAGAGCCAGGATGCATGGACGTGTAACCGTCTGCTTGGGCATGGGCCTCCATCTGACAACGATTGTGCTTTCGTCCGGAAGTACTGGATTTCACGACGTTGGACGGAACGCGATGACGTTCGTTTCGCTAGGGGTGAGCCGATCCATCGCGGGCCTTCTCTTTCTTACCGAAGCGGTAGACGAGGGAGAGGGTGGGTTCGCTGGTCCAGGTTGTGGATTTCTGGAGGCCGCCGAAGTCTGGGTTCTTGTAGAGGAGGCCTCGGTATTCGGCGCGGAAGTCGAGGTGCTGGGCGAGGCGGAGGTCGAGGCCGAAGCCGGTGGTGCCTTCGGGGCGGTAGTTTACGGGCGGGTGGATGTAGGCGAACTCCGGGGAGACGGGAGTGCCGGTGTGGTTGGTGGGGAGGGCGACGACGGCGCCGGCGCCCAGGTCGGCGAAGCCGGTGAGGCGCGGGGTGAGGTGCTTCTGGGCGACGTAGCTGAGGCTGATTTCGTAGAGGTTGGTGGGGATGTGGAGGTCGGAGCCAGCGGGGGTGGAAGGCGAGTAGGTATAGCGCTCGTCGACGCGAGTGTAGCCCATGTTGAGCGAGTAGCCGAGCCAGGGGTGGAACTGCTGGCGGAAGGTGCCGAGGATGCCGGGGGTGGGGGCGATGCCCTGGGTTTGGGTGCCGAGTTCTGTGGTGCCGTAGACGTTGGTTTGGAGGCGGGTTGGGGTGATCTGGGCGAAGGCGCCGAGGGAGAGGGAGGTCTCGGCGGGGTGGCGGGGTGCGGGGGTTGGCGGTGGAGGTGGGCAGGGGCTTTCGGAGAGGTCGGTGCAGTTGGGGAGGGGCTGGGTGAGGTTGGCGAGCGAGCTGCTGAAGCCGGGGAGTTGGGCGAGGAGGCCGGGGCTGTGGGTGAAGGATAGGGTCGCAACGAAGAGTGTGGCGAACGTCCGAAGGCGTAGCCGGGGCCGGAACAAGCGGTGGTGATACAAGGGCAAATCTCCTGGGGTCGAGACTTGCGTCCTGGGCTCGGAAGTTAGTGCACGTGATGGTCTTTCGCGGGCCGTAGCCGTGCGGAAGTGTTGAGGATGTGGGATGAGACGTGGGGTATTTTCTACGGTGAGCTTAGTTATAGAAAAAAGGCGCCCTTTGGGGAGCGCCTTCGGTGATGAGTTAGTAACTCGGGTTAGATGAGTTGGGCGTCGAGAGAGATTTCTGCAGCTTTGAGAAGACGGGAGATAGGGCAGCCGTCCTTGGCTTTGGCGGCGAGCTCATCGAACTGCTGTTTCTCAATGCCGGGAACGCGAGCGCGGGTTTTCAGATGGATCT
>CAZZWG010000093.1:0-12468 GCA_964657685.1 Verrucomicrobia bacterium Tous-C9LFEB | reverse complement strand
TTGAGGACAGCTAGGATTGGGTGTGCCACTTTACTGGGTAGAGCATGAAAGGGAGCGATCCCTAGCAATCGTTCCTCGTCCACGCGGAGGCGATTGGCTGGACGACGAGATGGCGGTTCTCCGGCGTGATGGCGTGGACGTGCTCGTCTCGTTATTGACGCCACAAGAGCAGATGGAGTTGGGCTTGGAGTTGGAACGCTCAGCTTGTGAGCAGGCGGGGATCGAGTACCTGAACTTTCCTGTCTCGGACCGAGGGGTTCCAGAGTCCAGGGCTGAGTTCCGGTCCTTCCTCGAACAGTTGCGAACCGAGTGGGAAAAGGGTAAGCGCATAGGTGCCCATTGCAGGATGGGCATAGGGAGATCGTCCCTCTTAATCGCAGCCCTTCTGTGCAGCCACGGTCTCTCCGCTAGAGAGGCCTTTGCACGCTTGTCAGTGGCTCGCGGGCTATCCGTACCCGACACACCGGAGCAAGTAGCTTGGGTGGACGATCTACGCTGAGCCGTCAAGTTCCCGCTAAGCCGACTACTCGTCCAATGAGCCGGTAGGGTTTGGCGTGATCTGGGTTGTGACTGGCTTCAGGCAGTCGCGCCCTGCCTGCCAGACGACCCTGTCAAGCAGCACAACGCAAGCGACGCTGCCGAATCCAAAGGAACTCAGGAGCACGATCCAAGAAGGAAACGACCGCTGAACCAAGGCGCAGAGGCAAAATGCCCCTACACCGATGTTGGCAGTAAGGTGGAGAAAGCCCGCCCGCATAGGTCGCAACACAGTAAGGACGCCGAGGGCGCCGAAGATGAAGGCCAGCAAGTAACCGGGGATGCAAGTTGCATACAGGTGATCATTCCAAGCCGATACTGCAAGGTTCGCTACAGTAGCGGCAACGATGAACTCGTACAAGCAGACCAAGACCCGACCTGCCAATTCCACGCCACGGCGCAAGTTGCTCTCCTACACGTCACAAGATTAGTAGTCCTTTATTTGACGGAGTGCCCGGTAGGATCGGCACAGGGGTGACCCATAGTGTCCGCCAAACGGGCTTATCGGAAACTTGACCGCCGCACCCGGTCGGCAAGGTGTGTCGGATGTTGGAGAGTATCCGGTTATCCAGGCCGATTCGCTGTTCGTCGATCGGTGCTCGGGATGCTGGTATGAACGGAAGCGTCTTTGTGACGGGATTGGTCCTTTCGGAGGAGGGCTTCTGTATAGTCAGTCGCAATGAGGGCGAATGGGGGTGGTGGATGAGGGAGAGCCGGCGGAGATTTGTGGTGGGGGCGGGGGCGGCGTGGTTGGGGGCGGGGGTTCTGGGTGCGCGGGAGGTTGGCGCGGAGGAGGGTGGGAGCGGGGTGGACCGGGAGCGGATGCGGGCGGTGGCGGCGTTTACGGCGGAGACGCTGGGGACGGATCATCCGATGGCGTTTGGGGCGTCGATTGTGAACTCGGGGACGGGGGCGATGTTGATGCGGGCGGTGAACCGGGTGGGGCCGGACCATGATCCGAGTGCGCATGGGGAGACGCTGACGATTCGGCTGGCCTGCGCGAAGCTGGGGTCGGGGTCGCTGAAGGGGTACACGCTGTATACGACGTGTGAGCCGTGTGCGATGTGTATGGCGTGTGCGTTGTGGTCAGGGCTGGACCGGCTGGTGTTTGGGGCGACGATTGCGGATGCGGGGCGGTTTGTCTCGCAGATTGCGATTCCGGCGAAGGAGGTGGCGCGGCGGACGGATCTGCACTGCGTGGTGGAGGGCCCGGTGGAGCGGGAGGTTTGTGTGAAGCTGTTTACGGATCCGCGGATGCAGAAGGCGTTTGCGATGTGGAAGAAGGGGTAGAAGCGCGGGGGCTGGGGGCGCTGAGGTTGTGTGGAGTTCGCGAAGGACTGCCGGGAGGGAGGCGGGCCGTGATGTTTCGGGTCAGGGGCGTTTGGGCCAGGTGGGGCTGGCGAGTTGGATGGTGATCATGGGGCCTTCGGGGTAGAAGGGACCTCGTTCCCGGGCGAAGGTGGCGACGTCGGCGCCTACGGTCCAGACGTCGATATCCGGCGGTGCTTTGCCGACGAGTGGGGCGACCAGACCGAGGATGCCACCGAGGTCGACTTTGATCCGGTAGTGAATGGCTTTGCGGGGCAGGCCGGCGACCGAGGTGGTGCTTTCGCCGATGGGCGTGATGACGAGCTTTGCCTGCAGGAGTTTGGGAGCGGCGAGGAGCAGGGAGACCGTTCGGGGGGGATCGGTAGAGCGCATGTTTTCGACGATGGCGGAGATGACGCCGTTGGCCTGGTCCGGGGGCAGGTCGAGGTGTTGGACTTTGACTTCGGGTTTGCCGTCTTTGCCGGGGGTGCGCACGGTGACCTGGCCGCTGCGGACGTCGATGAGGACGTCCATGGGATGGGTGAAGAAGGGGCCCCTTTGGATGCGGCGGTCGGTGAGCAGATGGAGCGTGCCGCGCTGGGTGTAGACGGTGGTTTCGTCGTCGAAGGAGCCGTCGCGGAAGTGGTAGATGGTTTCGCAGGTGACGCGATCGCCTTCGGCGCGCTGGATGAAGTCTCCGGAGGCGACGATGCGGCCGTCTTCGGAGCGGAGTTCGAGGAAGCCGCGGACGCTGCCGCGCTGGTTGCGGACGGGAATGGGTTCGGCTGTTGCGGGGGATGTGAGAGAGACGAAGGCGACTGCGAGAAGGCAGGAGGTGCAAAGACGATAGGCGTGGTTCATGGGGCTCTCGGAGCAGGAGAAAAGAAGGGTAGACGAGCGTTTCTTCCTCTCGCGCCCTCCGATGGGAACACCTCGTAAGGATGTTCGGCAAATCCTGGGCGATAGTGTCTCGATTTGAAACAAGGTGCGTGTGAAGTCTGGTTGTTCGACGATGCTGCGGGTGCCTTTTCGTGGCCGCGGCAGGTGCGAGAGGGAGCTTTGCAGGGTTTAGCGGACGGTGAGGTCGTCGAGCCAGTCGAAGAATTCGGGGAAGCTGATGCTGGCGGCTTCGGCGTTGTGGATTTCGGTGTCGGAGGTGGCGCGGAGGGCGGCGATGCTGAAGGCCATGGCGATGCGGTGGTCGTGGCCGGAGTCGATCTGGGCGCCGTGCAGGGTTTGGTTGCCGGGGATGTCCATGCCGTCTTCGTGTTCGGTGACTTCGGCTCCCATGGCGCGGAGGTTTTTGACGGTGAGGGCGATGCGGTCGGATTCTTTGACGCGGAGTTCGCGGGCGTCGCGGATTTTGAGGCCGTTGGCGGTGTAGGGGGCGATGGCGGCGAGGACGGGGAGTTCGTCGATGAGCTGGGCGGCGAGTTGGCCGTTGAGGTCGATGGCTGTGAGGGAGCCGGGTTTGCGGTTGAGCTGGAGGGTGCCGGCGAGTTCGCCGTGTTGTTCGGCGATTTCGAGCATTTTGATGGCGCCTCCCATGGCGGTGAGGACGTCGAGGAGGACGGCGCGGGTGGGGTTGAGGCCGATGTTGTCGAGGACGAGGTTGGCGTCAGGGAAGAGGAGGGCGGCGCAGAGGAAGAAGGCGGCGGAGGAGATGTCGCCGGGGACCGTGAGGTCGAGGGCCTGGAGGGCTTGGCCGCCGGCGATGTAGAGGCGGGTTTGGCCCTGGGGGTCGGGGCGGCGGAGGAGTTCGGCACCGAAGGCGCGGAGGGCGTGTTCGGTGTGGTCGCGGGTGCGGATTTGTTCGGCGAGGGAGGTGGTGCCGGTGGCCTGGAGGCCGGCGAAGAGGACGGCGGTTTTGACCTGGGCGCTGGCGATGGGGGAGTCGAAGTCGATGGCAGTGAGGGGGGCGCCGTGGATGGTGAGGGGGGCGTGGCCGTCGGTGAGGTGGATTTGGGCGCCCATCTGGGTGAGGGGTTTGCGGATGCGCTCCATGGGGCGGGCGGAGAGGGAGGCGTCGCCGATGAAGGTGTAGGTGCCGGGCTGGGCGGCGACGAGGCCGGCGAGCATGCGCATGGTGGAGCCGGAGTTGCCGCAGTCGAGGGGCTGGGTGGGTGGGGTGAAGCGGCCGGCGGTTCCGGAGACGGTGACGGTGCGGGTTGCCGGGTCAGATGCGACGGTGGCGCCGAGGGCGGCCATGCAGGCGAGGGAGGAGTGGGGGTCGGCGCCGGTGGAGAAGTTGCCGAGGTGGGAGGTGCCATCGGCGAAGCCGGCGAGGAGGGCGTAGCGATGGGAGATGGATTTGTCGCCGGGGAGGGCGAGGGAGCCGCGGAGGCTGCGGGCGGGACGGATGAGGCGGGTCTGGCTTTCAGAGGGGGAGGGCTGAGGAGTGGCTGCCGGCATACCGCGATGGTACCGGGTGTGTGACGGCGGTGGGCGTTCGGGAGGAGATGGCTGCTGTGGAAGGTGCCGGCCGGAGGCGAGGGAGGAAGAGAAATGGTTTGGTATATGCTGCGAATGTCATTCGGCCCACCTTTTTTCGAGGGAAATCCTGGTGCAGCAAACCCGGAAGGACGTGTTGAATGGGTGGAAAGAGATTGCTGCCTACCTGGGACGGGATCCGCGCACCGTAGAGAGGTGGGAAAAGCAGCGACGCTTGCCTGTTCGCAGGCTTCCTGGGAGTGGGCGGGCGACGGTGTATGCGCTGGTTCCGGAACTGGATGAATGGCTGGCGAGCAGCAGGTTACGGGAGGCTGAGCCGCAGGGGGTGGTGATGCCGCCTGCCCTTCCGGATGCAGCCGTGGAGCCGGAGAGTGCGTTGACTCCCGGGGCCGAGGAAGGGGATGCGCGGGGGGCGGTAGAGCCCGCGCCGACCGCTGGTCGACGGCCCTGGCGGCGATGGATGTTGGCCGGGGCAGCGGTCGTGGTGCTGTGCGGAATGGGATTGGCGGGGGCTGGATGGCGCGGACGGGTTGGCGGCCCGGGGGGGACGGCGAGCGATCCACCATCGACGAGCCGTGTGCGCTCCGTGGTGCCGTCTTCGGCGGTATTTGGGGTGGAGGAGTTGTACCTGCGGGGGTGTTACCAGGAGGAGATGCGGACGCCGGACTCGTTGAAGAGGGCAAAGGCGTCTTTTGAGTCGGCGATTGCGAAGGACGCGCGGTATGCGCCAGCGTATGCGGGTTTGGCGAACACCTATATCCTGTTGCGCGAATATTCCATGTTGCCGGATGAGGAGGCGTACCCGCGGGCGAAGGATGCGGCGGCGCGGGCGTTGCTGCTGGATCCTGGGTGGCCGCCGGCGCATGCGGCGATGGGCTTTGTGAACTTTTTCTGGGACTGGAATGCGGTCGCGGCGGAGTCGCAGTTTCGGGAGGCTTTGCGGGCGGACTCGGCGCTTCCGCTGGCGCACCACTGGTTTGGCTCCGTTTTGACGCATGAGGGGCGCTTCCGCGAGGGGTTGGCGGAGTTGGAGGTGGCCCAGCGACTGGATCCGAGTTCGTCTGCGATTTTGACGATGCGTGCGTTTGCTTTAGGGCTTAGTGGTCGGAAGGCGGATGGGGTTGAGCTGCTGCGGGAGGCGATTCGTGGAGAGCCATCCGGGTCGTCGCGCGACTCTGCGACCATGCACCAGGTACTCGGTGTGCTGGACTTGTTGGCGCCGCGGGATGTTGGCCGGTACCTTGCGGATGCGACACTGGCGGCAAGTTCCCGTGGGGATTCCCAAACGGCAGCGGCGATGCGCGGTGCTTCCCAGGTGTTGGAAACGCGCGGGGAACGGGCGATGTGGCGAGCGTTACTGGAGGACGAGCGGAAGCGTCACGTGGGTGAACGACCGACGTACGCGATGGCGCGGTATGAGGCGGAGTTGGGCGAGAAGGACAGGGCGCTGCGTGATCTCCAGGAGTTGTTTCGCCGCCATGACACCACGTTGATCGGGATTTCTGTGGATCCGCTGTTTGAGCCGTTGCGGAGGGAGCCGGGGTATTTGCAGCTGCGTGCGGCGATGGGGCTTCCGGGCGTTTGACCTTAGCGTTCTCGCGGTCATAGTAGGGGATTGGACCGCTGCAGAGTGTGGGAAGGCTGTTGACCGCGAGGATCAGTTAGGGACGAGTTCGTCGTCTTCGTTCAGGGTGCGGATGGAGGGCCGGGTGGAGCCGCTGTGGTGGACGGTTTTGACGGCGTACATGCGGCGATCGGCTTCGGAGAGGAGTCGTTCTGCGTCGAGGCCATCTTCGGGGTAGAAGGCCGCGCCCATGCTGAGAGAGAGGAAGTCTCTGCCGCAGACCTCGCGGCCTGCTTCCTGGGCGAGGTCGCTGAGGAGGAGGGCTCTTTCTTCGATGGCATCGGGGGTGATGTTGGAGGCTACGATGACGAACTCGTCGCCTCCCATGCGGGCGGCGTAATCGTAGGTGCGGCAGACCTGGCGCATGGAGTTTGCGAAGAGTTTGAGGACCTTGTCGCCGGCGAGGTGGCCGTAGCGGTCGTTGACTTCCTTGAAGCCGTCGAGATCGCAGACGATGACGGCCATGCCGACGTTTTCGCGTTTGCAGCGCGCGAGTTCCTGCTCGAGGTGCATGGAAAGGGCACGGGCGTTGGCCATGCCGGTGAGGTGATCGATGGTGGCGGAGTGTTCGGCTTCGCGGTACTTGAGGGCGTTTTCGATAAAGAGGGCGACGCGTGCGGTGATGACCTGGAGGATGCGGAGGTGTTCGGTGGTGAAGGCGTCGGTTTCAGTCTGGTAGAGGGCGAGAACACCGACGAGGCCGGTGACACCTTCGAGGGGGACGGCGAGGGCTGATTTCGGGTTGTTGCCGAGGTATTCGCTCGTTGGGAAGCCGGTTTCGACAGCCGGGTTGCCGTTGATGATGGGTTTGACGTTCTGGGCGACCCAGCCGCAGAGGCCGGTGCCGATGGTGAGTTGCAGACTGGAGAAGACGCGGGCGTTTTCGCCGCTGACGAACTCCGGGATGAGGGTGTTTTCGCGTTTGACGAAGACGACGATGGAGTCGTACGGGACGAGCTTGCGGAGGCGGAGGGCGACGAGGGAGAGGGTTTCGTCGAGCGAGAGGGAGTTGCCGAGATCCTGGCTGAGTTCGAAGAGGGTGTGGGCTTCCTGGCGGGCGGAGGCGATGGAGGTCAGGAAGTCGGTGTCGTTGACATTGCGGCTGAGGCGGTCGGATTGCAGGCCGGTGGCGGGGCGCTCACCTTTGGGAACGGAGTAGCTGAAGCGCAGGGAATCTTCGCTGGTTTGCTGGAGGCTGCGGAGGGCAGAGCCTTCGATTTCGTTGTAGCGCCCCTGGAGGACGGCGACGACTGCCGGATCGAAGGAGGTGCCGGATTCTTTGGCGATTTCTTCCATGGCTTCGTCGAGGGGAAGGGCGCGGCGGTACTGGCGATCGGAGGTGAGGGCGTCGAGGCAGTCAACGACGGCGAGGATGCGGGCGCCGAGTGGGATCTCTTCGCCCTGAAGGCCATCAGGGTAGCCCGCGCCGTTCCACTTCTCGTGGTGGGAGCGGACGATGGGGGCAACGGGGTAGGGGAAGGCTACTTTTTCGAGAATGCCGGCGCCGACGACCGGGTGGATCTTCATTTTCTCGAATTCTTCCGGAGTGAGGCGGCCGGGCTTGTTGATGATGTGGTCGGGGACGGCGAGCTTGCCGATGTCGTGGAGGAGGGCCCCGGCGCGGAGAGCGTCGAGCTCTTCTCCGGCCATGCCGAGTTCTTTGCCGATTTCTACGGCGTAGGTGCGGACGCGGTGGAGATGGGAGTGGGTGTTCTGGTCTTTGGCTTCGATGGCGAGGGCGAGACCTTCGATAGTGCGGAGGTGGAGGGCGCAGACCTCTTCGACGTGGCGCTTTTCTGCTTCGACCTGGCGGGCTTCGAACTCTACGCGTTTCTTCTCGTCTTCGAGGCGGCCGAGGTAGAGGTGATAGGAGCGGTAGACCCAGTACATGATCGGGACGACGAGGAGGGCGCTTTCCCAGCCGACGTAGCGGGTGGCAAAGCTGACGAGGCCTACGATGGCGGCGCCGACGAGGTAGTAGGGAAGAGACCAGAAGTAAGTTTCGGACCAGATTTTGCGGATGGAGATTTTTTCGCTGAGGGCGATGACGACGGAGACGGGAGCGGTGTTGGTAAAGAAGTAGGTGCAGGCGGCGATGGCAAGGAGGAGCGGGGTGCCGCCGTGGAGGAGATGGGAGAACCAGCGATACGCGCAGTAGGTGGCGAAGATGGCCGGGGCGCTCATGCCGAGGACGTTGAAGATGACTTTGATTGCTTCAGGCCGGTGCTTTGTGCGCCAGGTGCACTGGACGAGGGTGGCGCCGCAGCCGATGATGAGGGTTTCGCCGACGGAGAGCTCGAGGACACCGAGAAGGACGAAGAGGAAGTGCACAGACATTGTGCTTTCCATGCCAGGCAGGCGCACTTTGAGGGTGGCCGAGAGGATGGCGATGGAGAGATAACAGACGAATTTGAGGAGGTTGGTGGGGTGGGAGTGGAGCAGCGCGAAGATCAGGACGCCGATGCCGACGAGGGAGCAGCCGGAGACGAAAGCCTGAACGCGCAGTGGAAGAGAGGATTGCATGGCGTAGTGAGGTGAGGCTCAACGCTCCTTGAATCGCTCGCATGTGCAAGCGCAGTTCGGCAAAGTCAATCAGGGCCCATTTGGCAGAACGGTGGCCGTCTTTCTTGGGAAGAGTGCCTTGGTCTGTTCTGTCGCGGTGCTATCCACCACGGGACTACCTCAGCCTCTAGTCCGGGTAGGTGTACGGTACATAGCACTTTGGTCTTATATTCGGGAACAAGTGGCGGATTATCTTAGGGTTCGTTCAGTTTTGGTGCATCTACATCCTGCGTAATGACCCGGCTGTTCGAAACGGGGCTTACCGCGGTAACCATTTGAGAAGCACGGGCGGGTTGCGGGTGAGGGCTGGTATGCTTCATTGCGCGTACGGGCGGCGTTGATTTCGGTGTTCCCGGGCAGGATGAGCGATGGACGAATTGATATTGGCGCTCGATCAGGGAACGACGAGTTCGCGGGCGATTCTTTTTGATCGACAAGGTGAGATTGCCGGGGTGGCACAGCGGGAGTTCCGGCAGATTTTTCCTGCGGCGGGATGGGTGGAGCACGATCCGTACGACCTTCTGATGTCGCAGGTTACGGCGGCGGTGGAGGTGCTGGGCAAGGCGGGGCTCCGGCCGGGCGACGTGACGGCGCTGGGGATTGCGAATCAGCGGGAGACGACGCTGGTGTGGGATCGAGAGACGGGGAAGCCGGTGGGGAATGCGATTGTGTGGCAGGACCGGCGGACAGCGGAGATGTGCGAGCGGCTGAAGCGTGACGGGGTGGAAGGGTACCTGCGGGGGAAGACGGGTTTGCTGCTGGATCCGTATTTTTCGGGGACGAAGGTGGCGTGGATTCTGGAGAACGTCCCGGGAGCGCGGGCGCGGGCGGAGGCGGGGAAGCTGGCGTTTGGGACGGTGGACTCGTGGTTGATCTGGCACCTGACGAGCGGGCGGCGGCATGTGACGGACCGGACGAACGCATCGCGGACGCTGTTGTATTCGATTGTGGAGGACCGGTGGGACCCGGAGTTGCTGCGGATTTTTGGGGTACCGGCGAGCATGATGCCGGAGGTGGTGTGGTCGAAGGGGGTGATTGGGCGGGTGACGCCGTCGCTGGGGCTGGGGGAGATGGAGATTGCGGGGGTGGCGGGGGATCAGCAGGCGGCGTTGTTTGGGCAGCTCTGCACGCGGCCGGGGGAGGCAAAGAACACGTATGGGACGGGGTGTTTTCTGCTGCAGCATATTGGGTCGGCATTTCGGTTGTCGGAGCAGCGGCTGCTGACGACGCTGGCTTGTGGGGTGGAGGAGCGGCTGGAGTATGCGCTGGAGGGGAGTGTGTTTATTGGCGGGGCGGTGGTGCAGTGGCTGCGGGATAATTTGAAGTTTTTCAGTGCGTCGGGGGAGGTGGAGGGGCTGGCGGCTTCGGTGGCTTCGTCGGGTGGGGTGTATTTTGTGCCGGCGTTTGTGGGGTTGGGGGCGCCGCATTGGGATCCTTATGCGGGTGGGTTGCTGATTGGGTTGGAGCGGGGGACGGAGATTGGGCACATTGCGCGGGCGGCGCTGGAGAGTATCGCGTTCCAGGTGACGGATGTGCTGATGGCGATGAACCGGGATACGCCCAAGCCGTTTGAGGAGCTAAGGGTGGATGGTGGGGCGGCGGCGAATGATTTGTTGATGCAGTTTCAGGCGGACTTGCTGGGGGTGCCGGTGCGGCGGCCTGCGGTGCTGGAGACGACGGCGTTGGGGGCGGCGTACCTGGCGGGGCTGGCTACGGGGTTCTGGGGGAGTGTGGAGGAGATTCGGACGCACCGGAAGGCGGACCGGGTTTTTGCGCCGGGTGGGGACCGGGAGGAGATGAAGAAGCGGCAGGCGCGATGGCAGGATGCGGTGGAGCGGGCTCGTGGGTGGAATCGGGGCGCGGCTTGAAGCGGGAGGCGATGCTGGAGCGGGTGGCGGGGCGGACGGCGCCGTGGGACATCGTGGTGATTGGGGGCGGGGCGACGGGGGCGGGGGTGGCGGTGGATGCGGCGGCGCGGGGGTTCGACGTGCTGTTGCTGGAGCGGGAGGATTTTGGCAAGGGGACGTCGAGCCGGAGCACGAAGCTGGTGCATGGCGGGGTGCGGTACCTGGAGCAGGGCAATGTGTCGCTGGTGATGGAGGCGTTGAAGGAGCGGGGGATTTTGCGGGGGAACGCGCCGCACCTGGTGCATGATCTGCGGTTTGTGGTGCCGAATTACTCGTGGTGGGAGGCGCCGTTTTACGGGATTGGGATGAAGATTTATGACTTGCTGGCGGGCAAGTATGGGTTTGGGCGGTCGCGGATTCTGTCGCGGGAGGAGACGCTGGAGGTGCTGCCGGGGATACGGCAGGATGGGCTGCGGGGTGGGGTGGTGTACCACGATGGGCAGTTCGACGATAGCCGGTTGCTGGTCCACCTGATGATGACGGCGGTGGATCATGGGGCGACGGTGATGAACTATTGCCCGGTGGTGGCGTTGACGCAGGGAGAGGACGGGTTTGTTTCGGGGGTGGTGGCGGAGGACCGGGAGAGCGGGCGGAGGTTTACGGTGAGGGCGAACGTGGTGGTGAATGCTTCGGGGATGTTTACGGATGAGGTGCGGGGGATGGCGGGTGGGGAGGTGGCGGCGATGGTGGCGCCGAGCCAGGGGATCCACCTGGTGCTGGACCGGTCATTTTTGCGGGGGGATTCGGCGGTGATGGTGCCGCATACGAGTGATGGGCGGGTGTTGTTTGCGATTCCGTGGCATGGGAAGACGGTGGTGGGGACAACGGATACGCCGATTGAGAGGGCTGAGTATGAGCCGCGGCCGTTTGAGGAGGAGATTGACTTTGTGCTGGAGACGGCGAGTCAGTACCTGAGTCGGCCGCCTGGGCGTGAGGATATTCTGAGCATTTATGTGGGGATTCGGCCGCTGGTGCGGGCGGCGGGGGCGGATAAGACGAAGACTTCGGCGCTGTCGCGGGATCATACGATCCATATCGATGAGTCGGGGCTGCTGACGATTGTGGGGGGGAAGTGGACGACGTACCGGCACATGGCGGAGGACTGTGTGAACCATGCGATTACGTTGGGAAGGCTGAAGGATGTGGCGTGTTCTACGGCGTCGCTACGGGTGCATGGGTATAGGGAGGATGTGGAGGAGTTGGGGCATTTGAAGGTGTATGGGACGGATGTGAGGGGGATACGCATGCTAGTTGAGGAGGAGCCGGGTTTAAGGGAGCGATTGCATCCGGCGTTGCCGTACCTGCGGGCGGAGGTGGTGTGGGCGGCGCGGGAGGAGATGGCGCGGACGGTGGATGATGTGCTGGCTCGGCGGACGCGGGCGTTGTTGTTGGGTGCGCATGCGGCGATGGAGGCTGCAGAGGAGGTTGCGGGGCTGTTGGCGCGGGAGACTGGGCGGGATGGGGGATGGGCTGCGGAGCAGGTGAGGGAGTTTCGGGCGATGGCGGCGCAGTACACGCCGGAGGCTCGTGGGTTATAAGGGCTGGGTGATTTTTTGAGGGTGGAGCGTGTATGCGGAATGAGATCCTCGGCGAGTTTATGGGGACGTTGGTTTTGATTTTGTTGGGAGATGGGGTGGTGGCGGCGGTGTCGCTGAAGCGGACCAAGGCGGAGGGTGCCGGGTGGCTGGTGGTGACGACGGCTTGGGCGTTTGCGGTGCTCTGCGGGATCTTTGTGTCGCTGCTGTTTGGGAGTCCGGATGCGCATTTGAGCCCGGCGTTTACGCTGGCGTTTGGGATCAAGAACCATGAGTTCCGGAAGCTGTTGCCGTATGCGTTGGCGCAGGTGGCGGGGGCGTTCTGTGGGGCGGTGCTGGTGTGGCTGTTTTACTTTCAGCACTGGAAGGAGACGCCGGACCCGGCGACGAAGCTGGGGGTGTTTTGTACGTCGCCGGCGATTCGGTCTCCTGGATGGAATTTGCTGTCGGAGGTGATGGCGACGTTTGTGTTGGTGCTGGTGGCGGGGGCTATTAGTTCGAAGCTGGTGATGTCGACGGGGGCGGCTGCGGGGGTGAGTCCGTT
>CAZZWG010000092.1:0-12473 GCA_964657685.1 Verrucomicrobia bacterium Tous-C9LFEB | reverse complement strand
TACCGCGAGGGCGGATGGACGGTGCGGCAGGTGGTGCACCACGTGGCGGACTCGCATATGTTCGCGTTTGCGCGGCTGCGGCGGGCACTTACGGAGGAGTGGCCCCAGGTACACGGCTACAACGAAAAGGCGTTTGCGATGCTGCCGGACACAGTCGCGCCGGCGGAGTGGTCGCTGGAGATCATCGAGAGCGTGCATGCGCGCTGGGTGATGATTTTGCAGAGCTTTACGATCGAGCAATGGGCACGGGGATTTGTGCACAGTGAGCGTGGTCCTATGCGGCTGGACCAGACCACCATGCTGTACGCGTGGCACTCGCGGCACCATGTAGCGCATATTACTCACCTGCGATCAAAACAGGGCTGGTGAACGTAACTTACTGTCGTAATGCCACTTGTGGGGAAGTTCGCGTCGGGGCCGAACGTGTTAGGTTCGTGGAATGTCCCCGCCCAGAGCTGTTTACGCGGAACAACCTCTCCTGTCTTCAACGCTCTCCTCAAAGGCGATGGCGGACCGTCTGCGCGCATTTTTGCTTGCGCATCCTGACGGCGCTGTGCTCGAGGACGGCAAATCCATTTTTGAACTGGCGAAATCGCAGCACGAGGTGACGGCGGACCACGGCCGGTGCACGCTTCTGCTTTGGAGCGGTGAGCGCAACCTGGTTCGGACGATTACGGGCGCGTCGGAGCGTAATGGATGCCTTCGGCTGAACACCAAGAGACTCGGGCAACTGCAGACCAAGGTGCTGGTGATTGCCTCGGCGGGACCGGCGCGCGAGCCTTCCCGGCGCGAGCCGGCGCGGAAGAGCTACCTGCGGCTTCTGCAGCGGGTGCTGGGGCGTGAGTTTCCGGATCTTAAGGTCGAGGGGTTCCGGGCGGCGATGGATCTGGAGCGATCCTTCGGGCCGGCATATGCGCGTGGATCGCTGGTGCGGGGGAATGAAGCCTGGGCGGTGATCGGGGTGGGGAGTGCTGAGTCGCAGTCCATTACCGATGGCGTGTTGACGCTGGGGATTTTGTGGCTGCACCACTGCAGAGAACGCAGTGATGGACGAACGCTCTACAAGGGCTTGCGGGTGATTGTGCCGCGTGGTGCGGCTACGTTGACCTTGGCGCGGATGCCTTGGCTGAACAGCTCCGCAGCGCAGTGGAGCCTGTATGAGCTCGACGAAGCGAGCGAGGAGTTGACGGCGCGGGATCCTGCGGACCAGGGCAATCTGCGGACGCGGCTGGTGCAACAACCTGACGCGGGAGCCGCGCGGGAGCGGTTTGGCTGTGGGATTGACGAGCTGATGTCGCTGGTGCCGGCGGGGGAGGAGCATCGCGTGGAACAGCGGTTGCGATCGGCCTCGGAGCTGGCGTTCTTGCTGCATGGCCTCGAGTTTGCGCGTGCCCGGATCACGCCGGCTCCGAACAGTTTTGCTCAAACTATGGAGATTACGGCCGGGGTGGGTGCCGGCGAGACGCCGGTAACGCCGGATACGCGCGAGGAGGTCAAGGGACTGATCGCGGAGCTGTTTGCGCGCCGGCATCCCCTGGCTGTGGAGCATGAACGGACTTTGCGACCGCATGGGCCGGGCCGCAGCATCGGGACCTTCACGGGCCGGCCGGCGCATGGACGGATGCGTGGACAGATGACGGTCGAACCGGTTGGCGAGGGCGGCATGGCGAGGCTGGAAAAGCGTGAGCGCGCGTTGGCGGCGCGACAGGATCCACTATTCCGGGCGGCGCCGGAGCGCTGGCTGGAATCCTCGCTGCGGGAGAACCTGGCTCCGCTGACGCGATCGCTGGCGCCACCCCCGGGTGGGCAGCGGCGGTCAGCGCATCGCTTTGCGAACGAAGTCGATCCGGACACTTTCGGGAATCGGCAGGAGGAGATTGAGGAAGGATCCCGATGGGGGTTGCGGCGGTCGGGCCGGGAGGAGAATCTGCTGATCCCGCGGTTTGATCCGCGGTTCGTTTACGCGCAGGTTCCGGCCATTGCCGGGGCAGGGGACCGGGGCATGCTGGATTTACTGGGCGTGACCGAGGATGGACGGTTGGCGGTCATCGAAATCAAGACTTCCGACGATCTGCAGTTGGCGATGCAGGGGCTGGATTACTGGATACGGGTACGTCATCACTGCGCAGAGACGATCAATGCAGGCAAAGACCGGATGGCAGGTCCGAATGATCTGCAGCAGCATGGGTATTTTCGGGATGTTGAGCTTTCGCCGCTGCCGCCCCGGCTTTACCTGGTGGCGCCGGCGCTGCAGGTGCATCCCGCAACGGAGACGATCCTGCGGTATATGTCCCCGAGGGTCGAGTGGACCCTGCTGGCTCTGGATGAACGTTGGCGCCGGGAGATCCGTGTGGTGTGGCGCAAGAGCGGAGGGGTGGGGCGGTGACCAGCGCGCGCGGCTTACGGTTGCAGCACGCGAATCATCGAGGCAGGTTTCGACGCATGCAGGCGCGACGGCCCTGCGTTCCCCGGCACAACTACTGCTTTCGCACGCGGGAGGGGCAGGGGGTCACGGCTGTCGCTGAGTAGAAGGCAGCCGTCGTCAAGAGGAATGAGGATCTGGAGTTTGCCTTCAGCGCCGAGGGCGGACTCACCGCTTTCGAGTTGGAAGCGGTCTACGGCGAAGTAGTCGGAGGTGACGAGTCGGGTGAAGCCGTCCATGAGCTGCGGCGCGATCAGGCCGGCGGCGGTCTCGGTGCGAGTGACGGCAGTACCGGCTTCGACATGGAGATCGCGCGGGCGGCCGTAATCCCAGAGGCGATACGTGGTGTCGCTGTACTGTTGCGTCTCGAGAACGACCATGCCGGGACCGATGGCGTGGACGGTACCGGCGTCGACGAAGACCATATCGCCGGCTTTGACAGGGATCATGCGCAGCTGATCTTCGAGGGTTCCGTCCTTGATGGCGGCGCGGACTTCCGCTGGCGTGAGCGGATTGCGAAAGCCCACGGCGACCTGGGCTCCAGGGTCGGCGGAGAGAACGTACCAACATTCGGTTTTGCCGCGGGGCATGCCGAGGGCGCGCGCCTGGGCGTCGTCGGGATGGACCTGGACGGAGAGTTTTTCGTGAGGGAAGAGGAGTTTGATGAGAAGGGGAAAGCCTTCGTGGCGTGGGTCACCAAGAAGATCGGGGGCAGCACTGGTGATCTCGGCAAGAGTGCGTCGATGAGGAGAGCTTTCGATCGCGAGGCAAGTTTCGGCGGTGAGCCAGATTTCGCCGACGGGGTCGCCGTCGACAGCGGCGGTATGCCATGGGGTCAGGTTGCGTGTGCCCCAGATGCGTTCTACGAGGATCGGTTCGAGAACGAAGGGTGGGGGTACGGAGGCGTCGGCGTTGGTACTTCCGGGCGTGACGGGCTGGCTCATCCTGAACCCGATTCTACGACTGGCGGCCGCCTGCCATTTGAAGCGCTTCACCGATTTTGTTTGGGAGGCGCGCATGTGTTGGCGTGACTGTGCTTCCGTGAGCCTGATATCGTTCACACGATGGACGATCTCGAGGGTTTAGTCGCGATGGTACCTTGCCGCAGGACGGCAGGATCGTTGCGGCGAGACGCTGGTGTTAGACGGACGGTATGACTTCTCGGCAAGCATTGACAGTAGGGATTGATCTTGGCGGTACGAGCATTCGCGTGGGCCTCTATGACAGCTCGATGCGTCTGTTGGCAAGCCACTCGATGCCAACGCGGGTTTCGGCGGGTCCTCAGTCGGCGGTGGAGGAGATCGCGGCGGTGATCGACGGCCTTTTACAAAAGCAGGCCGACGGGCGACCGGAGTCCGATGTGATCGGTGTTGGTCTGGGGAGTCCTGGCCCCATCGATCTGCGGCGAGGCATTCTTGGCCTGCTGCCCAATCTGCATGGATGGGAAAACTTTCCGCTGCGGGATGCGCTGGCGGAAGCTACCGGGCGGCCCGTGATCCTGGAGTCAGATGCGAATGCGGCGGCGATTGCGGAATGGAAGCTGGGCGCGGGGCGAGCGAGCGGGCTTGAAACGATGGTCATGATCACGCTGGGGACGGGGGTGGGCAGCGGCCTGATCCTGGATGGCAAGGTATGGCACGGGATGTTCGGGATGGGTGGTGAGCTGGGCCATACGATTGTGGATCCAGGGGGTTGGCTCTGCGGTTGCGGTAGCCGTGGATGCCTGGAGGTGGTGGCCTCAGCGAATGGGCTGATCCGAATTGCGCGGGCGATTGGGGGAGGCATGGAAGCCTCGGCTGCGATGCGCGCGCTGACGGAGGGTAACTCGCCATTCATGCCGCTGGATGTGGCGCTGCTGGCGGAGTCCGGGGACGCCTCGGCGAAGCTTGCTTTCGAGCAGTTGGGGCGCTACCTGGGGCTAGGGCTTGCGAACTTGATCAGCGTGCTGGACCCGCCGATGATCGTGGTGGGAGGTGGAGTGGCGAGTGCGTGGCCGCTGTTTGCGCCGTCGATGTTTGAGGCGGTGCGGGAGAACAGCGTGGTGTATCGGCTGGTGGCCCCATCACAGCGCCAGGTGATGGAGCGGGACAGGACCTTTATTCGGCCTGCGCTGCTGGGGCCAGCGGCGGGATTGCTGGGCGCGGGACTGCTCCCGCACCTGGCGGTGCCGACGAGCGAACAGCCGAGTTTTGCGGAATTTACTCAGGAGATTTCTCGTTGAAATATTTTCTTTTGGGGCTTGGAGTGCTGTTGCCGGCTGTGGCGCGTGCTGAGGTGCGGATGCCTCATGCGCTCTCTGACCATGCGGTGGTGCAGCGGGAACGACCGATCCACGTGTGGGGCTGGGCCACACCGGGGGCGCATCTTTCGGCGCGATTTCACGGCCAAACGGTGCCGGCTCTTGTAAACGAGCTGGGGAAGTGGGAGCTTTGGCTGGCACCGGAGGCCGCAGGCGGGCCGTATACGCTGACGGTCAGTGGAGATGGCGCGGAGAAGACGGTTTCGGACCTGTTGGTGGGTGATGTCTGGTTTGCCTCGGGGCAGAGCAACATGGAGATTCCGCTGGACGGGTTTCGTGACCGCAGTGGGAAGCCAACGGCGGCGATCAAGAATGCTGAGGCGGAGATTGCCGCGGCGAGTAATCCCAGGTTGCGGCTATTGCGGGTCGAGCACAAGGCCTCCACTTTTCCGCTGGATGACATCTCAGCGGACTGGACGGCTTGTACACCGGAGGCTGCGCGCAAATTTTCTGCGGTGGCCTACTTCTTCGGACGCGAGATCGCCGCAAAAGAGGGTGTACCCGTGGGGTTGGTCGACTCGACGTGGGGCGGGACGCCGGCGGATTCGTGGGTTTCGATGGAGACGCTGGGGTCGGATCCGGAGCTGTTGCCTGCATTTGCGAGCCGGGCGCGGTTTGCGGCGCACGTTGCCGACTTCGACGCGATGCTGGCGGCAGAGAAGCGCCAGGATGCCGCGGCGCTGGCGGCGGGTAAGGCGGCGCCTCCGCATCCGTGGCACCCTTCGGAAGAAGCTTATGCGCCGGCGGGGCTGTATGACGGCATGATTGCGCCCTTTACGCCGATGTCGGTGAAGGGCTTTCTCTGGTACCAGGGCGAGACGAACTCCGGGCATGACCGGGCGCCGTATTACTCAACACTGTTTCCCGCGCTGATTCGGGATTGGCGGGCGCACTTCGGGCAGGGTGATCTTCCGTTTCTGTATGTGCAGATCTCGTCGTTCAACTCGCCCAGCGAGGACTGGGGGAGGGTGCGCGATGCGCAGCGGCGAACGCTGCAGGTAGCGAATACGGCGATGGCAGTAACGCTGGATGTCGGGCTGGCGGACAACGTGCATCCGCCGGATAAGCAGACGGTAGCAGCGCGGCTCGCGCTGCCGGCGCGGGCCATGGTGTATGGCGAGAAGGTTGCCTATGCCTCGCCCCTGTTTCGTGAAGCAACGCGGGAACTGCAGCCGGATGGAAGCTATGCGATGCGCGTGTGGTTTGAGCATGGCGAGGGATTGACGTATCGAGGCAAGCCGGCGACGGGTTTTGAGCTTGCCGGGAGAGATGGCAAGTATGTGGCGGCGCAGGCGCAGGTACAGGGAGAGTCTGTGCTGGTGAGCGCGTCTTCAATCCATGAACCTGCCTATGTTCGCTTCGGATGGATGAGCGTGGTGGAGAACAATCTATATAACGCCCAGGGTTTGCCCGCCTCGACGTTCACGTCGGATACGGAACTTCCGCACTGAAGCGTTTAAACCTTTGTCCAGTCTGAAAGTTCTCCTTAAGCCGGGGCCGGGGTGATGGATTTGTTACCGATCACCGGGGCTTATCGGGGCATTTCACGTTAGGCTGGAAGCGTGTTTATGGCGTGGTGCAACCGGGGCAGGAGATCAGGCGCTTGATGCGAACGGTCCGCATGAGTGATGTGGCGAAGATGGCCGGGGTCAGCACGATGACGGTGTCCCGCGTGTTGAACGAGAACGCCAGTGTGCTGGACGCGACACGGCAACGTGTCTTCGCGGCAATAGAACGGCTGGGCTACCGGCGTAATGAAGTGGCGCGCTCGTTGCGGGACCGGCGATCACGGCAGGTAGGTATTTTGCTGCCGAACTTATGCGACCCATTTTTTGCAATGTGCGCGCAGGCAGTGAGTAGCGTAGCTCGAAAGTACGGGTATTCGGTTTCGACAGCGACGACGGAGCAGAACCCGGAGATTGAGTATGAGGAGGCTCGTCGCATGCTGCATCGCAACGTGGAGGGCCTGCTGGTGATTCCGACCGACGTTTCGGGCACATCGCGCTTGCTCTCGCCCGAGTTTGAGCAGATTCCCATTGTGACTATGGACCGCCCGGCGAGCGGTGCTGCGCGCAGGCTGGACACCTTTGGCGTGCAGAATAAGGAAGGCGCGCTGCGGGGCACGGAGCATCTACTGTCGTTGGGTCACAAGCGGATTGCATGTTTCGCACTGACACAGAAGCTGTACACAATTCGCATGCGCGTGAGTGGGTATGAGGCGGCCATGGTCGCGGCGGGCTACAAGCCGATGGTGCGGGAAGTGCCTGAAGATGAGCTCCCTACGTTGCTTGTGGTGCGGGAGCTGATGAACAGTAAGCAGCCGCCTACGGCGGTCTTTTGCGCAAACAACCTAGTCACGAAACAGGTGCTGCATTCGCTGCAGAGCCTTGGGTTCTACCCACCTTCGCCGGTAGCGTTGGTCGGCTTTGATGACTTCGAGCTTGCAGATTTGATGCGCCCGGGCATTACGGTCGTGCGGCAGCCTGTTGAGACGATGGCGCGGGAGGCGGCAGAGGCGATGTTCGCGCGGCTGACGGAAGAACCCAACGGCAAGCACCAGGTGAAGAAGGTGGTGCTGCCGGTGGAACTGGTGGTGCGGGGATCGTGTGGAGCCGTTGTGAATTGATCCTGTAAGCGGTGGAGTGTTGCGGGTATGGTTCTGGATTGAGAGGTGAAATATGCGTGAGGGTGCTGTATTGAAAATTCTGCTACGGACGATGATCGGCTGTGCGCTTGGCACGGCGCTTCTTGGTTGGGGGGCGAGCGCACAGCAGCAGGTGGCGGTGGGAGCAGAGGCCAGCCTGGCGCTTACGCCGCCGATGGGCTGGAACAGCTGGAACCATTTTGGCTGCAACGTAAGTGAGCAGTTGATCCGGGATACGGCGGACGCGCTGGCCTCGAGCGGGATGCGAGATGCGGGGTACAAGTACCTTGTGATCGACGATTGCTGGCATGGTGCGCGTGATGCGCATGGAGACATCCAGGCCGACGGGCAGCGGTTTCCCTCAGGAATCAAGGCTCTTGCGGACTACGTGCACAGCAAGGGGCTGAAGTTTGGGATTTACTCCGACGCTGGGAGCAAGACCTGTGCGGGCCGGCCGGGGTCGCGGGGATATGAGTTCCAGGACGCGGCGCAGTATGCTGCGTGGGGTGTGGATTACCTGAAGTTCGACTGGTGCAACACCACAACACAAAATGCGCAGGCGTCGTATGCCACGATGCGGGAGGCGCTGAATCATACTGGCCGGCCCATTGTCTTCAGCCTGTGCGAATGGGGGACGGCGAAGCCGTGGCTGTGGGCGGGGGAGGGGATCGGAAATCTTTGGCGGACGACCGGTGACATTACGGACAAGTGGAACGGGAAGCATGGGTACTCGCTGGGCATGATGCAGATTGCGGATCTGAATGAACCGCTGTACAGCTTTGCGGGTCCGGGACACTGGAATGATCCGGACATGCTGGAGGTAGGCAACGGGGGCATGACGACGGACGAGTATCGTACGCACTTCAGCCTGTGGGCGATCATGGCGGCGCCGCTCATCGCAGGCAATGATGTGGCGCATATGACGGCCGAGACGCGGGCAATTTTGATGAACAAGGACGTGATTGCGATCGACCAGGATGCGCTGGGCCATGCGGGTCGTCGGGTGCGGAAGGAGGGCGACCTGGAGGTGTGGTCGCGGGAGCTGGCGGATGGAGGACGTGCTGTTTTGTTGCTGAACCGGGGTGCGGCAGTGGCGCCCATCCGGTTTTCGATGGCGGAGGTCGGCTATCCGGAGGGGATGACCATGCACGCGCGGGATCTTTGGACAGGTAGGGAGGTGGGCGCGGTGCACGGGAGCTATGCGGCGCAGGCTGTGCCGTCGCACGGTGTTGCCCTGCTGCGTCTGGAGCCATAGCCGTTAAGATCCGCGCTCTAAGCCGCATTATGAGAGTCTCGTCGCAAATTCACGTCAATGACACTTTCGAGTGATAGGTTAAGGCGTTCCATATTCCACTTTTCGAGGAAACCCTTGAGATCAGGTCGCGCCTTTCTTACTCTGTTTGCTCTTTCCGCCTCCAGTTTCGTGGCAGCTCACGCGAGTACTTTTGACTTTTCCTTTGGCTCAGCGACGAACGCATTCTCTGGCGCCGGCACCTTCAGCGGCAGTCTGATTGCGCCGGGTGAGTACCTAATCACGGGTGTTACCGGCACGACGTACACAACGAATGCAACAGGCGCCCACGCGAACTCAAGCCTTGAGGCGGCTTACGCTTTCGACGGCAATGACAACGATTTGTTTGTTTCTTCTGCGAACGTGGTTACGCTGGACACGGGCGGGATCTCTTATGCGCTGGCGAATGGCGCGTTGATCAATCTAAAGGCTGTGACCGGGGGTGACGCCGAGATTCTGGAGCGGGTAGGCGGCAATCTGGTGAACGAGACGGTCGCTTTGACGATCACGGCGGCGACGCCGGCAGCAGCCACGCCCGAGCCGGGCAGCTATCTTCTGCTCGGCACAGGGTTGCTGGGGCTTGCCGGCGTGGCGCGGCGGCGTTTGACCTTCTGATCGCCTGGTAAAGGAGGCCGAAGAGCCATCCGGCAGCGGTGGCTCTTTGTGTGTGCGACGTGCTTTGGCCGGGACTCATCCAACGGTGTGAGGAGAATGTTGATGCCGAATGCAACTGCGGTTAGTCCCACGTTCAAGCTAGGTGGCCAGCTTGAGATTCATCGTCTAGGTTTTGGAGCTATGCGCCTTACGGGTGAGGGCATCTGGGGGGAGCCCAAGGATCGTGAGAATGCCAAGCAGGTGCTGCGCCGGGCGGTGGAACTGGGCGTGGACTTCATCGACACCGCAGACAGCTATGGGCCGGACGTTTGCGAGAGTCTGATTGGCGAGGCGCTGGCCCCGTACAAGGCGGGAGTCGTGGTGGCAACGAAGGCCGGTCTGGTGCGCACGGGGCCGAACAAATGGCTGCCGGTGGGGCGTCCGGAGTATTTGCAGCAGGAGGTGGAGATGAGCCTGCGGCATTTGAAGGTGGACAAGATTGATCTTTGGCAGCTTCACCGGATCGATCCGAAGGTGCCGGTGGAAGAGTCTCTGGCGCCGATCGTTCGCCTGCAGCGGCAGGGAAAGATCCGTTTCGTGGGGTTGAGCGAGGTTTCCGTTGCCGAGATCGAGCAGGTGCGGAAGGTGGTTGAGGTGGTGAGTGTACAAAACGAGTACAACATCACGACCCGCAAGAGCGAAGAGGTTCTGCAGTACTGCGAGAAGAACAACATAGCCTTCATTCCCTGGTTTCCGGTGGCAGCGGGCAAGCTGGCGCAACCGGGTGGGAAGCTGGACCAATTCGCGCAGAAGCATGGAGCGACGGTGGCGCAGCTTTCGTTGGCCTGGCTGTTGTATCGTTCGCCGGTGATTTTACCGATTCCGGGTACGAGCTCGGTGCAGCATCTGGAAGAGAATATGAAGGCGGCGGACCTGCAGTTGTCGGAGAGCGATCTGCAGGAGCTTGAGGCTGCGGTGAAGTAGAGCGGAGGTTTAGGAAAGTACGGCGCCGGGTCTCCAAGCCCGGCGTTTTCTTTTTGGCATGCCAAGGTCGACGGGATCATCCAAGAAGCTATGGACTTGAATCGTGAGAAGCGTCTGCGCAGCCGGAGTGAGGCAGGGACGATAGCGTTAGGTGAGTTGGTGGTGGAGATACTGCGGCCGCCGAAGCTGGTGCTGCTGCGGGGAGATCTTGGGGCGGGGAAGACGACGCTGGTGAAGGGCGTGGCGGCAGCGCTGGGGGCCGCGGATCTGGAGACGGTAAGCAGTCCGACGTTTACGCTCGTGCATGAATACAAGGGACATAAGGTAAGGATTTTTCACCTCGACCTGTATCGGCTGGAGACGGATCGCGAACTGGAGGGGATTGGGCTTTGGGAGATGGCGGATGCCGGGGATGCACTTGTGTTGATCGAATGGGGAGAGAAGTTTCCGGCGCTGGTGCAGCGGGCGGATGCCGAGATTTCGATCAGCCAGGGGGAGAACGAGACGGAGCGGCTCTTTCATGTGCGGTGGCGGGAGAGTTAACGCGGAGTTCAGGGCAATGCAAAGGGCCGCGCACGATGCGCGGCCCTGCTTTCAGGTCGAAAGACCTCCATCGCTAGCGGCGGTGCCACTCCTGAGACTTCGTCCGGGCACGGATGCCGATGAAGCTGGGGACGAAGACGGTGGCTGCAAACGCGGTAGCGACAAGTAGTTGATACATACATAGCTCCTCTTCGGCGCCGCGGGAGATCTCGCTGCGGCACACGAATGTAGTGGTCGTTGATAGGCAAGTCATCTGTGGGGGCGGGTATCAGATCATGACTGAACCGTCTCGCACACAGGCATCCGGGGCCTGTCAGGAGGAGTGGGTCTCGTACCCTTCAGCGTCTGCGGTCCCGCGGTGGGCCCTGCAGTTCTGCTCCTTGTACCCTCTGCATGTAAGAGTACAGTAGTCTCTTCAAAGATTCGGAATTCCGTGCGATAAATGGGCCAAAAGTTGTATCAGTTGACAATCATTCGATAAACGGAGCATACTTCGTCTCCCGTGGAGCCGTACTCGTTTTGGTCCGCTATAGCGGCCAGGTCGGCAATGTGGTCGTCGGCGGACATGGGAACGCGGCCGGTCCAGAGGCGTTTCATGCCGCGGCTCCGGTCTAGTAGAGAGCCGTGTTCGGCGTTGACGTAGACGAGATCGAAGGGGCGGGGATTGGCCTTAAGAGAGCGCTGAATGTGGCGCAAGAAGCGGCGAAGCAGTTTCTCTTCGAAGGGGTGGAAGAGATAGGCGAGGGTGGGGTCCGGGGGTAGGGGCTGGGTGGTGGCATCGCCGTGGTGGAGGATGATGGGGGCGAGAGCACCGGAGTCGGGATGAGCATTCCAGCGGGTGAGGTTGGCGGCGGCAGTTTCGACGAGATCTGCGTTGAGTTCAATGCCTTCCACGCGGAGGAAGGGGTGTTGCGAGGCGAGGAGGAGGGCTCGGCCTTTGCCTGCGCCTATGTCCAGGAAGACGGTGCTTTCAAGGGGCTGCCGGGGGGCGCAGTCGCGGAGCCAGAGGTCGATCACGCCCTGCAGGATGCTGGGAGCTACGCCGTAGTAGGCGGTAAGTTCTTCCGGGGGAAACGGCGTGCCGGCGGCGATGCGGGGGCCGGGGATGAGGCCTGATGTGTCGGTTCCGTAGCGTACGTCGAAGGGGTGGATTGCCTTTTTGCTTGGGAGCATGACGTCTAGAGGGTGCTGAGGATGGGAAAGGGGTTGGGCTTCAGCGTGGCGTCAACGCGGGAGATCGCAGGGAGGCCGAGGAGACGATTTTCTACCGCGGCAAGGATCTGGGCGTTGAGGGCGTCGTCCGTGCCGGGGGCGGTGAGGACGATGTGGGCGATGTAGCGGGGAGGGACGCCGGTGATGCCGGAGCCAGGGGCTTGGGTATCAAGTTCGAGGGCGGCGGAGCGGACGAGGTTGGCGGCGAGCACGTCGCGACGGAGGGAGGGAATGAAACATTCAGTGAGGGCCTGGAGGAGGTCGGGTGGGTTGGGGGTATTTGGCATGAATTTCATCGGATTGTGCCTTGAGGGTGTTTGCCCTGCCATGTGTCGAGCTTTCAGCCCTGTCTACGGCCCGTCAGGAACCTAGGCCTACGGGCCCAGGTTGTTATGTTCCGAGCCTTCAGCTCAAAGAGCAGGACGGTCCACACATAACCGCAACGTTGACCATTTTGTTGTTCTTCCTTTGATCCCGACGAAAG
>CAZZWG010000091.1:3155-12525 GCA_964657685.1 Verrucomicrobia bacterium Tous-C9LFEB | reverse complement strand
ATCATGTGCGCGAGACGATCCCTTTCGCGCGTACGCTGAACCGGATCTACCCGTAAATCCGCTGACAGAGCGCAGTACACGCACTGTACGAGGAGCGCAGTACACTTTACGCATGGTTATCAAGGTGGAAAGAACAGAGGCAGGCTTGGTCATTCCAATCACCTCGGAGATGGCCAAAGCACTGGAAGTTACAGAAGGAACGGAGGTTGAGGTGCTGCCTGTTGCAACGGACGGTGCCCAACGCCATGCAACGATCGAGGAGACGCTCGCCGCCTTCGAACGAACGCTGCCGCACCACGAGAATGCCTACCGCGCGCTGGCCAAATGAACTTCGTCTTCCTGGATGTCCCTTCCGTCAAGGCGCTTCACGCGCAGCAGATAGTGCGCTTCGGCGGGCTGAACGGAATTAGGAATGAAGGCTTGCTTGAGTCGGCAGTGCTACGGGCCGAATACCGGGCTTTGTACGACCCCACCGCTTCCGCGGCCACGATCGCTGCTTCGCTTGCGTGGGGACTGGTGAAGAACCACGCCTTTCTCGATGGGAACAAGCGCATCGGGCTGGCAAGCATGGTCGTTTTCCTGGATCTCAACGGGTACCGGCTCCACAGCACAGAGGAGGAAGAGATCGAAATCATTCTGAAATTAGCCGGGGGACAGATCACCGAAGAAGAGTGGACGGACTGGGTGCGATCCGCCACCGTGGACCGCGCGGAGGAGTAGGGCGGCGTCCTCGGCACGGTTGATGTAAACCTTACAAGCCGCCTCACTCGATGACGCGGTATCCAAGCTGGAAGGGATTTCCCGCCAGCACACCCAGCAGATACCAACCCGTCGCCCCGATGTGCAGGGCATTCGAGTAGGTGTAGCCGAAGCCCGTATCCATCAGGCTTGTCGCGGCGACCAGGCCTTTGCCCTGCGGGATGGCTTTGCCGCCGACGGTTTGCCCGGCGCCCAGTTCCGTCTGCGCTTTTATGCTCTGTTCGACGAGGTTGGCGATGGTTTGCAGGTCCTTGAAGAGACCGGCAACGTTGTCTCCGCCGCGAAGCACTCTTGCCGCCAGGGCCGCGATCATGTGGCCTGTTCCTTCCAGCCATACGGCGTTGGGATCCGTGTTGGCGGCTGCGGCAGCCAGGCTCGCTGTGTCGAAGACCAGCCCCTGGATCTTCTCCGACCCAGTGAGATCGCTGTGCGGCGAGGACGGTGTGTCGGTGGTGACAAGGTTCGCAAGATCCCAGTCAATGGTGCCTTTGTAGGCGTTTTTGAGAAAGGCCATGTACGACCAGGTGTTCACATCCTCCGGGATGGGGTAAGGATTGATCGTTTGCTGGTCGCCGAGGGTGCCTGTATAGAAGTACGGTCCAGCCGGGTTGTACATCGCTTTGACGAAGTTGAACGCGTGGTTGGCAAGCTCCGTCCAGCGCATGCCGTCGAAGTTGGAGACGGCATTGTTGGTGAGCTTGCTCAGCATGGTGAAGAAGGCATAGGTATCGATGTTGTGTTCGGTGGACTTGCCATTGGTGGAGGGCACCGAGACGTTCTGGTTGTTGATGTACTGGATGGTGTCGCCGAACTTGTACCCACCCACGCCGTTGGCGTCGTAGGTGTTCTGTGCGATCCAGTCGCCGACCTGCAGCGCGCCGCTTAGGAATTTCGCGTTGTTGGTCCGGTAGTAGAGCTGCGCCAGCGCCATGCCTGCCCAGGCCTGGTCGCCGACTGCGCTGGTATAGAAGTAGAACGGCGCCGCGTCCGGGGTAACGAAGGCGTCCCTGCCGTCAGGGGCCGCGACGTTCGTGTAGAAGGCCTGGGGGAAGCGGCCGTCGGCCAGGGGGAAGGGGTAGGGGTGCGCCTGGCCGTAGAGCAGGCCTTCGCCCAGGATCACGGCGCGCTTTTGATACGCCGGATCTCCGCTCGCGAGGTAGGCGTGGATCGCCACGGCGTTGTCATAGGTGAAGCCGGTGGAGAAGAGGCCGTTCCCGTCGCTGTAGCTTTGCGAAAGGCGGACGGTGGCGCCGGTAGCGTAGGCATCCATCATGAAGTTCTGAAAAGTGAAGGCGGCTTCAATCGAAGCGACAAGACCTTTCAGACCCGCTTCAATGGACGCCGTGGAAGTTTGCGCGTGCAGGGGAGCACCATGAAACAGCATGGGCACGGCGGTAGCGGCGGCTGCGGCAGCGGGAGCGTAGCCAAGAAGTGCACGACGAGAGATGTTGTTGGAAACGGCCAAGAAGTCCTCCAGAAATCGACCGCACTATACTCCCGCTGACCAACCTATGACAAAGCGGCGTTCTCCGCCTGGCGCTTCCTTCCCAAGCCAAGACAAACGCTTGCTTTGAGCTCAGCGCCCTCCTCTTAGGGGAGGGTTTCGCCTCCGAGCAACATTTGCGCTGGATTTGGGTTCCTTCCACTGTAGGACTCACCCATGATGGATGAGTTCCCGGGCCGCGCACAGCTGGCCACGGAGGGCTCCATGAAGTTTCTCAGGTATCTCGCAATTGTTTCTGTTCTTTTGCTGCCGGCGGCTGCCGCCAAAGCACAGGTTTCCATCGGCATCGGCGTTGGTACGCCTTACGGGTACGCCTACGGGCCGCCTGCCTGCTCCTACGGGTATTACGGCTATGCGCCGTATGCCTGCGCGCCCTACGGCTACTATGGCCCGAGCTGGTTCTCCGGCGGGCTCTTTATCGGCGCTGGCCCGTGGTTCCGTGGTGGCTATGGCTACCGTGGCTATGGTTATGGCTATCGTGGCGGGTACGGCTATGGCCGTGGCATCGGCTACGGGCGTGGTGGCTTTGGCTCTGGTCGCGGAGGTTACGGCGGCTATGCACGGGGTGGCGGCTACGGCGGAGGGCGCGGCTTTGCCGGTGGGGGCGGAGGCTTCCACGGTGGTGGGGGCGGTGGCTTTCAGGGAGGCGGCGGTGGCTTCCATGGCGGTGGTGGCGGTCGCCGCTAAACACGCGTTCCGCTAGCCATCCTCAACAAAGAAAATTGCAGCAATTTACAAGCAGAAAGGCGGACCCAATCAGCGGGTCCGCCTCCTTGCGTGTTATCTGACTTACTTCACGTTGCCGTTCAAGCCGGCCGGGAAGAACCCGCCCTTGCCGGAACCGCCTGCGTACACAATCGGAAGCACTTGCGCCGCGGTGCGGGCAAATACCAACGAGTCGGCCGTCCCTGTTGTGCCGTTCGCAGTGTTGATGCTGCCGGTCGTCGTGCAGTCGACCAGGGTGGTCGCGGTAAGGTTTGCGGTTCCATTCAGCATGACCTGTTGCGTACCCAGGCCGATATCGTCGCCCTGTGCAAACTGTGCATTTGTGGTTGAGCCATCAACGGACCGACGCAACGCGGAGATAGCAGAAGCTACAGCGCTCAGTGTGCCTGGCTTGGCATTGGCAATGCCCGCGCCAGCAATGGCGTTTCCTGCGGGATTCTGGTCGAGACCGTATAGCGTGGTCCGGATCAAACCGGCATGGTAAGCCTCCACGCCCTGGATACCTGCGGCGGCATCAAGATTACCGCTATTGGTCAGCAAGGGAGCCGCGCCCGTGTAGGCTGTTACGCCAACATCTTCGAAGATGTAAGAACCCAGCAGGAAGCTGGCATCATCGGCAAAGGGATCGAAGGCCGTGAGATTCAACCCGGCGAGCAGCTTCGCCAGCGTGTTGAAGCTGTTGTACAAATCGATCTGCGGTTGTGCCACGGCTGCGGGCGTTGCGCCTGCATTGAGTGCGCTGCGAAGGAAGGCAACGTGGTTACGCTCTTCCATCGCAATCTCTTTGCAGTAGTTCGCGACCAACGGATTCGCGAACTTTACCGCGCAGGCCGAAGGGCCACCGGGCTTGGTCACCACGACGCCCTGCGTTCCGGTACCCGTGAGGGCAATGTTGAGCATGTCGATCGTCTGACCGGTTGCGGCGAGCGTGTAGAAGTTGGCTTCGAGGTACTCGAGGTTGAGGGCGAAGTTCAGATAATCCGCGTCCGTAAGCGTGGTGGTCTGAGCTTTCGCGATGGAGGTGATAGCGAGGCCGGCGAGCGCTGCGCCGCCGAGGGTGAGCATCTTGCGACGGCTGCTTGCAATCACCGCGTCCAGATGTTGTGTTTCAGGAGTTGCCATATGAATCTCCGTACCTTAGACCAGGGTGCTGGTGATGTTGCCGTTGAGGCCATTGGGGAAGAAGCCGCCCTTGGTGGTGCCGCCCGCATAAACGATGGCGAGGACCTGTTCCGGTGTGCGCTTGTAGCCGATGGAGGTGTTCGGGTCAGCGGCAACGATGGTGGTCGCGCTGAGCGTCGTTTCCATACCACCGCCCGCCGAGGCACGTACAGCCTGCACCTTGGTGGCCGTGGAGAGCAGCGTAGCCGATCCGGTGGCGATGATCTGGCCGCGAATCGAGGCAGCATGATAGGCCTCGACAGCATGGATCTCCGCGGCTGCCGTAAGGAAAGTCTTACTCGTTAAGAGGGGCGCTGCGCCGTGGTACGCCGTTACACCGACGTCTTCAAAGATGAACGCGCCGATGAGGTAGTCGTTGTAGTTATCGAAGGGATTGAAGGTGCTGCCAAGACCGGCCAGCGTTGCCAACCCGTTGAAGCTGTTGGTGAGATCAATGGCCGGGGCCTTTACTGCACCCGAGCCGAGTGCCGAGCGGAGAAAGCGCACGTGGTCGAGTTCGTTCTGCGCGACCTCGTTGATGTAGGCCATCTGCACGGCAGTGAGCGACGAGGGGGGGATCTGACTTCCGCCGGTGGTCAGGCTGGTTGCATTGCCAGTGTCTGCTGCGCTCAGGCCGGTGCCTGTAGCTGCCCGTAGATAGAACTCTGCTTCTAAATACTCAAGGTTCAACGCGAAGTTCAGGTAATCCGAGTCCATCAGCGCGGGCGTTGGCGTGATCGGGGTTACGACCGTGCTCGGTCCATTGTTGCTGCACCCGGCCAGAAGCGTTCCAGCCGTCGCTGCTCCGGCGCCGGCCAGAAATCCGCGACGCGAAACAGCCTTGTCGATTAACTGCGTAAGTTTTGGGTCCACGTGCACATCTCCGAAAGGCTAGCTCAAGGGCAGCCTGACGCATGAGGTACGCCGGCCCAAGAGGTCTGGATTGAATTGACTGAAAAGTAGTTTTCAGCGAGAGGAACTTATGTCGCCAGGCAAACGGATTTCCTGCTTCCCAGCAAGTTAAGTTGAGAGATAGGAGCGATGCAGGACCACTGTCAGACTTCGATGCGGCCGTGCTGCTGACCCTGTCTGCAACTTTTGGGTCACGGCCAACGCTGCCGTGTAGCGTATTGGGACACTGAAGCGCGTCTACCGGCCTGTTGCGATGATCGCCTTCGCGTCGCCCGCGTACTCGGCCCAGGAGCCGTCGTACAAGCTCACCTGCGGGGCGCCGCAGCGCGCCAGTCCGAGCGCGAGCACCGCGGCGGTTACGCCCGATCCACAGGTGGTGGTGATGGGCTCTGTTAGCGACACGCCACGCGCGGCAAACAGGGAGGTCAGATCGGCTGCGGGTTTCAGGCGGCCATCAGCAACGAGGTCTGTGTAGGGCAGACTGATCGCACCCGGCATGTGGCCCGAGGGCAAACCCGGCCTCGGCTCCGGCGCGGAGCCCTCAAAGCGGCCGGCTGACCGGGCATCGAGTATCTGCGCCTTCCCTGAGGGTTCCTTGGCTTGGATCATCTGCTGCATTTGCGCGAAGTCCTTCAGCGCGCTCCTGTCCAGGTGGGCATGAAAGCTCGCGGGCTGCCGGTCGACAGGGCCTGCTTCCACGGGCTGACCGGCGGCACGCCAGGCTTGCAGGCCGCCATCGAGGACGAAGACCTTTTCCGCACCCATCGTGCGCAGCATCCACCAGGCACGGGGCGCGGAAAAGACGCTTCCCTGCTCATAGACCACGAGGGTCATCGCGCTGCCGATACCCAGCGCTTCCATGCTCGCGGCGAAGTTCTCCGGAGAGGGCAGCATGTGCGGCAACGACGTCGCGTGATCAGACAGGGCTTCGATATCAAAGAACACCGCGCCGGGAAGGTGGTCCGCAAGGTAGCGTGCGCGTGTGTCCACCACCGGCGTAACGCCTACGGGCGGCAACGTGGCATCGAGCACGGCAACATCGGGCTGCTGAAGACGCGCGGCAAGCCACTCCACGGAGACCAGGGGATCCATGGGCAACAGCTTACCTGCTGGCGAGGACGACGTCATACCACCGGCGCGGCGAGATTGTCGTCACGGGTTTCGCGAATCATCAGCAGGCCGATCAACGTCAGGAGCGCGGAGCCGGTCAGGTAGTAGCCCACATAGCGCAGGCCATAGTTCTTTGCCAGCCAGGTGGCGATATAGGGCGCTACGGACGCGCCCAGTATGCCGGCGAGGCTGAAGGCAAGGGAGCTTCCGGTATAGCGCACCGGGGTGGGAAAGAGCTCCGAGATAATCGTGCCGAGCGGACCGTAGGTGAAGCCCATCAGGCCCAGCCCGACGACCATCAGGGTGATCACACCCGCTCTTCCACCCAGGAACAGCGGCTGGATGGCAAAGCCAAAAAGCCCGATAAAGACGGTGATCGCGATCATGACCGGTTTGCGGCCCTTCTCGGCAAGCAGCGCCGCCAGCGGAATGGTCAGCGCAAAAAGCACCACGCCCACCATCTGGATAGCGAGGAAGTCGCTGCGGCTGTAGTGCAGCGCGGTGGTGCCCCACGAGAGCGCAAAGACGATCATGAGATAGAAGATGACGAAGGTGGAGAGGCAAACCAGGATGCCTGCGATGAGTGCGCGCCCATGTTTGCGGAGCACCTCCATCATGGGGGCCTTCACCTGTTCTGCGCGCTCGAGGGAGGCCAGAAAAACAGGGGTCTCTGTGAGCGTCAGGCGTACATAGAGGCCAAGGAGCACCAGAACGGCGCTGGCGAGGAACGGCAATCGCCAGCCGAAGGCGAAGAATTGCGCATCGGTGAGGGTGCGCGACAGCAGAAGGAAGACGCCTGCCGAGAGAAGGAAGCCGAGCGGCGCGCCAAGCTGCGGAAACATGCCGTACAGCGCGCGTCTTTTGGGCGGCGCATTCTCCACGGCCAGCAAAACGGCCCCGCCCCACTCACCGCCAAGACCAATACCCTGCCCGAAACGGCACAGGGCGAGAAGCAGCGGGGCCAGCACACCGATGCTTGCATGCGTCGGCAGGACGCCGATGGCGAAGGTGGACAGGCCCATGGCCAGGAGCGCGAGCACGAGCGTTCGCTTGCGCCCGATGCGATCGCCGAAGTGGCCAAAGAGGGCCGAGCCGATAGGCCGCGCGAGGAATGCGATGCCGAAGGTAGCCAGAGACGCGAGCGTCGAGGAGGCAGCGTCGGTTGCGGGGAAGAAGAGCCGCGGAAAGACCAGCACAGCGGCGGTGGCGTAGATGTAAAAATCGAAAAACTCGACGGTGGTGCCCACCAGGCTGGCGAAGAGCACCTGCCGGGGCGTGTTAATCGGCTTGCGGGTTGGGGACACGCTCATCTCCACGTCACTGTACTTGAGCGAGTGCGGGTTGTGCTGACGGCGGGGCTGAAAGTATCTCCCTCGCGCCTTACGGGGTACTGCGCGCACGACGACGCGGATGCTCCGGCAGGGTCTAGCATCGAGGGGATGGCCTCTCCAGCAGCAGACGCTTCCCTCTCCCCCGCAGCCACGCCCTCCCGAACCAATTGGGCCGGCAATTACCGTTACACCGCAGCGCACCACGTGGAGCCTTCTACGACGGAGGAGGCAGCGGCCGTGCTCGCGTCCTCGGGTCCGATCAAGGCGGTGGGTTCACGCCATTCGTTCAATGACATCGCAGACAGCAGCGGCACGCAGGTGGCGCTGACGCACTTGAAGTCGATGACGCTGGACCGCGAACGTCAGATCGTCACCGTCGGCGGTGGCGTCACCTACGGTGAACTGGCGCCGTGGCTCGACGCGCAAGGGTATGCCGTGCACAACCTGGCCTCGCTGCCGCACATTTCGGTCGCAGGCGCGTGCGCTACGGCAACGCACGGTTCGGGTCTGGGCAATGGCTGCCTCGCCACCGCTGTTGCCGGTCTGGAACTGCTCGACGGCAAGGGGCAGCGGCTGTGGCTTCGGCCGGCAACCCACCCGGACGCCTTCCGCGCGGCCGTGGTCGGGATGGGCGCGTGCGGGATCGTACTGAACACGGAATTACAGGTGATTCCAAGCTTTGCCATCGCGCAGACGGTGTATGAAGACCTGAGCTTCACCACGCTCGAGAGCAGTCTCAGAGAGATCTTCGGCGCAGCCTATAGCGTCAGTCTCTTCACCGACTGGCAAGGTCACCGCGCTACACAGGCGTGGGTGAAACGCAAGGTTGACGCCGTCACTTCGCCTGACACTTCACCTACATTTTTCGGTGCAAAACGCCAGGAAGAGAAGCTCCATCCACTGCCGAACCTGCCCGCTGAAAGTTGCACTGAGCAACTCGGCATCCCGGGTCCCTGGTACGAGCGGCTTCCACACTTCCGGCTGGATTTCACACCCTCCGCCGGTGCCGAGCTACAAACGGAGTATTTCGTCCCGCTCGACCGCGGGTTTGAGGCCCTGCTTGCCGTCGAGCAATTGCGCGACCGGATCACACCTCTTCTCTTGATCAGCGAATTACGGACAATCGCTGGGGATGATCTGCCCATGAGCATGGCCTTCCAACGCGAATCGCTTGCAATCCATTTCACATGGAAGCCCGACTTTGCGTCTGTGCTGGCATTGCTTCCGCGCGTGGAAGAGGCTCTGAAACCCTTCGCCGCACGGCCGCACTGGGCCAAGCTCTTTGCCGTTCCCCCGCGAGACGTACGAGCGCTCTACCCCGAGTTCGCAAGCTTCAAAGCGCAGTCCCGCCTGCACGATCCGCAGGGGCGTTTCCGCAATGCCTTTCTGAACGAACTCCTTGGCGAGTAGGTGATTGACGACACCACGCAAATGTCACTTGACTGCGTAGCTGCGCTGGAGAAGTCTCGGCATTATCCCTTCCAAGAGGATTCTCAATGCGCAAGTCGCTCCGTCGTGGCCTCGTTCTTCTGCTATGCCTCCTTGTGCTCTCCAACGCGAAACCGGCCCGGGCCGATGGCCTGAAGAATATCGCCACGGAAGTCATCATCAGCATCGTGGCCGTAACGGCCGTGCTGACGGTAGGCATCGTGCTGCTCGTGAGGCACCATCCGGCACTGAAGGGTTGCGCCGCGACTGGACCAGAGGGGATGGAAGTCACCGAAGCGTCAGGGCAGACTTTCAAGCTCACCGGCGATGTTGGAACGATCAAGCCGGGCGATCGCGTGCGGCTTACGGGCAAAAAACAGAAGCCGAGCGCAGGCTCTTCACGCTTCATTGTCGAGGGCGTGAAAGACTACGGCGCTTG
>CAZZWG010000091.1:0-3055 GCA_964657685.1 Verrucomicrobia bacterium Tous-C9LFEB | reverse complement strand
GCGTGGCGAGACTCCCGACGCTTCCGAGCGCTGCGCTGCTGTTTGCACTGCTGCCGAGGCCGAAGACGCTGCTGAGCAGTGAACTCCCTGTATCCGCGGCAGAAGGTGCCGCAGTTCCGCCGGCCGAGCCCATCATCGCGGACAACATCGCGGTTTGTTCACTGGCAAGGTCGCTCCTGAGCTGCACCAGGGCCGCGTCCGCGCTGCTCTTGTTACCGGCACTCCGCGCATGGGTGAAGTTGGTCAGGTCGGCAGTGACGCCGCTGGTGCTGCTGGAAGTTCCCAGGGCAGCAACGGGTGAAAGTACAGAAGGGGTCGATGCTACTGCTGTAACCGCCATGCTACTTCTCCGCGTTCGTATTCCACACAGAGTAGCGGGAAAAGAGCCCGGCGAAAATACTACGAAAGTCCTTCAGGGTAATAGCAGGCCAGTAACTTACGCGTAAATCGGAAGTGGGTCGTTGTCGTGGATCTCCAAACAAATATCCGGAACGAAGTTGCGGCCCTCCACGAAGGGCACGGCAGCGCTTGCCGCATCCACGCTCGAACATTCGGCCACGATGGTTGCAGAACGAAACAGGCAGGCTACTTTTCGCTGCTGGGCGGTGTAAGGCCTTTTAACCGCATGTACAGCGCCAGCGTGGCGTACTGTTCGTTGTCATGCGAGACCGTTCCCCACATCAGCCCGATGCGCGAACGCTTCGCCGGCCCGAGCGACAACATCTCCGTGGCATTGGCGTCCGTGAGCGAAGCAAAGGCCTTGTCACACTCCGCAAACGACGCCTGCAGCGCTTGCACAACCGCTGCTTTGCCGGCCGTTTCGGCGGGAGTAGCCGGCGCCGAGCCACCCGCCCCATTAGCCGCACCACAGGCGCGCGACTGCGCCTCAATGACGTGGTTTACCACACGTGCAAACGTGCGAATATCCGGCGTCGGCTTATAGCTATAGCCGTCGTCCGGCATGTTGCTGGCCGCCTTCAGGATGTTTCCTTTCACGCCGTTATAGGCGCGCTGCACCTCTGCAGCCGGGCCACTCGGTCCCGGCGCTCCCTGCGCCCATGCCCCTGCCACCATGGCCAACGCAGCCACACAACCGGCACTCACAGCAAGCTTTCTTCCACCCACAGTTGCCTCCCGAAACCAATGTCTCCCAAGACTACGCGGAAAGACCGGTTCAGCGGCTCACAATTTGTACGAGCGCCGCATCAGCGGAAGGCTGGGGCTCGATCGGGGGCTCGATCGACGCGGCTCCTGGGGCGTTGCCCGTTACCCGCGACAGCACCGCTTCCAGAAGCGGCGTCACGCGCATGAGCTGCCGGCCACGAATCAGCAGATCCCACACGGGCTCAAACTTCTTCCACCCGGACGCATAGAAAAAGTGCTTCAGCTGGTGCTTGAGTGATCCGTGATGCAGGGAGGCCTGGGTGATGGCGCTCCAGCGGTAGAACTCCCGGTAAGCCCATTCATAGCCCGCCTTCAACACCGCGGGCTCGAGTCTGGCCGGACGGTACACTACGTGCCGCGTATCGTACAGGCTCCAGTCGCGCGTGAGCATGCGGCCTTCGCGCTCCATGCGCGTGTGCAGGCCCGTTCCCGGATAGGGGGTCTGGATGTGAAATGTAGCCGTTGTGATGCCCTGTGCAATGGCCCAGTCGACAGTGCGCGTAAACACATCCGGCCCATCGTCCTCCATTCCAAAGACAAAACTGCCGTTGATCATGATGCCGAGACCATGCAGGCGGTCCGCTACGGCCTTGTAGTCGCGCCCAAGGTTTTGGCGCTTGTTGCTGCGCTTCAGGTTTTCCGGCGTCAGCGTCTCAAAGCCAACGAACAGACTGCGCAAGCCGGCTTCCGCGGCTCGCTCGATAAGATCTCCGCGCAAAATGGAATCGACCGTAGCAGCGCCCTGAAACACCCGCCGCATGCCCTTCATCCCGGCAAAGAGCTCCTCGGCAAAGCGCCTGTCGCCGAGCAGGTGGTCGTCCAGAAAATACAAGTGCCGGCCGGGTAGCCGGTCGATTTCAGCCAGGGCGTCCTCCACCCGCTGGGTATAGAAGCCGCGTCCACCGGCAAAGAAGGCGTCCTTGTAGCAGAAGTCGCAATGCTGCGGACATCCCCGCGTAACGACGATGGAGTTCGGTACCAGATAAGACGAGCGCCGAAGGAGATCCCGCCGCACCGGGGGGAGCCGTTCCAGGGTGCGGCCGTTGGTTGAGCGGTAGATCTTCTGCGGGTGGCCCGCGCGCAAGTCTGCCAGGAATTGGGGAAAGGTCTGCTCTCCCGGTCCGAGGAAGATCGCGTCAGCGTGCGGTGCGGCCTCCTCCGGCAGCGCGGTCACATGCAGGCCGCCGAGACACACAAAGGCGCCCTTACGGCGGTAGTGATCGGCAATCCGATAAGCGCGGAACGCGTTGGTGATGTAGACCTGCACGATGACCAGATCCGGATGGTCGTCCAGCTGTAACGGCTCCACATGCTCGTCCGTGATGCGGGCCTGGTCTTCCGGACGCAGATAGGCCGCCAGAGTCGCCAGGCCGAGGGGCGGGAAAAGGGAATACTTGATCGGCCTCCAGTGCGGGTCTGTGGCCTCGATGAGGGCAGGCAGGATGAACTTGACCCTGAGTGGGCGCGATGCGGAGGCGATCACTGCGCACCCACCGTGAACGGGCTGTGCACCACCTCAGGAACGCCGCCGAAACGCCGCTGCCGCCTGGCGAACTCCGCGAGCGCCTGGTCGAGATCCCCGCCGCCGAACTCCGGCCACATCCTCTCGGTGAAGAACAACTCCGCGTACGCGCACTCCCATAGCAGGAAATCAGAGAGACGTTGCTCCCCTCCCGTGCGGATCAGCAGATCGACGTTCCCGCTCGCCGCCGTCAGGTCGTCGCTTAGTTGCTGCTCGAGGAACTCTTCCCGGCAGGCAACACGTCCCCCGGCCCGGGAGAGCCGCCGCAGCGCCGCCCGTGTAATGGCGTGGCGCGAGGAGTAGTCGATAGCCACACGCAGATGCAGGCCCGCGCCTGCCGCCGTCGCTCGTTCCGCTCGCTCGATCTCT
>CAZZWG010000090.1:0-12675 GCA_964657685.1 Verrucomicrobia bacterium Tous-C9LFEB | reverse complement strand
ACCCCCGCCTTACAAATGACCATGTTCACCCCCCTCTCCCAACGCATCCTCGACCGCCTCGCCGCCGCAGACGCCGACAACCTGACTCCCCGCGAAGCCCTCACCCTCCTCGCCGAACTCCAGGGCGAACTCCGCGTCAGCTAAGCCGCCCCACAGGGTAAGCAGGCTCAGCTCCAGACCACGGGCGCCGCCGTTACACAGCGAGCCAGACCCACCCAAGGCGGCCAGGCACTCGGCACGGACTGGATGCCCCCGCCGAGTGCCTTGAAGACTACTGCGGCGATCTCGGCGGAACGCCGCTCAGATAGCTCTCTACGGCCCGCCTAAAGCTTCGTCATGACCCCTTCCCGCACGCATTGGAAGAGGAAAGATGGCCTGGGAGCCTGCCAGACCTGGCTCGCTTCCAACCGATCAGTGGCGCGCGACGCCCCTTAAACCCTTGTGCTCAGGACGGCCAGATTTCCCGGAAACAGCCCTGCTTTCACATCGCCTGGAGAAGTCCGGCGGATGGCAGAAAGAGGCACCCTCGACCGCAGCGCCCCCAACCCAAAACACCCCCGCGATAGCCTGCCGAAAACCGCAGTCGCCGAAGGACGACATACATACATTTGCTTTGACCGCTATAACACCTCGGTGTAATCTCAAGCAAATTCCGGATCATATGAGGTTCTCTCACACCATGCGCTCTTTCTGCCGCCTGCTCGTTCTTCTTCCGCTCGTTAGCTGCCCACTCCTCAGCAAAGCCGTAACCGTCCGCATCCAGGACCCAAACATCACCAACTTCACCATCAATCCGACCAGCCCTACCTCCTTCGGGTTCGGTCCGTGCAGCGGTCTTCTGGACAACGGCACGCCGATTACCTCGAACGGATGTTTCGCCGGCGTCAACGAGACTGGCTCGACCATCGAGTCCATCACGTTGACCTTCTCTAACAGTCCCGCCGTCCAGAACTCCGGGCCGAATAGCGCCTCGAGCGAGCTCTTCGCGAATTCCAGCTTCGACGCTCCCACCGACCCGTCCGATCCGACGCAGGACTTTACCTTCTCCTTCAGCGGCAACGGCATCGCTGAAAGCGAATTCTTCGTCATCACGGAGGACGGCGTTGCCAACCCCGACGACTTCCCGGACGTCAGCATCCAGTTCACCACCAGCGCAACGCCTGAGCCCGCCTCGCTCCTGCTCCTCGCAACAGGCCTGGCAGGCATCGGCGGCGTCACTCTCCGGCGACGTCAGGCTTGATCTCCCCTGAACCCCTCTTCACGGTTTGCAGACTTCCCCGCAAACTCGTGAAAGAGTGTAGGGAATAACATGAAGCGACTCAAATCTTGGCTCCCCGCCCTGTTGCTCTTGATCGGCCCTTTGCTTCACGCCCAGACGGCAGCGGTCAGCACATCCGCCGCCACACACCCTCAACAGCCCGTCCAGGTCACCCTGGGCAGCTCCGCCACGGACCTCTTTGGCCCGTGGCGCTTCCATACCGGCGACGATCCGGCCTGGGCAAACCCCGGCTATGATGACGCCGCCTGGGAAACCGTCGATCTTCACGCCCCCGGGGATCCCCCCGCACCCGAACTCGGCACCAGCGGCTTTGCCCCGGGCTGGACAGCCCTCGGACACCCCAGCTACTCCGGCTATGCCTGGTACCGGCTCCACGTAAACATCCAGGGTGCGGCCAGCCCGCTCGCCATCAAAATGCCCGATGCCTTCGATGACGCCTACCAGGTCTTCGTCAACGGCCAACAGATCGGGGAGTTCGGACACTTCGGAAAGCGGCGCGAATGGGCCTACCTGTCCCAGCCGCGCGGCTTCACCCTTCCCGCCAACCTCCGCAACGGACCCCTCGAAATCACCATCCGGATGTGGATGAACGGCGCCAGCCGCTTCATGGGACCCGACGCCGGAGGTCTCCACGGACCTCCCATGATCGGCTCCGCGGCCGCCATCGACAACCAGGTCAGCCTCGACTGGGACGGCGTCGATCACCAGATCGGCAGCGGCTTCCTTGAAACCCTGGTCCTCCTCCTCGCTCTTAGCGTCTCCGTCACCCACTTCTTTCTCGATCGCACAGAACGCGCCTACCTTTGGCTCGGACTCGTCTCCTTTGCCACCCTGTTGAGCAATCTCATCCTCCAGATCGGCAACTACACCACCACCCTCAGCGCCACCACCGTTCTGCTCTCCAGGGACGTCGTCCTTGCCCCCCTCCGCATCACCCTCTGGCTCGTCTTCTGGGCCGCCTGGTTCTGCATAGGCTTGCCCCGCTGGCTCTCCCGCCTCATCTGGCAGGCCGCAGCCATGCTCGCCCTCGGCACCCTCATGCTGCGGCCTCCGCTCCACGGCCAGCTCGTGCCCCTCCACTCGTCCATATACCTCGTCCCCGCTGTACTTTGGCTCAAGCTCGCACTCGCCGTCCCCCTCCTCTGGATCACCTACAAAGGCATTCGCGAAGACCGCGCCGAAGGCTGGCTCGCCCTCCCCGCCATCCTCCTCGCCGTCGCCGCCAACTATCAGCACGAGCTCCGCCTCCTCCATATCAAAATCCAGTACACCGCCCTCGGCTACACCGTCTCCCTCAGCCAGCTCTCCACCATGCTCTCCCTCCTGCTCGTCACCCTGATGGGCTCTCGCCGCTTCCTCATGACCCAGCGCCGAAAAGTGCAGTACAGGCTTGAAGTCGAGCAGGCCAGCGAACTGCAGCAGGTCATCGTGCCCAGCCGGCTCCCCCACATCCCCGGCCTCCGCATCGAAAGCGAATACCGGCCCTCCCGCGACGTCGGCGGCGACTTCTTCCGCATCATCCCGGATCCCTTCGACGGCAGCGTCCTCATCGTCGTCGGCGACGTAACCGGCAAAGGTCTCCGCGCCGGCATGCTCGTCGCCCTCATCGTCGGCGCCATCGACACCGCCGCCCAGCAAAATCCCGATCCGGCACACCTCGTCAGCACCATCAACGGAAGCCTCTGCGATCGCGGCTTCGCTACCGCCACCTGTCTTGCCCTGAAAATCAGCACCGACGGCCTTCTCACCGCCGCCAACGCCGGCCATCTTCCCCCCTACATCAACGGCGCGGAACTCGAAACCGAAGGCGCCCTTCCCCTCGGCGTGCTCTCCGGCATCACCTACGAAAACGTCAAGTACCGCCTCAAACTCGGAGACACCCTCACCCTGCTCACCGATGGCGTCGTTGAAGCGCAGGACGCAGCCGGCAAACTCTTCGGCTTCGACCGCCTGCAGCAAATGGTCGCCACCCACGCCACCGCCACGGCCATCGCCGACGCCGCACAAAACTTCGGCCAGGAAGACGACATTCTCGTCCTCAAGATCGAATGCACCGCCGATCAGGCCGCCCTCGTCGCCGCCTGAGAGCCAAGGCCCTCGCCGGCCTAACCACACCTCACCACCCGCCCAAACTCCCCCCCCAAACACAACGCCGCATTCCTACCGCCAACCCGGCATTCGCAGTTCCGCCCCAACAAAAAACCCTTCCTGTCCTTCGCGCAACCGTGGCGCCCTCCGCGTGAGCGCTTTTTGCCCCTAACCCACTCCTCCCACCGAACCAAAGCCAGGCACGCTGAGCGGCAGACGTACCTCCCCAGGACCTCCAACCCCAAGCTCCGCAAGCCGCTCCCACGGTAAAGTACATCCATACCCAGCCCCGGAACGCACCCCTTGCCGAAGTCATCCCAAAGAACGCCCTTCCCACCCAATACCCTCACCGTCGCCGGCATCATGTCCGGCACCTCCGCCGACGGCGTAGACGTAGCCCTCTGCCGCATCTCCCCACTCACCGCCGCCAATCCCACCCCACGTCTCAAACTCCTCGCCCACCGCGCCTTCCCCTACGCCCCCGAAGTCCGCACCGCCGTCCTCGCGGCCATGAACGCCCCACAAACCTCCACCGCCGACCTCGCCCGCCTAAGCTGGCGCCTCGGCCAGGTCTATGCCGACGCCGTAGCCGAAACCCTCGCCCGCACCGGCCTCCACCCCGACCTCATCGCCCTCCACGGCCAAACCCTCTTCCACGAAACCACCCCCGCAGACTTCCTCAACGCCCCCACCCGCTCCACCTGGCAGGCCGGCGAACCCGCCCTCCTCGCCGAGCGCTTCCGCCTCCCCGTCATCAGCGACTTTCGCTCCGCCGACCTCGCCGCCGGAGGCCAGGGCGCCCCCCTCGTCCCCATGCTCGACTACACCCTCTTCCGCCACAAAACCCGCAACCGCATCCTCCTCAACCTCGGCGGCATCGCCAACCTCACCGCCCTCCCCGCGGACACCGGCCCGGAAGCCGTCCTCGCCTTCGACACCGGCCCAGCCAACATGGTCATCGACGCCGCCATCCACCACCTCACCGGCAAAGCCTACGACTGCGGCGGAAGCATGGCAGCCAAAGGCCAGGTCCTCGAGCCCATCCTCAAGAACCTCCTCACCGACCCCTACTTCACCCAACAACCCCCCAAAAGCTGCGGCCGCGAACAATTCGGCGCCAACTACACCACTCAACTTTTAGCCCGCGCCCAAGCCGAAAACGCCTCACCCCGCGACGTCCTCGCCACCGCCACAGCCCTCACCGCCGACTCAATCCTCGAAGCCTACCGCCGCTTCCTCTGGCCCCACCTCGGCCAACGCGCTCCCCTCGCCAAAGCCACAGACCTCATCATCTCCGGAGGCGGAGCCCGCAACCAAACCCTCCTCAAACGCCTCCGCGCCCACTTCGAACCCCTCTACGTCAAAGTCAGCACCACCGACGACCTCGGTCTCCCAGCGGAAGCCAAAGAAGCCGCAGCCTTCGCCCTCCTAGGCTGGCTCACCTGGCACCACCTCCCCGGCAACATCCCCTCCGCCACAGGCGCAACCCGCCCGGTAATCCTCGGCCGCATCACCCCGGTTTCCAACGGATCGGCCAAAACCTGGTAGTTTGCTGCGCAAAACTGAAGGGGCATGGCTTCAGCCATGCCAAGTACCCGCCTGCACAACGCGGCTTTAGCCGCTGAGGTAAGTTTGCACATGCCCGGCGAATGCCATCGAAGCTCGATAAACCAACAGCCGGTCCTGCCTGGAGTCCGACATCCACCAACCCAAAGCCTAAAGTTTCCTCGCATTCTGCCGAAGAAACCCTCAATGGTGCTCGCAATCCTTCTCGTCACCCTCCTTCCCGCAACCCTCATCCTCCTCGCAGGCTGCCGCGCCAACAACCCAGACCCACCCACCGTCCGCTTCCTCATCGAGTCCTCCCCCAACAACCTGGACCTCCGCCAGGGCACAGACGCCCAATCCGAACGCATCGGCGCCCTCATCTACGAGGGCCTCGCCCGCCGCAACGACCACTTCCAGATGCAGCCCTCCCTCGCCCTCCACTGGGAGCGCCCCGATCCCCTCACCTGGGTCTTCCACCTTCGCCGAAACGTCCGCTTCCACGACGGCACAGCCCTCACCGCCGCCGACGTCGTCTGGTCCATCCGCAGCATGACCGACGGCACCCTCATCACCGCCAAAGCCGGCAACTTCGCCGGCATCACCAACATCAGCGCCATCGATCCCCTCACCGTAAAACTCCAGACCCAGCACCCCGACCCAAGCCTCCTCTTCAACCTCAGCGACGGCCTCTTCGGCATCGTCAAACAGGGCGCAGCCCGCGAAGAAGGCCTCCATCCCATCGGCACAGGCCCCTTCCGCTTCCTCAGCCAGGTGCAGGACAAAGAGGTCCTCCTCGAGCAAAACAACACCTACTGGAACGGCAGCCCGCAAATCCAGCGCATCCGCTTCGAAGTCGTCCCCGACAACATCACCATGGCCCTCGAACTCAAAAAGGGCGCCGCCGACATCGAATCCAACGCCATCACCCCAGACGAAGTCCACGCTCTCGCCAACGCCGGAGGCCTGCAAACCGAAACCCGCCCCGGCGCCGACGTCTTCTACGCCAACTTCAACGTCCATGACCCCGCCCTCAGCGACCCCCGCGTCCGCCAGGCCATCGCCTGCGCCATCAACAAGCCCGCCCTCATCCAGGGCCTATGGCGAGGCCACGCCGTCCCCGCAGAAACCCTTCTACCCCCAAATCACTGGGCACAAGCCTCAGAATCCGATCTCCCCCAATACGACTTCAACCCCGCCCGCGCCCAATCTCTCCTCGACGCAGCCGGCCTCCACCCCGACAAACACGGCATCCGCCTCCGCTTCACCCTCAAAACCTCTACCGACGAAACCACCCGCCTCCTCGCCCAGGTCCTCCAGCAACAACTCCGCGCCGCAGGCATAGAACTCGACCTCCGCTCCTCAGAATTCGGCACCTTCTACGCCGACATCACGGAAGGCGCCTTCCAGATGTACATGCTCCGCTGGACCGGCTCCAACCAGGACCCCGACATCTTCCGCTACGCCTACGCCGCCACCAGCTTCCCCCCCAAAGGCGGCAACCGGGGCCGCTACACCAACCCCCAACTCGACGCTTTACTCCAGACCGCCGCTACCGAAACCAATGAAGCCACCCGCACCCGCGACTTCCTCGCCGTCCAACAAATCCTCGCCCAAAACCTCCCCAGCATCCCCCTCTGGTACCCCGACATCGTCGTAGTCCACTCCACCCGCCTCTCCAACGTCCACCTCGACCCAGGCGGCACCTTCGCCTTCCTCCGCACCGCCCACCTCAACTAACCGTGCCCTCGCCAGACGTCAAACCTGGAGCCAACTCCTCAGAAAACGCAGCAGGTCCTCAGGCGGAGCCAGCCAATACTTCGCCAGGGAAGAACGAACCGCAGGCTGGACCAAGAAGCTTTCGCCTCGGTCCTGCAATGCCCCAAAAGCATCCTCATCGGTAAGATCATCGCCGAGATAAGCAACCACGCTGTCCTCCCCACTTTGTTCCAACACGCGCGAGACAGCGAAGGCCTTCGTGTACCCCGCAGCCCTGAACTCAACGCCGGATGCAAAGGGAAGCCGCTCGATCGAACTGTTACCCCACAGGCAGTAAACTTCATCAGCTTCATTCCGCAGCAACTCCTGAGAAGCAGCGTCCAGCCCCCTCCAATGAACGGCAAGGCTCGCAGGCTTCTTCTCCAGCGGTTCGGGAACCTCAATCTTCGCGCCCTCCTGGTGCGAAGGCGACAAAACATCCTCCACGCAGAGCCGCAGCACCCGTCCGCGCAGCCTGGCCTCAAGCTCCTCCGCAAGCTTGGAAAGCGTGCTTTCTTGTTCCTTGCTGGGCTGGTAAAACGTGTATTCCCCATGCCGGTCAATATGTTCGCGGCCGTGGCTCCCCCAGATCTCAAGATCTTTCGCCACCTCCAGCAGACGGAGCAGGTCCGCGGCGCGGCGGCCGCTCACTAGCACAATGCGGGTGTCAGCACGCTGATGCAGCCGTTCCAATGTCTCCGGGACACCGGCATATGGCAGCGCCTGCATCTTGTCCGCGTGGAAGGGTGCAAGCGTACCGTCATAATCCAGTAGCAGCGTACGTCCGGAAGCCGCGCCCAGCCGCGCCGCAAAAGCTTTCTCCTCCCCGGAGCCAAACCACTTCTTCGGAACGCCAGGAACATCGTCAACAGATCGCGGCAAAGACAATGCGCCGGCGTCATTCATTCCTTGCTCTCCGCCCTGGAGGGTTTTTTCCCTGCTTTGCCTTTGCTCTTCAAACGGTTCGTAAAGCGTGCATTCCCCAACCCTGTCCCAATCGTAAGAACACCCCAGTGCAGCACGTCCTGCATCCACGGGGTCTCGCTCAAGCCCTGCACCACAGCATCGTTGTGCATCGTCACAATCGTCTCGTTCTCGCCGATTCTGGGAATCAGCGCCTTCATCGTCGCGGGCAGGTTAAACCGGGAACTCTCCCAGTTGCCGGGAAGGTTCTGTGCACCCTTCTCAATCGAACCGTCCTTGTTGATAAACCCCGGACAGGCAATCCCGATCAGCGGCGCCATCGCACATCCTTCCTTCTTCGCTACCTTGATCTGATCCTCCAGCATCCCCGCTAGTCTCTCAATACACGCATCACGCTTCAGATCTTCCTCGGCATGACGCCAAAGCTCGGTCGAGGAGACGCACGCTTCTCTAAAATCCCGGGACTTCGCCTGGTTCAATCTCACAACCCCAACCCGGATGTTCGAGCCGCCAATGTCCACCGCCAGCAGGCTGTCGTATCCGGCCAGCACCCACGCCGGAACAACATGGATGTTGCCCAGCAGTCCAGCTTCATCAGGATGGTGACGGATCGCGGTAAGCGCGATCTCGTGGTCATACTCGGACTGCAGCAGCACCGAGGCGCGCTTGATCGCAAGCTCCCCCATCAGACCGGAGCTGAAACCGCCGCCAATCACGATGCGCTCCGTATCTTTCCAGTCCTTCAGCTTCAATAACCGGTTCGCCACGAGCGAAAGCTCCTGGGCAAACTCCTCAATCGCTCCATGAACCACCGCCGCAGCTTCTAAATCCTCGCCTTTCAGAAACCGCTCCAGATCCTTCTTTCTCAAGTCCTCGGTCGCGGCGGCTCCCAGCGGGTCCTTGTCTGCCTTGCGAGCCTGTTCACGCCTCGTCTCCAGAATCGAGAAGAAGGCGCCCTTGCTCGCCCGGTCGCCCAGAAATCCATCGGCATCCTTCAGCTCGGCGTTGTACGTGTCCACAGACACGGCTTCATGATGTTTGCTGCCATGAAGAAAAAGGCTTGACGTCGCAACATCCGACTTGCTTCCCATGCTTTGGTTTCCTGCCTTTGCGCCCATTCACAGCCTAGCGGAAGCGAGCTAAGGAAATCGTCAATTCTGTACTCTCTGCAACAATCAACCCGCAAACTACATTCGCTGCCAAAACAAAGCACGATCGACAAACCGCGCGGGCAGCCAACATCGCAGGCCCCGCCGCCGCAACTTACCCCTCCAACGCCAAAAACCGCTCCCAAACCCCCTCCTCCACCTCCACCCCTTCCCGCAAACTCCTCTCTCGCACCCGCATCGTCTCCTCCCCCGGGTACCGCGGTCTCTTCCCCGCGGCAACCGGCTCCGCCCCCCACAAACTCTCAATACACCCCGAAGCCACCCGCTCCATCTCTCCCAGGCTACCCACCGCCTCCGGACTCACCGCCAAAAACACCTGGCTCAATCCCACCTCCTGCAAAGGATCCGCCTCAATCTCAAACGTGGCCCGCCCCCCACTCAGCATCGCTCCCAGCAAATCCAGAACAAACGCCAACCCCGACCCCTTCCAAAAACCCACCGGCAACGCTCGCCCTGTCCGCTCAATCGCCCCCGGATCCCGCGTCAACTCCCCTGCTGCATCGAACCCACCCGGCACCGGCAGCATCTCCCCCCGCTCTCGGTACTTCGCCAAAGCACCATAAGAAAATTGACTCATCGCCATATCCAGCACCACCGCCCCCGCCGCCCGTGGCACCGCCACCACCAGCGGATTATTCCCTAACACCGGCCCCACCGCTCCCCACGCGGGCAAATTCGGCATCGTGTTCGTCCACGCCAGCAGCGCACACCCTGCCTCCGCCGCTTGCCATCCATACGTCCCACCTCGCATCCAGTGCGTCGACTCCCCCAACGCCACACACCCCACCCCAAACTCCCTCGCCAGCTCCATCGCCCGCGCACACATCGCATACGCCGCCAGATTCCCAGGCCCCCGATGCCCCGTCCACCGCTCCAGCGCCCCCGCCGCCGCCACCCGCTCCGGCTCAGCCTTCACGTCCACCCGGCCCAAACGCACCATCTCCACAAACCGCGGCAGCCGTGCGATGCCATGCGTCGTCACCCCATCCCGATCAGCCTCCGCCGTCAGCCGCGCACCCAACGCCGCCCGCCCAGGCGCAAGCCCCAACTTCAACAAAATCCACTCCGCCCGCCTCTGCAAGTCCTCAATTGCAACACGCACGCCCGTAAGTCTAGCCCGTTCACTCGGAGGCTATCCGCACCCACGTCTCAAACTCGCCAACAAAAGAAAACATATGAATGCGCACGGAAAATCCAGGTCAAACCGTTGCCTGGCGCTCGAGTTCGTAATGTAAACGCTTACCTTCTGTCTCATCCCCCTCCACCTTTCTGCCAAGCCCCAACTCCACCTGCGGTACGTTGAAAGCCCTTCTCTCCGCGTGATAAAAGTCTTGGGCGTTCAAACAAGCGTATTTCTGCAGCGCGAAACAGGACTGGACCCTGACCAGCACCTATTCACCCGATTAGTCCAGCGCACGAGCGGAAGTGCATTCCAACACAACGGTGTGGAAGCGCTCTCCGCAGATCTCAACGGCAACAACCCTAAGGAGAGTCAGAGATGTTCAATTCCCACAACAAGCGGAGTCGCTGGACCGGAGCACGTGTTGGCTACGCGCTCGCCGCCCCCGCCCTTCTGCTGAGCAGCGGCCTTCTGCACGCGCAGCTCGCCACAGCCGACATCCTCGGCACGGTCACGGACGCCACCGGCGCCGTCATCCCCAACGCCACGGTCACTGTCATCAATAACGGCACCCACGAAAAGCGCACCACCACCAGCTCCACCTCCGGCGACTACACCTTCTCACTCCTTCCCGTCGGCTCCTACACCATCACCGTCAACTCCGCAGGCTTCAAAACCTCCTCCGTCGCCAACCTCGCCGTCGAAGCCGGTGACCGCGCCCGTGCCGACGTCAAACTCTCCGCCGGCAGCGTCGGCGAAACCGTCTCCGTCGAAGCCACCACCCCCCTCCTCCAGGCCGACAACGCCACCGTAAGCTCCACCGTCACCGCCAAAGCCGTGCAGGATCTGCCGCTCAACGGCCGCAACTTCACCCAACTCGTGCAACTCGTTCCCGGCGCCAACGACGGTCCCGGCAACGGTCTCACCAGCGGTGGCCGCCCAGACGATCGCCGTCAATCCAGCAGCTTCTCCGTCAATGGTCAGGACGACACCCTGAACAACTACACCATCGATGGCATCGACGATAACGAACGCGTCATCGGGACCGCGGGCGTCAAGCCCAACGTCGAAGGCATCCAGGAAATCTCTGTTCAGACCAACAGCTACGCCGCCGAGGCCGGCCGTACCGCCGGAGGCGTCGTCAACGTCGTCACCAAAAGCGGCACCAACGGATTTCACGGCTCCGTCTACGAGTTCTTCCGTAACGACGTCCTCAACACCCGTCAGGTCCTCCAGACCACAGGCCGCAAGCCCGAACTCCGTCAGAACCAGTACGGTGGCAGCTTCGGCGGTCCCGTCCTCCACGACCGCACCTTTTTCTTCGGTGACTACGAGGGCTTCCGCCAGGTCACCGGCCTCACCTACCAGAGCACCGTCCCCACCATTGACGAATACAACAACATCCACAGCTTGAACGGCGGCTCACCCCAGGCCCTGATCGCGGCCGGCAACGGCACCCAGGCCTACTTCGCAGCCAACGGCGGCACCATCGACCCCGTAGCCCTCAACTACCTCAAGCTTTTCCCCGCTCCCACCAACGCCAACCTCACACAGAACTACGTCATCAGCCCCAGCAAGACCCAGAACAGCAATCTCTTCGACGTTCGCGTCGATCATCGCTTCAACGACAAGAACCTCTTCTTCGGCCGCTACAACTACAACAAGGTCAACACCTTCACCCCGGCCGCCCTGGGCACCGTGAACGGCCTCCAAATCTCCGGCGGTCGCTACATCTTCGCCGGCCCCGCAACCGACGCCGCGCAGCAATTCGGCTTCGGCTTTACCCACATCTTCTCCCCGGCGCTGATTGTGGACCTCCGCGCCGCCTTCACCCGCATCAACAACCTGTCCCTGCCCCTCAACGTCGGCCTGAGCCCCGATAACCAGGTCGGCTTCGGCGCCAACATGAACTTCGGCAATCAGGCCGTCTCGCTCACCCCCGTCGGCATCGGGTCGCTGTCCGACATCGGCGATGGCGATTACGTGCCCCTGCAGGACATCGATAACACCTTCCAGTACGCCGGTACCGCCAGCTACACCCTGGGCAATCACGCCCTCCGCGCAGGCATCAGCTACATCCGCCGTCAGGCTCGCAACGTCCAAAGCGCCCAGCCCGTCGGCGAATATGGCTTCGGCCTCGGCACAGACGGCTGCGTTTCCGGCACTGGCTACAACGCAGCCTCCAACCAGTGCATCACCGCCGCCACAGCCAAGCAGCGGCAGGATAACCAACTCGCTTCCACCCTCCTCGGCGCCTTCACCTCTGACGACCGCCGCTACGACCTCACCGCACCCGACTACCGCACTTACGAACCCAGCCTCTTCGTCCAGGACAGCTGGAAAGCCAGCCCCAAACTGACCGTTCAGTACGGTGTGCGGTATGACATCTTCACCCCCTTCACCGAGGCTCACAACCGCATCTCCAACTTCAACTACAACCAGGCCGTCGGCTCCTCCACCACAAGCATCGGCGACGCGCTCCAGGTCGCCGGAGTCAACGGAGTCAACAACAACGCGGGCATCAAGACGGACTACTCCAACGTTGCGCCGCGCCTAGGCTTCTCCTACTCCCTCGTGTCCAACACTGTCGTTCGCGGTGGGTTCGGCATGAGCTATTTCCCCGGCAACTACACCTCGAACGCCGATCTCAAAAACGCGCCGTTCGTCTCCGTCTTCGTTCCCAACTGCATCTCCGCACCGGCTTTCGCTATTCAGACCAGCGTAGGCCAAACCGCTACCAACATCGGCGGAAACGGCCAGTGCGGCAGCACTGCCGCCACGGCCGGAGCCCC